>NZ_JBHILU010000002.1:0-247604 GCF_042193495.1 Bartonella sp. TS82HLJMH | reverse complement strand
TCCTCATGGAGATGTTCGATATTTTCTTTTACATATGCTTCTGCAATTTCTTCAGAGATATCTTCACAATTATTCTCGAGAAGGATTGATGCGAAAGATTTGGATTGCATCATCTGCCTCGTCAACAATGCTTAGAATTTGGCTTGCATCAAGTGGTCCAGACTCTGCAATGTGTTGATCTTTATCGTAGGCAATTAATAAAATTTCATTGGAATTTATAAGAATTGGCTTATCCATAATTGCTCCTCCCTAACGCCTCTTGGCAATTGTTTGTGCGTGGTTTATGGAATACATTAGTACATTATGCACTAAAGATAGTCAAGTACATAATGTACTATTTTTTAAAAAAATAAAAAAATGACGAATCACGGCATAATTTAGAGAATCAAAATTTTGCTGTTTACTGATAAAAATCAAGCAAACTTACTTCAATCTGTTGATGGCAATCTAATCGATAACGTGAACAGAGAATCGTATTGTGTTTACATATCAAGAATAGTGCGCCGTACACGACCTATTATAGAGATAGCGCCTTCAAGTTTTGGAGCCTTTATTGTTTTGTCGTATGAAGCAGGCTGAAAAGGAGGATCATCATTAGGTCTGTATCGTTTATATGTCGCTTGTCCAGATTCATCTGCAATTACATAGCAGGCATTAGGCACAAGTTTTTTGTCTCGCATATTTACAAATATTATAGAATCTGGAGGGCTAATTTTATTCATAGATGCGCCATCTACACGTAAAGCAATCCATTCACCGGCAGGAAGATTAACAGCCTCTGTCATAGGATAATCTGAAAAATCCATTATCCCATCTTGCTCGCTTAGTTCTCCAGCGCTAATCCATGAAACGAGAGGAATACTTATATTGAGGTTAGGATTTTCTTGAGGAGACTCGCCATACAAAATCCACCCCGGATCTACATTAAATACTTGTCCATAGAGCTCGGCTATTTGGCGCGAAATACCACGATTTCCATTTTCGTGACTAATTAGGGTATTTTGATTAAGTGCTGGTATAGCGCGCGCAGCTTCGCTTGGTGTTGCATATCCAGCATTCTTACGCGCTATTTTAAGTCTGTCTTTTGGCAAATAAGTCATTTGTACATTATCCACTATTTTTTTAATTCATTGTGTACGATTTTATCTTGATTTAAAATTGTACGTAATGTACTGTTTGTGTCATGGTTAATGATTTTTATGTCAAAAGTTTGATTGAGTCTTGGGGATCTATACGCCAATTTGCAAAGGAAATTGGTTGTAGTTATGAGGCTGCGCGTAAAATGCGTGATCGCAATAGTATTTCTCCAAAATACTGGAATATAATTATTCAGTTGTCTAAAGCCAAAGGTCTATCTTGGGTTACACTAGATTGGTTCCTACATAATTATGGGAGTAAATCCCATAGAATTATTCGTCCAATGACAAAACGAAGAAAAGATACGCTTCATCTAGTGGAGAAAATTAGTACATCAAATGCATCACAAACAGTAATATCTTCTCATAGTGCTGCTCCTACAGATAATGATGAACATCAACAGCACCATTCACACTCTTAAACAGGCAAAAATAAAGAGATCAAATTAATAGATTACGCGTCACCATGCGCACGCATAAATACGCAACAGCCTTAAGGGGGGATTATGATCACTAATTTATATTTAATGAAAGAAGGGGGCGCGCATGTCTAATGCAATGCCATGGATAAGATTCCATTTGTATGACTGGATAAGTGGTACAGATGGAATGACGTTAGAGCAAAGGGGCGCTTATATGACGCTTCTCGTTCGCATGTACGATAAAAAAGCACCAATTAAAGAAGATTTTGAAACGCTTGCACGTGCTTGCAATTGTTCACAGAAAAAATTTGCAACTCTTGTCAAATACTTAATTAGGAATGATAAACTTGTTGAGACAGATAATGGATTGTGGAATACGCGCGTTGAAGAAGAGCTAAACGATTTTGCTGATAAAAAAGAGCACATATCGCAAGTTCGTAGTGAGGCTGGTAAAAAAGGTGCACAAGCAAAAAACAATATAAAACAACATATTAATAATTTTGCTGAAGCAAACGCTAAGCAAAATCAAGCTATAAAGAACCAGAATAAGAATATATATAAAAAAAATAAAACTAACGTTTTATTAAAAAAGAAACTGAATTTGAAGATTTAGAAACAAACGAACAGGTTGACGAACCAACAGAGGTTGCTGCTGTTGAGACCACATCAGAGCAAATCACAACATCATCAGACAACCAACCTCCCATTCACGAGCAAGAGAACATTTCCCAAAAAGCAAAACGAGCGAAAGCTAATCGCGGTTGTCGATTGCCTACGGATTTTGAACCCGATTACGATTTTGCAATCGAAGAGGGCTTGCCGGCAGAGCGTGTGAAAGTCGAAATCGCAAAGTTTCGAGATTATTGGCGTTCAAAAACCGGAGCAAATGCAACCAAAATCGATTGGCAAGCAACGTGGAGAAACTGGGTGCGAAAGGCTATCGAGGATTTAGAGAAAGGAAAAAACTATGGAAAAGGAAATGGATATCAAACAGGACAACAGCGTGGCAAAGCTTATCGAATTGCACAGTACATGTCCGATATCAAAAATTCAGATAGTGTGTACAAATTTTTATTCGAGGAGGACAACCGAACTACCATTCCTTTGGAAAACGGGGCAAAAACCATTGATTGCAGAAGCAGAGAGAGTTACCTCATTAGTCAATGAGGCGTTGAAAAAGCTTGGAAGAAAAGCCACTGAAGAAGAAATCCAAACAACGTATCTTGTTCTATCGAATGGTCTCAAAAGCCAATCACAAACAGACGAAAAAGCAACAGCGCTTGCGTATCTTTATGCTCTTGAAGGCATAAGCAGTTGGGCGTTGCAAACAGCAACAAAGAACGCTTTGAAAGGCAAAGCAGAGGGCTTAAACCCGACCTTTATGCCATCAACAGCAGATTTTTATCGTTATTGCGAAAATCTTGAAAGTGGCATTCGCTTGCAAGCTAATCGTCTTCTAAAGAATCTTGAAAAGCCTGAAATAAAGGCAACTGATCAAAAACCCCCAATACCATCAGAACGCATAGAAAAGCTTCAAAAAGAACTTGAAGAGGTTTTAAAAGGTATTGAAGGATAAACAGCAAAATAGTGAAAAGTGCTGATCATTTTATGATTAGGTATGTGTTTAAATCGATAAAAAGGTACCGTAGGAAATAAATATGTTTACAGATAAACAGCTAAGAGCCTTGTTTGGTATTATAATTTTTATATTTTTATGCTTTTTAGGAATTAAAAAAAAATCCCTATTTTATTCAAAGTATTTTGATATTTGCATCTTTTGGTTTGATAATAATAACAAATATTTTTGTAATTTTATGCAATTCTCATATTCCTTCTGAATTGCAGAGCAACCCAAAATACAAATGCGGAAATACAACAGGTTGGGTGAAACTAACACGTGATTTACAACAGTATATGCACCGACTTTTAAAGCTAATAAGTGTAGCGCTTGTCGTTTTAATTTTCCCAAGTAGTTATAAAGAAACGGTCTCTTTACCTATTATTTCTAAGTACGTGGAGCATACGCTTTCTTTTTCATTGGATACTGTACTTTGGTACTCAGATATTGCTCTTTGGTATTCCTTTTTAGTTTGTGTATTTTTCCTTATGTTACATACACGCAGTTTAATAAATATATCTATTTACACACTACAGTGCTCAGTTAAAAAGCCATAGTAAAATTTCCGAACGTTTATAGATAAAATCAACAAGAGCATAAAAAACTATCGTGGGCTGCTTGATTTTAAAGATGCCCTACTTGCTCTAAAGGTGAAATATGTGGGATTGGGCTGTTATGCCGAGCTTGCCACAAATCATGCTTTTGTTGCAATTTAAGCCAGAATTCCGCATCATTTAAACCCGCTTTTTCTAACCGTAAAGCTAAGTTAATGCTAATCGCCGCATGGCAGTTTAAGACGCGAGATAAAGTTAAACGTGCAACGCCAAGACGATTTGCAGCTTCTGTTACTGTTAACCCTAATTCATCAAGCAATTCTTCTTTCAAAATGCCGCCAGGGTGTGGAGGATTGTACATCATAATAATACCTCAAAACTCAATGGTAATCTTGATAATCAACCAGTTCAACGTCTGTCCCAATGAAACGAAAGGTAACACGCCAATTTCCATTGACACGCATTGACCAGTAACCTTTTAAATCGCCCGTAAGCGCATGTAGACGATACGATTTAAGAGTAACTTGTTCAGGCGCGGATATTGTATCTAAAATCACTAAAATGTTTGCTAATTTTTTAGCATGCGCGGGTTGTATGCCTTTGAAGACTCCTCTTTCAAAGAATAATTTCAACCCTTTATGCTTAAAACTAACGATTGCCATATATACCCTCTTGATACTTGATACTATACACCATGCATTTATGTCAATTGATTATTTATCAAAGAGCGCTTTAAGAGATAATTTTATATGTTAAAAAACAATAATATCCTTTTGAAATAATTGAAAAAATATGCAAATCATGCTAGGATTTTGTATGTATTAAAATACAAGTTTAAGGTAAAAAAACATGCTAAATAAAGTGATGTTAATCGGGCGTTTAGGTGCTGATCCCGAAAGCAAAACGATGAATTCTGGAGCAGAAATAGTCAATTTTAGTATAGCAACTTCTGAAAGCTATACGGATAAAAATACTCATCAAAAAGTAGAGAAAACTGAATGGCATTCAGTTGTGATTTTTAATCCACATTTGGCAAAAATTGCACTTCAATATCTAAACAAAGGTTCAAAAGTTTACGTAGAAGGAAAATTACAAACACGCAAATGGCAAGATAAAAATGGGCATGACCGTTACACAACAGAGATTGTTTTACCGCAATTCAAAGGCGAGTTGTATTTGCTTGATGCAAAGAAAGAGCAATCTGCCCCTTCTTCCGTTACTTCTCAAAATTATGCTATCGCTTCAGGTGCTGCTGATCATAGTGCATCTCTTAATGACAGCATACCATTTTGATTGATAAAATATAACAAAGAGAAACATGTGGGCTCCCACAGATTAGGGGATGTATGAAAAAGAAAGATGCTTACATTTCACAAGTGAAAGTACGTCAAGATCCTGTTAATCAATTGGCAATTGAAATGCGTGCTAAACGCTTTGGTTTGACTATTGAAGAGGCTAAAAATCCGCTTGCTGGTACTTATGTTGGGCGGCTTTGTTTGCAAGGTGTGCTTACTCAAGACCAGTATGATGCTGCGCAAAAATATCTTGAAGTGAAAAATGACTATTTGTGTGCAAAAGGTTTACCAAGCGCTGTTTATGATGAAATACCATCATCTTCTGATGACAAAGCAAGAGAAAAATGGGTTGAATTTGCAACAGAACAGTTTTCTAATATGCAAGAGGCGATAAAAGAAACACAACATCTCTATAGACAGTATAATCTTTATGCAGCTCTACAGTACCTCGTTATAGAAGACCAAACATTACCACATCTTGTGAATTCATTGCGGGTCGCTCTTAACGCGCTTCATAAATATTTTGACAGAAAAACTAAATGGTAAATGTTGTATGTTGTTTCTTTCGCTATGACGCGAAACGTTTTTCTGTACAATTCGTTATATTTGTATTACAGTGAATACAAATATGAGGATTGTGTTATGACGATATCTATTCGATTGCCAAGTGATCTCGAAACACGTTTGAATAATTTAGCTGCTAAGACAGGACGTACAAAGTCTTTTTATTTACGCGAGATTATTGAACGTGGAATAGAGGAAGCAGAGGATTATTATTTAGCCTCACAAGTGAGAGAGCGCGTTCGAAGGGGAGAGGGTACTTTTTATAGCTCTGAAGAGGTGAGGAAAGAGCTTGGCTTGGACGATTAGGTGTTAGAAAACTGACGCAAAGGCTGGACAGATATTTTCACAAAAGCGCATAATCGTGTTGGTTTATAACAAATATTCTACCAAATGCTCGTAGGATTTGTTGTAATGAAAATCTTTATTTTCGAAAATTGCCTCCTGCTTTTCGATATGAAATTGTTTGTATTCTTCCTTTATAGCTTTTTTCAGTGCATTCACCTTTTCTTCACCGAAGATAATTTGTAGTTTCTCTCTTGAATTTATTATATTTACGAGCATATCCCAATAGATAAATCTATTATAGCATTTTTTACTTGCTGATTTAATTTGTTCTATTGTTCCTAATTTGTAAGTTTTCTCAAATGTTGGAATATTTTCAGAAATGTATAGATTATAATTATCTTTTTCATTTATGAGTTCTTTATCTTTCTCTTTACACTCATTTACCTTCCATTTTACCTCTTCGGTATAACGGTCTTCATCTAAAGAAATATATCCTTCTGTAACAGTTTCAAGAAGACGCTTATAATGAATAAAAATTTCTCTTGCTATTCTATAGTCATCCGAAATGTCATACAACAATGTCAGTAAATATTTTTTTATCCCTACTAGGCATTCATACTTAGGAGGCAAATGCCATGATTTCAGTATTTCTTCTATCTCTTCGTATTCTGTATTTTTAGACATTTCATCCCAGTAGATGTCAAGCGATTTATCATTTTTATAAAACCCATGTAACGCTTGTTTTTCGTACTCGGCTATGATCATATCATCAACCACATATAACCACCAATGCAACAAAAACATTGTAGGTTTATGACATGTTTTTTCTGTAAGGGGATCTACGATTTTTTCAACAACTATCCCGTTTTTTTTCATGAGTCGCATTGTTTTTAGATAGCTTTTCTTAAAAGCTATGTGTTTCTTGAATACATTGATTTTTTCGCAATGCTCAGCAGAAGGTTCTGTTTCCAAAGCTTTCTTATAGAGAAACGGTATTTCTTTATATCCTTGAGTACAGATATCTTTTATGATGGGATGGTGATGTTCATAATCTTCACCTATCATTATGGGATCTTTTATTCTTAGTATATCCTTTTCCCACTGTCTAATTTCTTTATTCCATTGCTTAATCCATTTTTGCGATATTTTTTGAGCCTTCTTTAAAAGACTTCTATCCCATTTCGTAATTTGTTCTTTGTATATTTCTATTTCTCGATTTTTCTGTTCCTGAAGTAACTCGAATTGTTCTTCATAGTCATTTATTCTTAAATAGCTCCTAAAAGACAGTAAAGTTGCTATTATTAGTAATATGTTCACTGAGAATTCAAAATATAAAAACACATCGATTATTATGATTAATAAAATCGTATTTTCGAATCCTACATTCCAACCTTTCTCTCCTACCTTCGAAATGTGGTAGATCATATTTGCTGCTATTAATATTCCTCCTATGACTATAATTATTTCCATTATTCCCCCCACTTTTTGCTAATCAATAATTTAGTGCTTCCGTATAATTGATTCGTTGAGATGATACAATTGTGAGTGGTTGGTTGTTAAAGACACTAGATTTAGGTGAAAAAAATAAAAAATACACAATATAGTGATTTTTTTGTTGACAGGATATGAAAAATAGTGTTTTATAGCGCTGCTGTACTAGTCGAATTGCGTCTAGAATTACGGTAAAGGTATAACCTTTCTTATAAGTTTATATGATTGTTCAGAGCCCTGCTTTTGCGGGGTTTTTTTATTGTCTTGTTTACAAAAAGAAACACACATGAAAACCACTGAAAAACTTGCAAAAAGAACGCCCCCAAAGGCAGGTCAAGGGCGGGTAAAAGGCGTGCCAAATAAAACGACACGTATTTTGAAAGAAGCAGTGCTTAAGGCAGCAGAGCGCGCTGGTAAGAGATATGGTGATGATGGTTTGATCTCTTATCTCGAAAAACAGGCAATCAAATGCCCCGCTGCTTATTTGGCATTGTTGGGGAAGATTTTGCCTCTTCAAGTGACAGGGGAAGATGGGGGAGCTATTAAGATGATAACGCGTGTAGAAATCGCGCCTTTGGTCAATGACAACACGACAGATTAATATTGTTCCAAAGCTTATACCGATTTTTACAGGTAAGGCTTTGGTACGAGCGGCTTGGGGAGGAAGAGGGTCTGGAAAGACAAGATCATTTGCCTTGATGGCTGCTTTAAAAGGCTATCAATTTGGTAGGGAAGGGATATCAGGCACTATCCTTTGTGCACGGCAGTTTCAAAACTCGCTAGCAGAAAGTTCATTGGAGGAAATTAAACGTGCCATTGAAGCGCATGACTTTTTAAAGGACTATTACAAGGTTGGGGAATCTTCGATTAAGTCAATTGATGGTCGTATAGCCTTTCAGTTTTCTGGTCTTGACCGGAATATTGCAAGTATCAAATCCATGGGGCGTATTTTGCTGTGTTGGGTTGATGAGGCAGAGCCCGTTACAGAGACGGCTTGGCAAACGCTTATACCGACTTTGCGTGAAGAGGGAGAGGGGTGGAGAGCAGAGTTATGGGTGACATGGAACCCATTGCGAGAGAATGCCCCCGTTGAGAAGCGGTTTCGCTTTTCAGACAATGAGGCAATCAAGCGTGTTGAGATCAACTGGTCAGACAATCCGAAGTTTCCGAAGATCTTGAATGAAGCGCGATTGGATGATCTGAGAAACCGTCCAGAGACCTATAAGCATATCTGGGAAGGGGATTATCTGAAAGCGGTTCAAGGCGCTTATTATCAAAAGGAAATGTTGGCAGCCGAGCAAGAGGGGCGGATAGGGCGTGTTGCCCGTGACCCCTTGATGCAGGTACGCGCCTTTTGGGATATTGGGGGCACGGGTGCTAAGGCAGATGCCACAGCGATATGGATAGCGCAATTTGTTGGTAGAGAGATCAGAGTGCTTAATTATTATGAAGCACAGGGACAGCCGTTATCAGAGCATATAGGCTGGTTGCGTCAAAATGGTTATGAGAAAGCATTGATGGTTTTGCCCCATGATGGTGCGACCAGAGACCGTGTGCACAATGTGAGTTTTGAGAGTGCTTTAAATGATGCGGGTTTTGAAACGCAAGTGATCCCTAATCAAGGGGCAGGGGCGGTTAAGATGCGTATAGAGGCGGTGCGTCGTATTTTGCCGTCTGTTTGGTTCAATGAAGAGATGACGGTAGCAGGGCGCAAAGCACTGAATTGGTATCACGAGAAATGGGATGAGAAGCGCGGCATTGGTTTGGGTGCAGAGCATGATTGGTCCAGTCATGGGGCGGATGCCTTTGGTTTAATGTGCATTGTCTATGAAGCACCCAGTGTCAAACCCAAGCAAGAGCGTTATTGCACTATGGAAAGAGAAGCGGCATCATGGATGGCATTCTAGATCAAGACTTTCAAAAAACGACAATCCTTGATGAATATGAAATCTATAAGCGTTTAAAGTCTTGGTACGCAGAAGATATTGAACATGTTAATGAATGGCGTGAACAGGCGCGTGAAGATTTTGATTTTTATAATGGTCGTCAATGGGCAGAGGAAGATCTTGCGGTTTTAAAAGAGCAACGCCGTCCTGTCATGACTTTTAACCGCATTGCACCCCTTGTGAATGCTATTGTTGGGGCGGAGCGTAATAATAAGCGCGAAGTACAGTTTCAACCACGGCAAATGGGAGCAGCAATACCCAATGAATTGCTTACTGGAGCAGCAGAATGGTTTCGTGATGAGGCAGAGGCGGAATATGCCGATTCCGATGCTTTTCAGGATATGGTTATTTGCGGTATGGGCTGGACAGATACGCGGCTTGATTATGATACAGATCCCGAAGGGATACCCGCTGTTCAACGTTTAGATCCCTTAAAAATGGTTTGGGATGCCAATGCTGTAAGACCAAATCTCATTGACGCACAGCGTATGTGGTATGTTGATCGCAAATCCGTTGAGGATGCGAAAAGTCTTTTTCCTGATGTTGCTGTTGAAGATCTTAACGCCGATTGGGCTATCGATAGTACAACCGCTTCTGAGGATTCTCATGTGTCGCTTGATGCGTATCAAGATGACTCCAATGCGACTTCTCTCTCAGATCCGTATTCTGGGAAACGCTATGTTACGCTGGTTGAATGCCGTTGGTTTGAATATGAGACCACTTACAAGGCACCTGATCTTCAAACAGGTCAGATGCGCAACTATAGCAAACAGGAGTTTGAACAGCTTCAAAGGGTAATGCCACAACTAAAAGGGGTGTGTTTTAATAAAAAAGTGGTGAGACGCGCTTTTCTGGGACGACGTCTTTTAGCAAATCCCGATAAGCCATTAGCACCTGATGGGCAACTTGGGTGGGAGTGTATCACGGGCACGCTGGATAAGCTTAAAAACCAGTTTTACGGGATTGTTCGCCCCGCGAAAGACCCACAAAAATGGTCGAATAAATATTTTAGCCAAGTGATGTATATCCTTAATAGCCAGTCTAAGGGCGGCTTGATGGCAGAACGAGATGCTTTCGATGATGATCGCCAAGCCATGGAAAGCTGGGCGCGAACGGATACAATTACTTGGGTTAAAAATGGCGCGCTTACAGGAGGGAAAATTCAACCAAAGCCAAGTGCACAATTTCCCAATGGTTTTTTCCAGCTGTTTAATGAATCGCGTGAAGCGATAACGCATGTAACAGGGTTATCGGCTGAATTTATCGGAACACGGGAGGTCAACCAAGCCAATGTGTTGGAAAATACACGCCGGCAATCAACGCTTAATTTGCTTGCGGGGCTGTTTGATAATCTCAAGCTTTATCGGTGTAGGCAGGGAAAGATTATTCTTTATCTTATCCAGAATTATCTCTCTGATGGGCGTCTGGTACGTATTTCTGGACAAGAGAATGCCCAATATGTGCCGTTGACGCGTGAAGCTGTTACGACGCTTGAGTATGACATTATTGTTGATGATTCACCGACAAGCCCCAATGAAAAAGAGAAAACTTTTGCGGCAATTACGCAGATGTTGCCGTTGCTTGGTGGTTTCTTAACACCGGAGATGATTCCAGATCTTCTTAAGCTTTCACCACTCCCAGCAACATTGGTAGCAAGTTTAACCGCAAAAGCACAGCAAGCACAGCAAGCACAACAAGAACAACAGCAACAGCAGATGATGCAACAAAGCCAAGGGGCACAATTAACTCCAGAGCAACAAGCAAAGATTGCTGTTTTACAGCAGGAAGCGCAAGCAAAGAGCACACTCTATCAACTTGATGCGCAGCAGAAACAAGCGGCATTGCAGCAGAAAAATGTCGAACTTTTTTTAAAACAAGAACAAGCGCGCATGCAGCTTGAGTTGCAACAGGCAAAAAATGAGATAGCGCAGCGTGATTTAGAACGCAAAGCTTTACAGGCACAGTTGGAACACTATCGAGTTTTGACAAAAAATATAATAGCACGTTGAAGGGACAGAATATGGAAGAAGAGTTTACGCCTGAAGAACAAGCAATCTATGATGAACATTTTGCCAGTGATAATGTTGTTGAGTTGGTCGAGCCAGAACAAGTTGAGGAAGTTTTTGATGCAGAGGAAAGTTCTGAACAGCCAGCTGTAGAACCACTTCAAGAGCAACCAAATTCTGATGTAATAGAATCTGATAAACTAGAGCAGGAGCGGCAAGCACGCCAAAAGGCAGAACAAAGCGCCATTGAAGCGCGTGAATTGGCTATTGAACTTGCGCAAAAATATGCCGCAATGCAGGAAGAAATCACGCGCCGCCGTGAGGAAAATATTCCCTCCCTAGAAGACGACCCAAAAGCACATTTTGCATGGCTTAGTCATAAGGTACAAGAACAACAGAAATTGCTTGATGAGTTTTCTCATATGAGAGAGAGCCAAGAGCGCATGAGTCAAGAGGAATATGAACGCCAAAAGTTAGGGGATTATTTCGAGGAAGCCAAAGCGCAGGTACAAGATAAATATCCAGATTTAGACAGTATCACAGACTATCTCTATGAAAGAGCAGACAGTGTCTTACAAGCGCAAGCAAGCCTTTATCCGCAATGGAAAGACCCTCAGGCACGGCAACAACAAATTGGTGCTGAATTGCGCCAAATATGCCAGCAGTGTCAGAAAGCCGGTATAAACCCAATTGAGGTGCTGGTGCAAAAAGCAAAAGCTTTTGGCTATAGTGGAGCGCCCGTTAAGGACGAAGTAGGAGTTCTTCAAGAGCGCTCTCAAGCAGCGCGGACACTCACAGCGCGCGGCGGACAAGTTCCAACCGGCGGTATGGATGTGAGAACGCTCTTTTCCATGCCAGAAGCCGAATTTGCTGTATGGGTTGAGAAAAATCCCGAAAAATTTGAACAAATTATGAGCAGAGCGTGAGATGTGCGTGGTGACGCAACAGAGAGAACCAAGTGATTTTTATCGTTTGGTTATGCCGCAAGGCGAGTTTTAAAAACCAAGAAAGGCATTGATTGAAATGGCAGTAACACAGGTAAATCTTAATGACCCATTAGCCGTTGGCGTTTGGGCTAAGATGCTAAACACAGAAACTTCAAAAGCGTTGCCCATTGCACCGCTGATGGGAAAAGGCAAAAACAGCATTATTCAAGTATTGGATATGCTAGGAAAATCCGCTGGTGACTCTGTGACGAGCGGATTAAGAGTCCAACTTATGGGGGATGGCGTTAGCGAGGGACAAACGCTGGAAGGCAATGAAGAAGCACTCCAATTTATGAATGAAACGGTGCGTATTAACGAGCTTTCTCATGCTGTACGCGTAAAATATGAAGGCACCATTGATCAACAACGTGTTTTATTTAATTTACGAACAGAAGCAAAGGATGGGCTTGTTGATTGGTATGCAGATCGCTTAAGTTTGATGTTCTTCATTCAGGTAGCAGGTTATACAGCACCATGGATTCACTTCGAAGGACGCACCATAACCCTTAAACCCGTACATTATGGTTTTAATGCTCCATTAGAGCCAAGCAAATTGCGTATTATTCGTGCCAATAAGAAAAAGACTGATGAAGAGCTTACAAAAGATGATGTTTTTACATTAGATCTTATAGATCAGGCTGTTGAACGCGCAAAACTTGCTAATCCACGTTTGCGCCCTGTTCGTGTTGATGGAAAATCGGCATATGTGATGTATCTCCACCCAACACAGGTGACCCAATTGCGTACCAATACAAAGAGCGGGCAATGGTTAGACATTACCAAGGCGGCTTATGATGGCTCTGGAGCTAAGAACCCAATTTTTGAAGGCTCTCTGGGGATGTATAATGGTGTCATCTTACGTGAAGCTGAACATGTCCCCAATGGTATCAATTCAAAGACACAAGAGCCTGTAACATCTGTTCGCCGTGCTGTATTGCTTGGTGCGCAAAGTGTTATCATGGCTTATGGGCGCGTTGGCAATGGAGCAACAGGAGGCGATGGGAAAGGGGGAACACGCTATAAACTTGTTGAAGAACTGTTTGATTATCAACGTGAATTTGGGGTTGCTGCTAAAACCATTATCGGCATGAAAAAGTCACGCTATACCTTGCCGCACTCTGATCAAGGGGGACAAGACTTTGGTACGATTGTCATCCCTTCTTTTGCTGAAGCAAGCTAATTATTAAAGGATGACAATTATGGCAGAAAAATCGCTAATTACACAGGAACCTGATGAAACCGTTGAAACAGTTGAAACCGTTGGCATGACAGATGAGGGATTGCCACCTGTTTTGCAAGGACGCAACAACTCTACGCAGCAGGTTAGTTATTTACGGGCGCGTGTTAAATGTACAGACCAAGGGTTGATAACAAAAATTGGCGTTCTACCCCGAGGGGCTTTTATAAAAAGTATTACAGCTTATACCATGGAGGATTTTGAAGATGTAACAGCTGCATTTGGAAAAGAGCCTCATGGTAATGATTATGGAGATGTGGGGCTTACGCAATCTGCCGATGGCAATCTGTACATACCCATGGAGGAACGAGATGTTCCATTAGAAGCTGAAAGTACGATTTACATGACACGAGACAAGAAAAGCACCAAAGGTGATGCTGAGGTGATTGTTGAGTTTTACACTAATCGTTAAAGGCAAGGGGGCGTTTATTGCTTGCGTCCCCCTCCTATACAAGATGCCCCAAGACATTTGGAAGAGGGTGATATGACAATAATAGTACAGACAGGTGGTCCGATTGGAGACAAACAGATCATTGCTCCTTGGGATAAAAATTTTATCCAGATGATCAATGATATTCAGGATGAAATAGATGATCAAACAGATGAGTATGTTGATCAAGTGCAAAGGGCGATATTTTCGGCTATTCGCTTTTGTGAACGATTGCCTTTTTATTTCAATGAAAGCCGCGAAGTTGTTTTTACCACTCTAAAGGGCAAAAGCCGTTATGGCGCCGAGGCACATCCCTCTATAACAGGAGCTGTTCGCATTGTTGATGCTTATATTTATGAAGATAATCACAGCAAAGCAAAGCTTTTGCAGGTAGATCCGCTTGTTATTGAGAGCCTTGAGGATGATTGTAGCCATGGCATGCCTACACGCTATGCTTATTTTGAACAAAAGCTTGTCTTGTATCCAACACCAGAGCGCGTTTATTCTATCAGGCTTATTCTTGACCCTGTAAGAATAAAAGATATTGAGAGTGCACAAGAAGCGTCCATATGGTTTTGTGAAGCCTATGAACTGATCAAAACGCGTGCAAAATATGAAATTTATACCAATATTATTAAAGAACCACAGATGGCAGCTGCAGCTTTTGCCATGTATCAAGAGCAACTCGATGCGCTTCAAATTGAAACATCACGGCGCAAGAATTTGTTAAAAATTCAACACACGGATTTCTGATGACCTTTATTCCTATTGCTGAGTATAGACCAGATGTTGCATTTATTAATAGTGGTTATTCTAGTGAGATCGTGAACGTTTTACCTGCACCAAATTCGTATATTCCGTTTCCCATTGTGGCGCCGGTCTCAGATCCTTTTCCGGATGTGATTTTGGGGGTCTGTGCTGTGCGCTCATTGGGTGGTGTGCGCATCATTGTGGGTGCACCAACAAAGCTTTATGAATATGACAACAGCACGCGCGGCTGGAAAGACATTAGCAAACCTCACACACAATATCACGCCAATGAGACTGCGCTTTGGTCTTTTGCTTCCTTTGGTGATCATATCATTGCTGTTAATAGCAATGACCCACCACAAATGCTTTCGTTAAAAACGGAGGAAAGGTTTTGTGATGTGGGCGGTAATCCCCCGCGTGCTGGACTTGTGCGTGTGTGGGGTGATTTTGTTTGCCTGATGCAACTAACAGATAAGCCAAACCGTGTTCAGTGGTCAGGTTTGAATGATGCGACACATTGGACGGTTGGGGAGAAAAGTTGCGATTATCAAGATTTTCCCGATGGAGAATATGTTCAAGGATCTACGGAATCAACAAATCCACTTATTTTCATGCGCTCCGCCATTTATCACGCAACCTTTGTACCAGGCTCTAGAATTATCTTCAGTTTTGCAAAAATAAAAGACAAAATAGGGGCGAAAAGCAGCACAGCAATTGCAAGCCGTGGAGACTGTACTTTCTTTGCATCTGATGATGGTTTTTATCAAATCAACAGTGCTGGTGAAATGCTCCCTATAGGCTTTGGAAAAGTCGATAAAACTATCTTCACACTTTACAATAACTTTGCCATTGATGAGATGAGGGCATGTATTGATCCGGTCTATTCTCGTGTTTATTTTTCTATCAATGACAACACTGAAGGGATGCATATTTATGTTTATGATTGGCTCTTGCAAATATGGAGTGTCATTAAGGGGCAAAACCTTCTCTTATTTCCCCTTTTTGCAGCCGGTTATACATTAGAAGGCTTAGACGAAGTACAAGAGAGCTTGAAAGATTTACCAGCTTCTCTTGATAGTAAGATGTGGCAAAATGGTGCGCCTGTTTTAGGAGCCTTTACGCCAGACAACACATTTGGTTTTTTTGCAGGTCCTCCGATGGAAGCCGTTATTGCTTCACAAATTGTGGGGGATACGGGCAGGCAAATCAACCTGATGAGTGAGGCTTTTGTTCAAGCGGATACAACAAAAGGTTTTTTAAGTGTTGGGGCGGCATTTATCATTGATAACAAGAACCAATTAAATTGGGCTAAAGAGCGTTATGCCGGCTATAATATTGGGATGTATAATATCCGCTCACGGGCGCGTTATCACGCTTTGCGTCTGAGAATACCAGAAGGCACGCCATGGACGCATATAACAGGCTTTGATGTAACGCTCAAACCCGCGGGCATAAGATGAATTTTAAGATCTATAATACAGAAAAATGGAGCGCTGAACAAATGGCGCCCTATTTTGAGAATGTCATAAAATCGATAGCTTACTTTAATCAAAAATTCTCTGATGATTATAATACAGAGACCATTTTAAACGATATTTTGAAGGGAGAAAAAGTTCTTTGGATTATCGTTGATGCGCATGAAAACTTTATGGCGCATGTCACAACACAGTTACAAGAACTCGTCACTGGAGCATTAAGGGCGGTTATTGTCACGCTTGGTGGAAAGGGAGGAGCGCCCTTAACAAAGCTTATCACTCAGATTGAAGCCTATTACAAGAAAAAAGGGGCAAAAGAGCTTGTCATCATAGGCAGGCGAGGGTGGGAAAAATCTCTTAAATCGCATGGATATCTCGTTAATCTTTTAGAATATAGAAAGCAGCTTTAATATGGGAAAAAGTTCTAAACCAATCCAGAATACCCAAAACACGACGCAAACAAATGAACCCCCTGCATGGGCAAAAGGTATTTTTGAACACGCAGCTCAAGATGCCATGACTTTTTATAACCAAGGCAGCGGAAAAGCCGTTTATGACGGGCAGCGTGTTGCGGGTTTAAGTGATCAAACAAAGAATGCGATTAATGGGCTTAGCAATAATACGCATAACTATGATAACAATTATTTAAATGGATTAGCCACAGGGCAAAATTCAACAAGCCAAAACTTAAAGAACATGGCTTCAGGGCAACAAATAGGCAATAACCCTTACTTTGATGAAGCGCTTCAAAACACATTAAATAAGGCAACAAGCTCTATTAATAGTTCATTGGCAGGTGCTGGGCGTTATGGTTCTGGGGCGCATACTGGGGTTTTGGCTAATGAATTGGGGGGCATAGCAACACAAGCTCTATCACAGCAATATAACCAAGATGTCAACAATATGATGAATGCCAATGGTCTCATTGACCAAGCAAACCAAAATCAGTTGGCGGGCGCCAATAACTTCTTTCAAGGTCAAGGTCAGGCAAATCTTAATGCGTTGACGGGAGGGAGTGTACTTGATGCCAATCATCAACGGCAATTGGATGAAGAGCGGCAAAAATGGGAGCAGCAGAACAATCTTGATTGGGACCAGTTAAGTAAGTTGCTCGCAGCTGGTGGGGCTGTTGCTGGAAATTATGGAACGCGAACAGGACAAATGACGACATTGACTCCACAGCCAAAACCTAATCCGTGGGAGATTGTTGGAAATGTTGGAACTATCCTTGGTACTTTTGCTGGGCTTAGCGACATCAGAGCGAAAGAAAATATCGTGCAAGTGGGGCAGCGAGATGGCTATAAACTCTATGAGTATAATTACAAGGGCTATCCAGAGCGCTATCGCGGGGTGATGGCGCAGGATGTTTTGAAGTCAAAGCCTGAAGCTGTTTTCTTGCATAAGGCGACAGGTTTTTTGCATGTGGATTATGGCAAGCTTGGCTTTGAGATGGAAAGGGTGCAGTGATGGAACAAGAAAACACAAATTCTCTTTTAAAGTTGTTTGATCCAAAATTTTTGCGTCCCTTGATGTATCAGGTCATGCCTCAATTGCCAAAGCATTTGTTCGAACAGCTTTCTACGCCTCCAAGCACGCCGTTGGAAGGGCGATACAAGCCAAGTTTTTTAGAACGTGCTGCTTTTAGCACAAACCCTTTTGATGCGAGCAATGGGGATAATACTCCACAAAAATTGAGTCCTACAGAGCTTATTCGTGGTTCTCAAGCAGGGACAGAACAAGCTGGGAAAAAAACGCCAGCAGAATTGATTATGTCTACGGATGATTTAAAGCGCCAAATGCCTCCATTACCGGATGTTTCAAAGGATACTGTTAAGATACAAGAGGCGCCAGAGCAACAAAAGCATGACTTCTCAGAGCAGGGAGGTGTTGCATCAATGATTCCTCAATCTCCACTTGTTGCGAACATTGATCAGTCTAGTGGAGATGAAGCTGGGCGACAGCAGAAAAATGTGATGGATTATATTGCTCAACTTAATGAGAAATCTATAGCGGAAAACTCTTTGAAAAACGATTCTGGAAATGATGAGGAAAAGCTTTTTGATGCACCTATAGGAGAAGAAAAACATTTGAATGCACACTTACCAGAAGAGGAGCATTTAAAAGCAAGTGCTAAGCCCGAACAGGCAACGGATTATGTAAACGCAGTTGGAAATTTTATCCATAAAGATGCAAATCCAATCGGCTTATGGGAGCGTTTTAGAAAATCAGAATTTTCCGAGCATCTCATGGATTTTTTTGCAGGGTTAGCATCAGGAAAGACACCACAGGAAAGTTTTTCAAATGCAGCGCTTGTTATGCGGCAGGGCAATAATGTACGTGCTCAAAATAGACCAATTTTTGAGTTTTTACGCTCTAAAGGATATAGTGATAAAGACGCACAAGCCCTTGTGCAATATCCAGATCTTGCCATGAAAGTTATAGGCAACACGTTAAGTCCTCAAGAAGGCTATAGAACATTGACATCAGAAGAAAAGGCAGAGCAAGGATTGCCTGAGGATATGACTTTCCAAGTCTCAACAAGCACAGGGAAAATTATACCTGTCCAAGGGGGACAGCGTTCCACTGCTTCTGGATTAGGGGGGAATACTGATAACATGCTGTCAAAGCCTGAATCAGGTTATATGTATGTTAAGGACGAAAATACACTTGGTGGCATACGTGCGGTGCCAATTGCAGGCAGTGGTGCAGAATATAAATTAATTCAAGAACAGAAGGAGGAGGAGCGTAAAAACCAACAAATGCAAATGCGAATTTTGGAAACAGCAGACAGATCAAATCGTATACTCTCGGCATCTAAAGAATTGCTAAAGATTGTTGAGGAAAATCCGCATGTTGTTGGTTTCACTGGTCCTATAATGTCGTTCCTTCCTAATTCTAAGGCAAAAGATTTTATGCATATGCTTGATTCATTAAAGGCGAGTATCGGGCTTGATGCCTTGAGAAAAGCAAAGGCATTTTCACCAAATGGTGCATCTGGCTTTGGAAATTTGTCTAATATGGAATTGCAAGCCTTGCAAAACTCTGTAGCGGCACTGTATCAAGATCTTTCTGCAGAGCAAATGAAGAAGTCGTTAAAAACAGTTATTGACACTTTCAATAAATCCAATGCAGCAACGCGCGCAATTCTTTTTGGTGGTGCAGAAGCAACAAGCGAGCTCGTTCGAGCAGCCTATGGGCAAGATGCTTATAAGGGAAATCATGCACAGTCAAATGATCCACTAGAAAAACAGATAGAAGCATTGCCGGAAGGCATGTTGTTCGTTGATAGAGATGGACGCATTAAGGAGAAACAAACCAATGGCTGAAGTAATCCCCCCTCTTATTAATCGTAAAAACACAAGAGTCATTGGGCATATAAGTGACTATACACCAGAACAGCTTCAAGAGCTTTTCGCGAAGAATAAGGAAAGGCTAAGTGGTTCTGTTACAGGAAATAATGGTGCAACAGAGGAAGATGGTCCACATCCAAGTGCAGCGGGTGCTTTTGGATGGGGAGCTCTTCATGGGTTAACTATGGGGTATGATGATGAAATAGCTGGAGTATTCGCTTCGGGACCTCTGGGACCTATTAATTATTGGATGGGAGATGAAGAAGCAGTTAAAAAATATAATGAAGTGACAAAGCGATGGCGTGACTATCAAAGAGCGGCGAATCGAGATCATTTTTATCTATCTCTTGCGGGGAATTTAACGGGTGCTGCAATTCCTTTTCTAATACCAGGTCTTGGCGCTCCTGCTGCTACTCGTGCGGCAATTGGGGCTGATGTTGTGCTGGGAGGTAGAGCTGGTGTTGCGGGAGCACAAATAACCAGTAAAGCTTTAGCAGCAGGAGAAAGGGCGGTGCAATCTGCTTTAGCAGAGGGTGCGGAACGGGCAGCGGCAAAAGCTGCAGGTGAAGCAGCAATGAAAGCAGTAGCAAGTAAAGAGGCGGCAAAATTTAGCTTGGGGCGTGCAGCAAAAACTGGAGCCATTTATGGTGGAATAGCAGGCAGTGGTGAGGGGGAAGGGCTTGCAGATACTCTAGTGTCTGCTGGGTTTGGTGCAGGGTTAGGCGTTGCAACACCATTTGTTGCCAGTGGTGTATCAAAAGCAACATCTTTTGCGACAAGATCACTTAAAAAAACGCCTGCTATTGTGAAAAAAACACCTGCGGCTCTCAAAAACACAGTTGGAAAATTGTTTGGTAAAACTGAACCAATAACACAAGCTGTAGAAAAAGAGGCATTTCAGATAAGCGATAGAGCGCTTAGGAATGTAAGCCAAACTTTAGGGGATGAAGGTGTTGATAAGCTTGAAAGGGCATTAAAACAGCGTGGTCCTGATTCAATGATTATTGATCTTCATGATGGGCTTGCTAAAAGAGCTTTTAAGGCAGCAAAAAAAGACCATGATACATATTCGCTCATAAGTAATCGTTTGAATGAAAGGCAAGATGCGAGTGCACTGCGGGTAAAGGATGCGTTGACAGATGTGATGGGTCCAAAAGTAGATACGCTTAATTTAAAGCAAGAGATTATCAAACAAGCACAGAACAAGGCTGAACCATTTTATGAGAGGGCGAAAGCTGCTCCTATTTCAAATGCTGTTCGTGAAGATTTATCGCGGTTGCAAGAAACTCCTGCCTTCCAAAAAGCCTATAAAAAAGCAATTGCGCGAATGCCAAATGAAGCGGATGCAACAGTTATAGGGAGCAATGGATATCCAAAGCTGAATATGCGAATTTTACATAAGATGAAAGAGGTTTTTGATGATCAAATTAATTCTGCTCGTATCAAAGGAAAATGGGGATATGCTCGAGATTTGACTGATTTCAAGCAACGCATTCTGGACGTTTTGGATACGTCATCTCCAGATTATGCTAAAGCACGGAAAATTTATTATGACGAGCGTACTATTGGTGATGCCTTAGAGCGAGGAGAGCAAGCACTGAAGAAGAGCGTTAATCTCGACACAATCAACAGTCAACTTTCGGATTTGGGGTTAATGGAAAAAGAGGCGTTTCAAAAAGGTATCCGGTCGCAAGTAGAGGATGCCGCAGGCAATGCACAGAATTTTGACCACAATCTTTTGAGTTTGTTTGACACGCAAAATGGTCAAGAAAAATTGCAGCGTATTTTTGGTGAGGATAAAGCCAAGCAACTTATGAAAGTGTTGCGACCAGAAGTGGAAAGAACAAAGCTTTTTGCACGATTGCCAAACCATATGGGTGAAGTGGAAGAGAGGGGGGCACAACAGACTATGGGTATAGGAAAGATTGGTCTCATCAAGGCAGTTGTAAAAAATTTCTTAGGGAAATTTGGACGCAAACTCTCAAGCGTCCATAAAGATACTGAGAGAGATATTGCAGCGCTTATAACAGCGCGGGAAAAAGGAGATTTTGGGTTAGCAAGAGAAAAAGCTGTTGAATTAATTAAGACGTTTCATGAAGCAGAAAAGAAACGCTTAATAACACGAGAAAATTATACGAAATTCATTAATTTTGTTGGCATTATTTTGAATAGCAGCGTTGATAGAACGGTTATAAACTAATGATCAATTTTCATCCTAATGTGAAGCGTGCTATCTCACAGGCAGCACAAAAATATGGTTTGCCAGAAAGCTTTCTTGAACGTGTTGCTATGATAGAAAGTAATGGTAATCCAAATGCAAGAAATAAGAACAGCAGTGCAGGGGGACTGTATCAATTTCTCGATTCAACAGCAAAACACTATCAACTGAATAATAAGTTTGATCCCTTTCAAGCAACCGATGCTATGGCGCGGTTAACGAAGGATAATACACGTTATTTAGCCACAGCATTAGGCAGAGAGCCATCAGAGGCAGAGCTTTACCTCGCACACCAACAAGGACCAGCAGGGGCAGTAAAGCTTATCAAAAATCCACATATTCCAGCAAGCCAGCTTTTAGGTCGACAGGCAGTCACACTCAACGGTGGCAACATGGAAGCTACAGCAGGGGATTTTATGAATCATATTTATGGGCTTTATAATAAAACGGGAGATGCTTTGAAGAGAACGATACAGCAAAACCAAAGCAATGGACAAGCAGCACCAAACGAGGTGGGTCCTTTGCGTGGGTTTGAGAGGCTTCAAAAGACACTTCAAGGTAATCAAGTGGGTCAAGGTGATCAAGGGGGCAACCAATTAACAGGACAGATTATGGTAACCACACCATTGCAAGGGCAAGGTATTGATGCAGGTGCTCTTAAAAAGGGCTTTTCCGGCTTGCTTCATTTAATGAGAGAGAATGGAGAAAGACAAAAACAGCAGGCACAGATGGTACAGCAACAAATGTTGCAGCAACCAGTCATGGCGGGTTTCTCACAATCGACTGGGGGACCTACAGATTTAACACCTCTCATTGATCCCTCTAGGCGGCAATCTGTTGGTTCCTATGGGCGGCAAAAAGAAGAGCAATTGCGCGAAGAGTTATTAAGAAGAACGGGGGCTTATCATGTCTGATATTTATGACTGGTCACTCACAGCTGATCAAAATGCCAATTCCGATAGTATCATTAATTGGGCAGAAGGGCAGCCGCCTAGTTCTGTTAATGATAGTGCGCGGGTCATGATGCAGCGTATACGTGAATATCTTGCCGATAATGGTGGTTCTCTTGACTCAAAGTTTATTGTGAATGGAAAGGAACAAACAACATCAATTACGTTGACGACGGTTTCGCCGATAGCAAAATATAAAAACGATATCATTATCCGCTTTAAGGCGCGTGGTATAAATATTGGTACGACAACAATAAACATGAATAATATAGGAGCAAAGCCACTCTATAAAGCCACCAGCACGGGAATAGTACCATTGACAGGTGGTGAGTTACAAATGGGTGGTATTTATGAAATAGTCTATAATGATGGCATATCAACAAAAGGTCTTGATGGCTGGTATCTTTTAAACCCTACCCCCATTCCACCACCAAAGGTCGAAACCTTTCCTTCAGGGTTTATTGCGACCTTTGCTATGCAAGAAGTCCCAAACGGCTGGCTTTTATGTGATGGCGCTACTTATGAACGCAAGGATTATCCGCAATTATTCAAGGCAATAGGGGATAAATGGGGAAAAAACAGCGATACAACCTTTAAAGTTCCAGACTTTAGAGGAATGTTTTTACGCGGCTTTGATAATGGGCGCGGTTTAGATCAAAATAGAGACTTCGCAGAGGTGCAAAAAGACAGCATTAAATCGCATACACATGCTTGTACCATTGAAGAGGCAGGTCAACATACGCACAAGTTTCAGTATGCTGGAGTTGGATGGAGCGCCAATGATATTGGCAGGAGGAACCCCAGTTATCACTATCAAACTCTTACAGGGATAACAGAACCTGCTGGAATGCACACGCACAAGATAACACTTTCTTCAACGGGCGAGGCAGAAACGCGCCCTGTTAATGCACCGGTTGTTTATGCCATAAAATCATAAGGTTTTCAGATGATCAATAATCCGTCTGCTATTGATGATATTGCGGACGCGGAGCAAATCCGCGTCCTTTTTTATGCAAGCAATAGAATGGTTCATGCACCCTTAAATAAGGTGCTTGATCTTGTCAAAAACGATATACAGCATGATCTTTTAAGCGCTTTTGCACAGTATCAAGAAGCAACAGATCAACGCATAGAAACCATGCAAAAACTTATTGATGAATTACAGTCTCTCATCCCCCACAACCTCAAAAACAAACTTATTAAGGAATGAAGTGCGATGCCATTACCCTATCATACGCATATATTTAAGCTTGAACCAGCAACAAAGAAAGAAGTTAAAGAAGGTGTTTTAGATAGTAAGGCTCTTGCACCCGTTTCAGTGGGGAGTGCAGCAGCTTATGAGGTAGAGTATTTTGCAACTGCTGCTCAAGGAAAAAAGGCTGATGATGCTGTTGCAAAGAGAGATATTGGAGCTCTTGCTTACAAAGATAAGGTCACAATTCACGATATTGAAGCAAGTGGTGAAGCTTGTGAGAATGCGATTTTATCAGGCGCTGGCTGGGTAAAAATATCGCCTTTAGGGATTGGCGATATGAAGGCTGCTACATATGACCCCGACAATGTGGGGTCAAATGCATTTTCTATGGAAAATATGCATGAGGGTCCTACCAAAAAGATCTTAACCACAGAGGAAAGATCAAAGCTACGATGGTTGAGTTCTACGCAGCCAACGATGGAAAAATGGCGGAGGGGAGATGAAGGTGTTTATTATCCCATATCTCCGGTAGATCTCAAAAATACCATTCGTTATTTTGTAGGCTCAAAGTCTGTTGGTATGTCAAAATCAGTTTATGATCCAGATAAAATAGAAAAAGATGCCTTTGATATGGAGAATATGAAAGAGGGGAATACGCATCTTATTTTAACCCCTCAAGAACGTGCACAGGTTGCAAAAATTGATAAAATTGAAGATGTGGCACAGCACGCACAAGAAAGTGCACAACAAGGGCTTGATGCAGCAATTGAGGCAAAGAACGTTGCAGAAAGTACATTAAGGACAGCGAAAGATGCAAAAGCTCACGCTATAGATGCGAAAACGACTGCTGAGGTTGCACAAAAAACAGGTGAGAGGGCACAAGCTGTGGCAAGTGTCGCACAAGAAACAGCGGATAAAGTACAAAACACAGTTCAAGAATGTTTCAGTGTTGTGGGCAAAGCGAAAGAGGTAGCAGAGAGTGCATTCAATACAGCGAATGTTGCAAAAACGAATGCTACGGATGCAAACGCTACTGCTGTTGTTGCACAAACGACAGCCTATAAAGCGCAAGATATAGCGCAGAGTGTACAGAAAAAAGTTGATCTCATTCAACCTCTTGCCAAAAAAGACTGGATTGATGGCACAAAGACAGTGGATGCACTTATCTCACCAGCCAAACTGATGGCTTCAATCAAAGCAAATAGTAGCAATAGCAGCGGCGGTAGTAGCGGCAACAATGGTGGCGGGGTTAGAAAACCTGTTGAAATTCTGATGACAGAAAGCGGAGATATTCCATTGCCTGATGGTATTACTGCTGACACCGATATCGAAGTATGGGCTTGGGGCGGTGGAGGTGGTGGCGTTAAAGATGGCGGCGGCGGCGGCGGTCAATGCGTGCATGTTAAAATGAAAGGTTCTGATTTAGATAAATTAAAAACAGCTTACATTGGTCGTGGTGGTAAAGGCAATGACAGTAACATTTTATGCAATGGTGGTAGAACAATGATCAAAGGACTTGTTACTGCAGAAGGAGGATATTCCGTCTCCATGGCTCTCGTTAACTTTGGAGGGAAAGGCGGCGATGGAGGAGGAAACAGAGGGGGCACTAGTGGTGAGAGCTTTATTTTTTCTGGTGGTAATGGTGGCGGGAGTGGAATAGACGGCAAGAGAGCTGGTACCGGAGGAAGTTCTTTTCTTGGCGGTGGCGGCGGCGGTGGCGGTAAATGTAAGGGTTCTATCATGGGGCAAGGTGGTGAGAGTTACAAAGGTGGTAGAGGTGGTCGTGGCGGCAATGGAGCTGGCGGCGGCGGCGGCGGATATTTCGATGGGAAATCCGGAGGCGACAAAATTGGCGGCGATGGCGGTGATGGAGCAGTACTCATAAAGGTATATTTATAAGGTGAATGGAACAATGGCACGGAAAATAAGTAAAGACTGTTTATACTGTTTAAAAAAGTGGGAAGGTTTGCGCTTACAGGCTTATCAAGATGCTTCTGGCGTGTGGACGATTGGTTATGGTCACACTAAAAAAGCCGGTAAACCAACAGTTGTTGAGGGTATGGTGATTACGGAAAAAAAAGCCGAAACCATGCTTTTAGCAGATTTGCGGCAATATGAGAGGGCGGTAGAAAAAGCAGTTTGTGTGAATTTAAGCGATGAACAATTCGGCGCTCTTGTTTCCTTTTGTTATAATGTGGGTATTGCAGCTTTCCAAAACTCTACATTGCTTAAAAGGCTTAATCGGGGGGATTATGAAGCCGTTCCCTTCGAATTACAAAAATGGACCAAAGCGGGAGGAAAACGTTTACAAGGTCTTGTACACCGGCGTGTAGCAGAGGCAGGCTTATGGGCAAAAGGGGCTTATGTTTCTTCTAATTATCAAACAGTAGAAACGCAAGCACCAACGGGGGTTTTCAAAGCAGAAGCACTTGCACCGATTATTGGCTCTTTTTCTGGGCTTGGTGGTTTGTTAGCAGGCAATGGACCAATCCAATGGGCTTTAGCAACCATTATGGTTTTAGCCGCATGTGCTGGTATTTTCTTTGTTGCTAAACGCTTTCAGGAGCATCGTCTATGATCTTATGGATGAAAAGAAATCTGATGGTTACAGGTGCGGCTTTAGCCGCTTTTTTTATGATTTTAGCAAGAGCTTTTACTCTTGGGAAAAAAGCAGAGCAACAAAAGCAAACAGAAAAAGCTTTAAAAGCAGCCACAACACGGTTGGAGGTGGAAAGTGAAGTTAATCAAAAAAATGATGCTGATGTGCGTGCTGCTCTCTCTAACTGGTTGCACGACAAATAAATATGTTTCTTCTTGTGTTGGTTGGTTACCTATTTATTTAAGCCGGCAAGATCTGAACACCATTAGCTCAAACTTAGCAAGAGAGATCTTAAAGCATAACAAGCAGGGTCAACGCTTGTGTGGGTGGAAACATGGTTAGAAAAAAATCCCAAAAACACACAGAGCTTACAGAAGCAGAAAAAGAAATGCTTCAAGAAATGATCATCACCTATCAAAGCGTGAAAATGATGTCGCGTCTCATGAAGTGGATAGCATTTTTTCTTTTTTTGCTTATCCTTGATTTTGCACGCCTCATGGATGCGATAGATAATATCTTCGCACATTTAAAACAGTGGTTTTCAAAGAACTGAACAACTGTCATAAAAGAAAAAATTTCGTAAAATTCTTTATTACTATGAATTGGAGATCCAATTATAAACGCAGTTCAGAATGGGAACCAAGTCGTAAAAGCTCTAGTGTTTTGGCATCTGGCTTTCGATAGATCAAAACTAAATCCGGCTTTATGTGACAATCACGACAATTGCGCCACTGACCTGTTAGTGCATGATCTCTCCAATGCGCCTCTAGCGGTTCATTCTCCGCTAACGCTTTGACCACAAGCAGCAAATCCTCCTCTAGTGCATTAGCATATTTACCTTTGCTTTCACGTTTGAGATCACGCCTAAACGACCGAGTATAGACAATTTCCCGCATAGCAAGCTTAGGTTTGCTTTTCAGATTTACGTGCTTCGGTTCTATCTGCACGTATCATGGTCCTTAAGCCGTCTAATGATGTACGTTCGACGCGTCCCATTTCGGCATCCTCGATAGCTTGTAATGTTTCCGGATTTGGTTGGAATAGATCAAGTGGTAATGCTCTATCTCTAGCAATGCGGGTCATAAACATGCGCACTGCATCCGATACAGTTAAACCCGTAGACTTAATAACTGCACTTGCAATTTCTTGAACTTCATCAGGTATGCGGGCTTGAATTTTTCCCATTACTAAACCTCCTACTTAATTGTACTACAATGTACTACATTTCAAACCTATGTCAAGAGATTTATCCGTCATGCTATACAACCTTGTGTATTAAGGAGGGTAGGAAGTCAATTTTTAAAAGGAGCTAACCAAAACCTGAGAATTTCTGCTAGAATCACGAGAGAGCTTCTTTTTTAATAGGATTTTTTAGATGCCAACACCATTTGGTAAAACCTTACGCAAACTTCGCATTGATCATTCAGAACGCCTTTTAGATATGGCTAAAAAATTAGATATATCTGTAGCATTTTTATCTTCTGTCGAGATTGGCAAAAAGTCTGTTCCTGTAGGATTAGAGGAAAAGATAATTGAACTCTATGCTTTAGATCAAGAGGTAGCAGAAATTTTGAGAAGAGAATCGGATGCTTGTCGCAAAAGTTTCACTATAAAGCCTTCTGATACATTCAGATGTGAAGCTGTTGGTATGTTTTCTAGACTGATAAACATTATTTCAGAAGAAGATTTAGGACTATTAAAAGAATTATTAGAGAAAGCTGGTAAAAAGAATGCGCTTTGTAAAGGAAAGTGTGAAAATCCTATTCCCGAACCTAATTATACGGTCCCTAACCTTAAAAAAATATAAATAAAATCAATATCTTATTGCAGTTAAATTTAAGATTCGAATTCAGGTACCCCAGCCAATTCTAGTGAAATTAGTTAATCAAAGTTCAGCTTGAGAGTGGATTACTCCCTTAACCATTTGTTGCTATTCATAGCAAGTCTGGTAAGCTGAAAAACACCCATTTGTAGTGGGGTAGCTCTAAATATGGTAAGGTTTTCTTTTACTATAGCGATTGCTCAAAAAGCTCTTTTAAAAGATTCTTTTCTACAAGACGAGGGGGAAATGATTTATGCGCACTTGCTTTAGAAAAACTATTTGACTGGATTTTTTGCTCTATAGCAACACCAGCGGGTGATTTTCCGTATTCCACCATCTTCATTACGCCGAACAGCGTAGCAATAATGCTGATTAGGAAACACATGCCGCTGCATGTCACGTACCATACCAGCAGCATGTCCATAGGGTGCCACACAATCAATAAACCACATATATTCTCCGCCTTGCCAATTCGCATCGGACAAAAGCTCTCCCTTTTCAAGCATAGATTGATGATTTTTTTCATCTAAAAAAGCCCAAGTGATAAAGGCACAAAATTCTCCACGTTCATTTTTATAGAGTTTATATTGCCCAGTCTGTAAAGCTGGTCCTAAATTTCGTTCGATATCCCAGATTCGCCAGCGGCGGTATAAGGGAGATGTAAGCATTAAAACAACCATAGCTCCTAACGCTGTAAGAGGATCTATGAGTGATGGTGATGGATTTTCATTTACAGACATTATCTTTCCTTTAGAGATTGTTCTAAAATTTTGGTGATAGGTTCAAAGAAATAAGAAATGAGACGCCGTTTTGAGGTAATGACATCCGTTGTCACAGTCATGCCAGGGATAAATTTAAGTTGTTTGTTATTCAAAGTGATGTGATCTTGGTCAATTTTGATTAAAACAGCGTAGACACCATTAATTTCTTTATCATAGCGTGCTGTAGCGCCTACATTAACGACTGTACCGTGGATAACACCGAAACGTTCAGGCGGAAAGGCAGAAAACTTGATGTAAGCGCGTTGGCCCTTTTCTAAAAAACCAATATCTCGATTATCAAAAAACGCTTCGACAATGAGTCCGCCGGCACCAGGGACAATGCGCATGAGAGTTTTACCAGCCTCTACAAAGCCGCCCAAAGTATGGATACTTAAATCATCGATACGTCCATCAACAGGTGCATAAAGTGATAAGTGGTCAAGATGGTATTGAGTGCTATCAAGCTTTGCTTTTAATCCTTGAAGATTCAGTTCTGTTTCACGCGAAAGTTGCCGATAGCGGGCGATTTCATCGGAAATGAGACTTTTCCGTTGTTGGCGGAGGGTGTTTATTTCGGCGGCATTTTCTTCCAAACGTCTTTGATTGGTTAAAATTTCATGCTCGACATTTTTAAAGTCATGTAAACGCTCTAAATAAACTGCTTGGCTAATGACTTTTGTTTCCATTAGGCTTTTTGCAGCCTTTAATTTCCCTTGGCTTAATTGACGATCATCTTCCAACCTATCTAATTGCGCATGTTGTGTTGCACCGCTGCGCTCGACGCGGTCCGCCTGTGCTTTTAGCGCTCTTAATTTATCTTGGAGAGATTGAAGGGTAGCGCTAATGAGTTTTTCCCCTTCTATTCTTGCAGTCGTGTTGCCAGAAGGAGGAACTGGCAGATAGGCAAGCCCTTTGGTCACAAAATCTTTATCCAAAGGATCACTTTCATGTAAAGCTGTTAAAATAGCTGTTGCGATTTGTGCTTGAAGAGTTTGTTGCGCGATATCTGCTTGAACACGTGCGCACTCATTGAGGGCTTCACGAGGATCTAATTGAATAAGGAGATCGCCTTGATGAACAAATTGCCCTTCTTTTACAAGAATTTTCTCAATGCGTCCTGTATTTTGCGCTTGGACCAGCTGAACGTAAGCGGTGGGAATAACACTTCCTTGCCCCCGTGCAACAATCTCTGTTTTTGCGATAAAGCTGCCGATCACAATAAAGAGAAATAAGGTGACCAAAACAGCAACAACCATATGAAGCGTTGGTGACAAAGGGCGCAAATAGGGAGCTTTATCTGCCATTTTTTGCCTCCAAATCAGTAAAGTTTAAGACGGTTGCATGCCGAGGAAAGAGGTCACTTTTGTGGGTAATAACAAGAACAATACGATCTTGTGAAAGTTTATATAAATGCTCAACAATTTGTGCACTGACAGCGTCATCCAATGCGGAAGTAGGTTCATCCAAAATAAGCAGGCTTGGATTTATCAGAAAGAAACAAGCCAAAGCCAAGCGTTGGCGCTGACCACCTGATAAAAAACCACCTTGCTCTCCTACTTGAGTATTGAGTCCTAAAGGCAACTGAGCAATCAAATCATGGCAAGCACTAACATATAGTGCAGCGTCGATTTCATCTTTAGTGGCATCTGGTTTAGCAAGAAGCATATTCTCAAGAATAGTTCCGGAAAAAAGGCAAGGATTTTGAGGAAAATACGCGATTGTTTTACGCACGCTACGGACATCAAAATTCTGTAAAGGTTGGGCGTTAATCAATATCTTTCCGCTTGTTGGGGGGTAGAGTCCACAAAGGAGCTTCGCCAAGGTTGTTTTTCCGCACCCTGAAGGACCAAGTAACATAATCGGTTGCCCAGGTTGTAAACAGACATCAAGATGATTGATAATGGACTTATCTCCATAAGAAAAACAGAGATCGTTGGCTTCAAGATGAGGAGGAGCGCTGAGTTGAAGAGGCGGCTTTTCTTCTTTCCATTCTGAAGGGGAGTTAAGAATATCGCCCAAACGAAGACGAGAGATTTTCAAATGCTGCCATTCTTCCCATAGGGATGCAAGGCTTAAGATAGGACCAGAAACATTTCCAGCGAGGAGATGAAAGGCAATAAGTTGTCCTAGCGTAATCTGGTTTTGAAGAACTGCCTGAGCACCAAAAAAGATAATAAAAATAGTGAAAAGATCACCAAAAATATGACTCATGGCTCCATTGAGAAGATGCAATTTACTGGTTGTAAGGCTTTGATCTAAACTACGAGCTAAAGTTTCTTGCATGCGTATCGTATGGGCTGGCTCCTTTACATGCGCTTTTATGGCTTCAAGATTGGTAAAACTTTCAATGAGGCGCGATTGATGGGCAGCTTGCAGAGTGAAAGCACGGCGTAATTGGCGGCGCAAGAAGGGACCGACTAGTGCTAAAGAGCCCATTTGCAAGGGTAAAACAATAAGGACAATAAAGGTCAGTTTCGGACTAATGGAAAAGAGTGCAGCAAGATAAATGATTGCGAACAGAACATTTAGAACAGTTGTGGCGATGGTTCCTGTTAGAAAACCGCGAATTGTATCAACCTCTCCGATTCGCGTGAACAGTTCCCCCACTTGCCAAGTGCGTAAAATAGGCAAGGAAAGGCTTAACACATGGGTGTAAATGCGCCGTCCAAATTCTAGTGTAAGCCGATTGGCTAAATAAGCTCCTAAGTAGCCAGATAGAGTGCTAAGAGCCGTGCTAAACAGCATGATAGCAACCATCAAGACAACGATAGCATAGAGACTTTCAATACGCTGAAAAGGGAGAATACGGTCGATAATCGCTTGAAAAATAAAAGGATTCACCAAGCCCAGCAAACGCAAAACAACAGCAACGCAACTGAGTTCGATGACATAATAGATATATTTCTTTGTTGTTCTTGTAAACCAAGAGAACGATACTAGTTTTTCTTGTGAATGACTCATTTGAATTGATGATTTTGTTTAAGAGAAAGAGCGATGGGTGTCGCATATTTAAACAGTATTGTAAATAGTATTATTACTAAATAAAAAGTATACATTTTGTGTGAATGAGTTATAAACATAATGCATTTATTGTTTATACAGTATTTTATTATTATTTTTACAAATTATATTTGACATTTTTTAAACAGCACAATAATGAAATTGTCTCTGTATCGTTGTGATACAGTTATTTTTAACAATAATTAAAGAGGTTTTATATGTTTCGTTCATTTGGTTCTAGTTTTTCTAATGGTTGGTCTCATGTTTCATCAATGAATTTTTCAAGCAGTGGATCACGACCTGGGTGTACTGTTGGAGATTATCTCTCAGCAGGATTTTCAATGGGACATAGGGGACATGATATGGGAGTGGTAATTGGTGGAGTTATGGGGGGGTAACTGGAGGACCAATAGGCGCTGTGGAAGGTGTATGGTTAGGAGGAAGAGTTGGCTCTGGAGTAGGATTTGCCACAGGTATAGGAAATACAGCCTATGGATGTTATCGCTAATATAAAAATTAGCAGATATTTCTAAAATGAACAAGCTTGTAGGCATAATTATGTGTCTACAAACTTGACAGGAAGGTTTAGGTACATAATTTTACAAAATTATATATTTAATTTGGATTTTTTTTATGAATGAGCTTATTAGTATTATTGTAGAATTATTATTTTCTATAGGTGCTTTATTTATATTTTTCTATACATTGTTTTCATATTATAAATCTAAAGGTTATAGTAAAAAAGAAATTTGGAAAAAAATTTTGTTAAGAATATTTTTGTTCGTTATATTATTTTCTATAACATTTTTTATTTATATACGTTATTTCTATGAACAATGATTATTCATTATTAATTTATAATTATAGATTAATTTGGAAATTTTATTTTTTATATTATTTTACTTTATTAACTTTTGTATGATATAATATATGTTAATGTTTATTGTTTTTATATATATTTAATTTGGATTTTTTTATGAGTGATATTATTCGTATTATTGCAGAATTATTATCTTCTACATGTGCTTTCTTTATATTTTTCTATGCAATGTTTTTACGGTATAAATTTAAAGGTTATAGTAACAAAGAAATTGTGAAAAAAATGTTTTTAAGCACATTTTTGTTCATTATATTTGTTATATTACTTTCTATAACAGTTTTTATTTGTATACGTTATTTATATGAAAAATGATTATTTATTATCTTTATATAATAATCTTTTTGATATTTTATTTTCAATATTTATTTTTATATTTTCATTTTCATTAATTTATAGATACAGTGGTGACAGTTGGAAAAATAGTATAAATGAAGCAATTAAGACATTTAGTGGGTTCTTTTTGTTATTTTTGGCGTTTTGTTTTATTTATGTTGCGTTTAAATATATTAGATATTAGTATTTATATTTAAGTTATGTTTGATAAAAAATTATTTTCATTTAAATAAGTTTCTATTATTTGTAATAATATATATTTTTTTTATTATTATGAAATTTCTTTATAAAATTGAAATAATCATTTATTGTAAAATACAGATGAATTTATGTGTATTTTATTGTTTATTTTTTTCTGTAACTATATTACATATGCATCATATTTTATGATAAATGTATTTCATCTTTCTTGATGAAGATATATTTTTCTATTTTCATTGGAAAAATAAGCCTGTAAGAAATGCTTAATTTCCTTATTAGAGAAGTCTTCTTTCCTACTTTTATGATGAGATTTCTGAGCATAAAAAATATATGTAAAATCAATTATAGTATTTAAGTTTAGAATTTGAATTCAAATATTTTATCTATATGTCACGCGCTAAAAAGAGGCTATAAGTTGCTTTTGGGTGTTCAAAGAACTTGTCAGTAATGCTTATGGCCGTCGAGAGACGATAACTGATTTGTTCGTTTCCGCACGTCTCAAAATTTATTTTTGAAATAAGCTAATTTAGTAAATGTAACTTACTATACTTCTAGCCTCTACTCATTATCTTCAGAAAGAGGAAGTGAGGCGATTTCTGTATCAAGTGCATCCATAAAATTGATAATAAAAGCAGCATTCGTTCCCAAATCTCTTGGTAAATAACGAGAAGCAGAACGCATATCAACAAAAGTAGTATCCCCTTCATCAGTTAAACGAATGATAATGTCTGAAATGAAACCAAGGTAAAAAGTTTTTGCCATTGTTTCAATATAAAGCGCATTTTCTTCACCTTTAAACTCTCGTTGTGCCACAACAGGCCAATCATAGGCTGCTAAAACATTGAGAACAGATTCGCGAATACGATCAGGTGAACCATCATAACGGCGCCCCGACATTTCTGGCCATTGTGAGATCTGTATTGCTGCTTGTTCAGTCAATACACTCTTGAGCGGTAAAGCATCGCTGGGACGTATTGTGCGAAAAAAAGCTGGCGGGCTTTGTGTGTCGGTAGAAATATCGTAAAGAGCCGGTAAGGTAAACCAAAGTCCAAAAAATAACATCAATGGTGTAGCAGTTATTAATGAATAAATGATTCCTTTTAAAGCTTTCATTCCCCCTAGGGCTCCATAGACCCATAAGCTGTAAAGTGCTTTTACAGCAAGAAAAAGAGAAATAATCACACAGCCAGTAGAGATACCTATCAAAATTATGAAGTCGGTTACGTTAATGACGGAAAAACGTTGTAAAATGACTGAAAATAATAAAATAAAGAACGCCAATCCACCAAATCGAGGGGACCATACTGCTGCTCTTGCAACGAACCGAACATATCTCTTCTTCATGAAGTTTTTTCCCCTCAATTGTAAACTATAAGCCAAGTTTTTTCAGAGTGCATATCTTGCAAAAATCTTCTGCTTATAAGAGAAAAATAAAGCACTTATTTTTGAGGTCAAGGATGCGTAATGTCTTATAAGTTTCCAGCGATTATTTTCGCACTTTATTGAAGGTAATCAGTATTTCTTCTATAGTTTATCATGTCATTGATGCGAACTTTATGGAAACGTTTGTAAATAAAAAGAAAAAACTCAAATAACAAGTTTTACGGTTGTTAGTAGCATATTTATTTAGAATTTTGATTTTTCTCTTCTGATTGCGGGGAGTTTTTTCTGTCAGATAATGCGTATCAAATAGGATATGATGATGTGCAATAGAGATTTCATTCTACCTCAATAAAAATTTAGGGATATACAATCAGACAAACCTGAATTTGAATATTCGATTAATAGAGAAAAAAGATAACCATTTTGAGAGGCTTCGTTTATTTTGTATAGAAAGTAAGATGTTGTCCAAATGAGAGGTTAGTCCGTTTTTATTCATAAAATATGCGGCAGGTCGCAGATGAAAGGAAAGCTTCACTTTCCTTTTTTGCAAGTGAAAAAGGGGCAAAAATACGTAAAATGACAAAACCTTCATTCAAATTTTTAGCAACCAAAACTGAATTGGCATTTTTTTTAGGTTTTGATTTTTTGAGTTCTATTATTTGTATTGGTTTTCCAATAATAAGATCGAGTGTATTATCAGGGGCTGTTCGGTCATTAAGGCTATAGAAAATAATTCCGTTGTGTGTGTAAGCTGCTAATGACCAAAATTGTCGTGTTTTCAAAGCTCTTAAATGAATAGGTCCATTTTCAAGATTAAATCTGCAGACTTTAAGAAGAAAGAGTGGATCAGCAGATTGTTGAATAGGATTATCGGGAGTAAAAGCAACAAATTGATAAGGGGCGCCGGATTTTTTAAGTGCTGTCCATATATTATCTTGTGCCCAATAGGGGATTAGAAAGAGAACGAAAATATGAACGATAATAGCGCCAATGATTGCAAGAAGTGCGATATAAATGAATCTAGTCACAATTTATTTGTCCTGATGGAATTTGTTCTATTGAGGGCATTGTAAGCTTTTGTAATGCCGTTGCAGAGATGATTGAGGTATCGTATAAGGTAAGGATAAGCCCGAATTCTTTTTGACTAACTGTTGCAAGCCAATTGCCGGCTTGCGGTGTAGGTGAAATATTGATGCGCAATGAGCCATCATGCTCATAGATAATATTGTCAGTGTGGAGTTCAAAAGGTATTTCTTTCGATGAAGTATAGGGTTTAAGGGACTTGTTAGCTGTATAAAGGGTAAAAAGACGGGTTTCAGGGATGGTGCCTTTGAGCAAATAATGACAGTGGGGGTGGAGTGGACGCCCTTGGTTGTCTTGCCAAATCTGGAATTGAAGACCTTCAGTGCGTCCGAGTGAAACTATGCCTCGTTTAGCGGTGTGGGCGCGGGTATAAGGATCCATATTGGCGGTTCCCATTTGTGGATAAGCATTCCATTTTCCAATTCTAAAGAGTCCAAAATGATGAAAGGAATTGAGCACGTAATCGACACTCAGTTTTCCACATAAAATGGAAAAAGCGAAGATAAAAAAGAAAATGGTGATATTAAAAAACATCATAGAATATTTTGAATTCAAAATGTTGAATCTCCAGTTGTTTTCATCTTCAACGAAATTGCAGATGGTTTTTTCAGATCTTTGTTAATCAATCGCACAATATTCAATGTTTCAGGAGAAAGCGTAGAGGGTGTTGGGGAAAAAAATTCAGAATCTACATGGGAGGAAAGTATTGGGGGATGATAAGGAAGAAGAGAATCTTTAACACCATAGAGTTGTTTGAGCATAATATTTTGGTGTGCAGCAAGCATGATGCGATGCCATATCATGGCAGGAACTCCACCCCCAAAAGCACGATTCATCGGTGAAAAGTTATCATTTCCCATCCATACTGCTCCAGTATAATTGCCTGTAAAGCCAACAAACCAAGCATCACGATAGGATTGTGATGTTCCAGTTTTCCCAGCGACAAGAGTCATAGGCAGAGCAGCACGCTTACCAGACCCTCGTGTTGTGACACCCACCATCATTTGGTTCATATAGGCAGCTGATTGTCTGCTGAGAACTCGGTGTAACTTATTTCCGTTATGCTCGAAATCCCATATCACATGTCCATCGATTGTTCTGATTTGCGTGAACCCGTGCCGATTACCAGCTATCCCGCCATTCGCAAAGACATTAAAGCCAGTTGCTTGATCCATGGGGGTCATGTTGGAAGTGCCAAGAACCATCGTTTTGTGTGATAAAATATGCGCGTTAATCCCCATATTCTTGATGAGATCTATAATGGGTTGGGTATCGCGGTGAAGATATTGATAGGTGAGATACACAGGGACTGTATTAATGGAAAAAGCTAAAGCTGTTGCTAAATCAATTTTCCCCAAATAACGACCAGAATTATTTTTTGGTGTCCACCCCCCCCAATTGATGGGAGCATCTAAAACAATTGTTGAGGGAGACAGCCCGTGTTCCAGTGCGGTTGCGTAAACATAGGGTTTGAATGAAGAACCAGTTTGCCGTCCGCCTTGTGTTGCTCTGTTAAATTGGCTTTTTTTATAATCTAGTCCCCCAACAATTGCGCATATGGCACCGTTATTATCAAGTATAACAGTGGCAGCTTGTGTTACGCGATATTGTTGACCATATTGATGTAAATGATATGCAATTGATTCTTCTGCTGCTTTTTGAATATTCGGATCAAGGGTCGTTTGAATAATTAAACTATGGCTTGGAAGTTGATTACGCATTTTTTTGACTTCCTCGAATGCCCAATCAAGAAAATAATCAGCCTGATTATTTTCTATTTGGGGAAGTGCCCTAGCAGGGTGGCGATGCGCATTGATAATCTGGCTCTTCGTCATAAAACCACTATTAACAAGATTAGAAAGGACCACATTGGCACGTGTTTGAGCAGCAAAGAGATGACTATGAGGAGCATATTTTGTTGGAGCTTTAAAGAGTCCTGCTAACATAGCAGATTCACTTAAAGATACATGACGTATGTTTTTTCCAAAATAAAATTTTGCAGCTGCTGCAATACCAAAATTGTTTCCTCCCATATAGGCGCGGTCAAGATAAAGTTGCAAAATCTGTTTTTTGCTAAAATTTGCTTCTAGCCAAAGAGCAAGATAAGCTTCTTTGATTTTACGTGTTATGGTTCTCTCGTTTGTTAAGAATAAATTTTTAGCCAATTGTTGTGTGAGAGTTGAACCACCTTGCACTACACCTTTAGCTTGCATATTTTGTGAAATTGCCCGTGTAAGTCCTTGAAAATCAATACCCCAATGATCGAAAAAACGACGGTCTTCTGTAGCAAGAACCGCTTTAATGACAGTGTCAGGCATTTCTTCAACGGGGACAGAGATCGCCGGCAGTGCACCACGGTGCCCAATGGAATTTCCATAGCGATCTAGAAAAAGAATGGAAAAGTTTTTAGGAGAAGACCAATCTGTTTTGGTCAGTTCAAAAACAGAAATGCCCAAAATAGTGAAAAGAGTAAATCCCATCAACCCTAATGTCAGTATTTCATCGAGAACTTCAACGATAAAACGTTTCCATCCTTGAAGATGAAAATTTTGTGAGATGATTTTTGCCTTTTTCCAGAAAAAACTGTTAGCAGAACGAATGTGATAAAGCGCTGTATCTAATCGTGCGTCTAATTCAATGAGAGCAGGACTGTGAAATGGCTTACGGTGTTGCCTTTTCTTTTTTTTAAAAAAATCAAACATTTAAAGAGAGCCTATGGCAAAGAAATACAACCAAACAAATCTACAATAATTATATGGAGTAGAAGTATTTTTTTGCTATAGTGCTAACAAAGAAAGAGTTTATTTTAGAATTATTCATTTTTCGTAAGATAGTGTATTAAGATTTTATCTAATAAATTTTATTCTCATTATTAAAAATATTTTGTTTTGAGTTTTTTTTAATTTAGAGTAATGTTAATGCGTTCGTCTGTAAGATAGAGGATAAATTATTTCCATTTGTGATTTTTAAATCGACTCCAAAAACCATTATTTCTTTTATCCTTTATCAAGGAAGAGAAGAGGTGGGTTATTGAAATATTTATGATGAAAAAAAATTTCTTGTTCGTAATAATAGCAGCTTTTTTAGGAGTAGATTCTGTTCTAGCTTCTGGGTGCGCTGAAGTAGGTAAGAAGGTTGCCGCGCAAGAGAGCGGGGTTCTCGTTCGTTCAAACCCAGTTATTCAGGATGGAAAGGGCATGTGTGCAATTGTGATTGTTGTACCAGCCCGTAATGGTGAAAAGTTACGTCGTGTTGAGTTTTTTGTTCCTGCTGATTAGTTTTTGGCAGATGGTGTTGTGATGCGTATCTTAATCGTTGAAGATGATCGGAATCTTCATCATCAATTAGCAGAAGCTGTAAGACGTGCAGGATATGTTTCCGATAGTGCTTTCGATGGTGAAGAGGCTTATTTTTTAGGGAGCACAGAGTCTTACGACGCGGTGATACTTGATATAGGTTTACCGTATATTGATGGTATTCGTGTTGTTGAAAAATGGCGTCAAGAAGGGCACTCCATGCCTGTTTTAATGCTAACGGCGCGAGACCGTTGGTCTGATAAGGTGCACGGTATTGATGCTGGGGCTGACGATTATGTTGTGAAGCCATTTCATTTGGAGGAAGTGATGGCGCGTTTACGAGCATTAATTCGTCGCGCTACGGGACATGCGACAAGTGTATTATGTTGCGGAAATGTTTTGTTGGATACGAAGACGTCTCGTGTTTTTGTGGATAGTCAGTTGATTAAACTAACATCTTATGAATTCAGACTGCTTTCGTATCTCATGCATCATTGTGACAGGGTCATTTCAAGAACAGAGCTTACTGAACATCTTTATGATCAGGATTTTGATAAGGACTCGAATACGGTGGAAGTCTTTGTAGGTCGGTTACGGAAAAAGCTTGGAGTGGATTTGATTGAAACTATTCGAGGAATGGGGTATCGCGTGAGAACGCTAGGTGATTAATGAATATTTTGGAAGAGAATAATTGGTGTAGGAGGTTCTTTTTTGTAATTACTCGATCTCTCAGTTTACGTGTTATGGTTTTATCAACATTATGGGTTGTTATTTCTCTTTTATCGATTTCTGCAGTAAGTATTTTATTTTATAAACGTTCAACTGAACAAAGCCTAGAGCGTATCCTTTCTGCTCAACTCTACAGTCTTATTGCAACAGTGACGGTGTCATCGGAAGGTACTTTGAGAGGAGGGGCTGGGATTGATGATATTCGTTATTCTGACCCAACAACAGGATGGTATTGGGAAGTTGTTGCGATATCCCATAATTTAAAAGGAAGATTGACATCCCCCTCATTGGGAGCAGGCGAGATATTTACACCAAGTGATGTTGATATACCTTTTGACAATAAATTCTTTCGCTCTTATCGGATAAAGGGAAACAATGGTCAAAAGCTACAAGTGATTGAGAGTGATGTTGTTCTTGATAGTAAAAATCATATTGCACGTTTTCGGCTTGTTGGGAATATCGATGAAGCCCATGCCCAAGTAAAGGAATTTAAGCGAACTTTGCAAATTTTTCTTTGGAGTTTCGGTATTGGGAGCGTCCTTATTAATATTGCTGTTATTTTCTTTAGTTTTCAACCGTTGAAGCTTATTCGACGCGCATTGAGTGATATTCGCGAAGGAAAAGTTCACTATGTGAATACGGATTTAGTAAGCGAAGTGATGCCGCTTGTACAAGAGATGAATGCTCTCATTAATAATAATCAGCGTATTATTGAGCGATTTCGCACACAGGTTGGTAATCTCGCGCATTCATTGAAGACGCCTCTATCCGTGATTATGAATGAGACAGATAAGATGCGCGGAGAAAAGGCTTGTTTGTTGAGAGAGCAAACGCAAATAATGAAAGCTCAAATCAATCATTATCTTCAGCGTGCGCGGATTGCAGCACAATGCGATAGTATTGTCTACCATACGTCTGTTCGCAGTGTGCTTGAACGTTTGGTGCGGGTTATGAAAAAGCTTAATCCTGCAAAACAAATTCAATTTATTATGGATGTTGATGATATTGTTTTTTCTGGAGAGAAGGAAGATTTAGAAGAAATTATAGGGAATTTGATTGAAAATGCTACTCAGTGGTCTCGAGCAAAGGTTTTGATCTCTTGTTGTTTAGAAGAAAATGTTGAAGAAACAGAATATTTTAGTATCTTTGTAGAAGATGATGGTCCTGGTTTAACAGAAGACAAAATGGAGGAAGCATTAAAAAGAGGGCGGCGGTTTAATGAAAGTAAACTAGGGGCAGGCTTAGGGCTAGCAATTGTTTCAGATATGGTCAGTGAATATGGTGGCAAGCTCTTTTTATCACGTTCTGATTTGGGTGGGTTGTATGCAAAAGTTTTATTACCTAAGATGGGAGAATAACATATTTTCTCCTTAAGCAAGAAATGTCTATAAAGTTTGTAAAGCAGTATTTTCAGATAATACATAAAGAGTAGGGAAACACTGTTTTTAGTTTCTTTGTTTAATTGATATATATAAGAAAAATGGACAATAGATTTTATAATATTTTCCATGAAAAAATGAATTTTTATCAATTCACATCACTCTTCTCATGAAGAGGGTAAAATGTAAGCGAGTCATTCTCTGTTCGTATTGGAAAAAAATGATATGCTCTTATTAATTTTTGCAGCATTTTTTCTGACTTTTCTGGCAAGTATTCTTTTTCTTTCACTACGTTTTGACGATGAGATAAAGAAAGAATGGAAAGTTCAAACCGTAGATGATTATAGAAGTCATAAGCATACGATTGAGTTTAACAAACTTTATATGCATTATAAAAAAAGAAATGTTCTTAAGGATTTAAGTGTTTTATTTGTTCTTCTTATGACATGGAATATTTATGGTCTTACAGGCAATCCAGAAGTGAAAAGTTATTTTTTTAGCGAATTAATGGATAAGGATCCTAAAACTCTTAGTAAGCAAGAAAAGCTTATTCGTTTACAAGTGCTTTTTTTCCGTGCACCTCATGATGGCAAGCTAGCAGATGCGTTAGCGGTAGGGTATCTCGAAGAAAGCCTTTTTCAAGAGGCTGTGAATACTTATTTAGACGCACTTCGTTTGAATGGAGAAACAGCTCCGAGGCTTGTAGGATATGGTTTAGCATTGGTTGGTTATGAAGGGGGAGTGATAACACAAGAAGCACAAAATGCTTTTCAAAAAGCAGCAGATTTAGCGCCAACAGATTTTTATCCACGTTTATTGTTGGCCGATGCATTGCATCAAGCAGGAAAAACTGCGCAGGCAGCGCAATTTTTACAAAGCTTTCTTGATACAATGCCTGAAAATTTTTCAGGGCAATTACGTGTAAAAAAAATGATGATTCAGTTACGTGATTTATCGAGTGAGCATACAAAGAAAAGCAATCATCGCCAATTGAGATGATGAAATATAAAGAGAAAAGCTGTTTAGAAAGACAAGAGAAGCGATCATTTTAGAAGTAGGTGTTTGTGAAGAAGATTGAGGAATAGAAATGAAGAATGTAAAGAGCGCGATATAAGTGGTTATAGGTTAAATAAAAATTGGTGGAAAAACTAAAAAAGGTATTGATAAGCTTGTTAGCAAAGTGAGGTATTGGATAAAAAGTTGCACCTCTGTAGAAGATGTGTAAAGCTATTAAAAAATAAAATATTGATACTTATTATAACATATTTAAATTTTTTTCGTAGAGTGTCTATGAAAAGTCAATTTTTAAAGAATTCTGGTTCGTTGAAGGTTATTTTAGAGCAGCGAAAAAAAAAGCGCTTACTGATCATATTATTATGTTGTTTGGTTATGACAATTGCAGCAAGTCTCATAGTGTATGCAATGCGTCATGCGGTCAGTTTTTTTAGAATGCCCTCTGAAATTACAAGAGAAGATATTTTAACAGGGCGCCCTTTGCGTTTGGGTGGCTTTGTTGAAAAGGGAACTATTCAATATGTTGGAGAGAGAGGCGTTATTTTTTTTGTAACGGATAACAAAAAACATGAAAAAGTGGTTTTCAACGGTGCCTTACCAGATCTTTTTCGTGAAGGTCAGGGGGTGATTGTAGAAGGGCATTTCGATAAACAGGGTTTTTTTATAGGGACACGTATTTTAGCAAAACATGATGAAACTTATATGCCTAAAGAAACAGCTGATCGTTTGAAAAAACATTACGGTATGGAGAAATAATTCGATTGTGCTTGTCGAACTGGGTCATATTTTTTTAGCTGCAGCATTTTCAGTAAGCTTATTAGGGGCGTTCTTACCTGCTTTAGGTGTTTGGTGGAGAGAGCGTTTGTTAATGCAAACAGCTGTTCCTCTAACATATATCACTTTTACATTACTGCTTTTATCTTTTTTAGTGATAATTTATGCTTATGTCGTATCTGATTTTTCTGTTTTGAACGTTGTTGAGAATTCTCATTCAGAAAAACCGATGCTCTATAAAATTACAGGTGTTTGGGGCAACCACGAAGGCTCTATGTTGTTATGGGTTTTAAGTCTTGCTTTTTTTAGTGCATTGATGGCTTTTTTTAGCCAACATTTTCCAGAAGATTTTAAGACGCTTGTTTTAATTTGCCAAAGTTGGATTACAAGTGCTTTTCTTTTATTTATTCTTTTTGTATCCAATCCATTTTTACGTGTGAATCCACCAGCATTACAGGGAAATGGTCTCAATCCTCTTTTACAAGATATCGCATTAGCAATTCATCCACCGCTACTTTATTTAGGTTATGTTGGTTTTTCACTTTGTTTTTCTTTTGCCGTTGCGGCATTGATTATGGGACATGTTGATAGAATTTGGGCACGTGGGATTCGTCCATGGCTTTTACTTTCTTGGTGTTTTTTGACATTGGGTATTATGGTTGGCTCCTATTGGGCTTATTATGAGCTAGGATGGGGGGGCTATTGGTTTTGGGATCCTGTTGAAAATGTTTCGTTTATGCCTTGGCTTTCAGGAACGGCTCTTTTACATTCTGCTCTTGTTCTCGAAAAACGAGAAATATTGAAAAGTTGGACTTTGTTTTTAGCGCTGCTTACTTTTTCCCTTTCTCTGATGGGAACTTTTCTTGTGCGTTCGGGGCTTTTAGTTTCTGTTCATAGTTTTGCTGTTGATCCAGTACGGGGGCAAGCAATTCTTGCGCTTTTATTTTTTTTTACGGGAGCGGCTTTTCTTCTTTTTGCTTTGCGCACTCCTATTTTAAAAACAGGAAATTTTTTTCAACCAATTTCACGTGAAGGGTTTATTGTTTTAAATAACTTGTTACTTACAACAATAACAGCAACAGTATTGATTGGTACGCTTTATCCTTATTTTATTGAGATATTAACAGGACAAAAAATTTCTGTAGGGGCTGCTTTTTTTAACCTTACCTGTGGACCGCTAATGGTTTTGCTGTTGTTGTTTGTTCCGTTTGGGACAATGATGGCATGGAAACGCGGTGATTTTCTTGCAGTTTTTGAACGGTTATGGTTTGTTTTTGTATTGGTTGGCATCGTCTGTTTTATAATATTTTATGCGACATCTTTGCGTGATATTTTTGCAGTTTTAGGGATTGGGCTTTCAGCATTTGTTTTTTTAGGCAGTTTAGCGGATCTATGGGGAAAGAGTGGATATGGCAAGAGAGCTTTTTCAGTACGCGTTAAGAGATTTCTTGGATTGCCATGGTCTACTTTTGGTGCAGCAATAGCACATATGGGATTAGGTGTTACATTATTTGGTATTGTTTGTGTGGCAAGTTTTGGGCAAGAACGTATTTTAATCATGAACGTAGGGGATAGGGTGACGATAGCAGATAAAACGCTTCATTTTGATGCAGTGTATGATGGTGTTGGTTCGAATTATTCGGCAATGGAATTTTATTTTAAAATATATGAAAATAAAAATATTGTGGGTCATGTAACAGCCTCAAAGCGATTTTATTCAAGCCAAAATACATCAACAACAGAAGTTGGTCTTCAAAATTATGGCTTATCGCAGCTATATATTGTACCAGGACATACCGATAATCGGGGTCTTGTTGTACACATATGGTGGAAGCCTTATGTAATATGTATTTGGTTAGGGGTATTCATGATGGCTGTAGGCGGATGTCTTTCTCTTCTGGGGTATTGGTTTCGCATTGGCATGTACAATAGGGTACTGCTTGCTTTAAATTTTTGGAAAAGACATTAAGATGAAAAAAATTCTTTGGATTTTATTTTTTTTAATTGCAACGTTTCCTTTTCGATTAGCAATAGCAGTAGAGCCAGATGAGATTTTAAAGGATAAGATTCTTGAAGCGCGAGCACGCCATATTTCATCACATTTACGTTGTCCGGTTTGTCAAAATCAATCAATTGATGATTCAGATGCTGCTCTAGCACGTGATTTACGGCTTTTAATTCGGGAAAGGCTAAAAATGGGCTACAGTAATCAGCAAGTCACTGACTTTCTTGTTGAGCGATATGGTGAATTTATTCTCTTGAAACCACCATTGAATAAAATAACTTGGTTTTTATGGTTTTCGCCTTTGATCATTATTATCATTGGCGCAAATATCATATTTTTCCACTTAAAACGGAATAATCATGAGAAAATAATGAGTTATCTGAATGAAAAAGAACAGTCAAAAATGCCATTGCATTAAAAAAGATGTTACATAAAAGAAAAAATCGGCTCATCTGCAGTGAGCATACAATCTTATTATAATTATATTAGGGTATACTGAAACCTTACAAAACTTTAATAATTTAGACAGAAAACGGTAAGGTCTAGTATTTTATAAGTGATCGCAATTGGAATAAAGGTATGATTGAATAGGAGCATAGAGTAAATGGTTAAAAAGGCTTTCTTTAAAACGTTTGTCGCAGTGAGTTTTTCTGCGATATTGGAAAGTGCACTGTTTTTTAGTGGATGTACATCAAGCTTGTGGATGACAAAGGCTCATGCAAGTTCTGTATTTACTTCGTTAATGCAACAACAGGGATTTGCCGATATTGTTGCTCAAGTGAAACCAGCCGTTGTAGCAGTACAAGTAAAGAGCAATAAAAAGAAAGAAGATAGGTTCTTTAGCAACTTTTTTAGTGGTCCAGGACTTGATCAATTACCAGATCAGCATCCTTTGAAAAGATTTTTTAAAGAGTTTTATGATTTTGATAAACCTAAAAATAAATTTTCCCACCAATCACGGAGACTCCGTCCTATTGCTTTTGGATCGGGTTTTTTTATTTCGTCTGATGGTTACATTGTAACCAATGACCATGTGATTTCTGACGGAACAAGTTATACTGTTGTTCTTGATGATGGTACAGAATTGAACGCAAAGCTTATTGGGAAAGACCCCAAAACCGACCTTGCTGTATTAAAAGTGAGTGATAAAAGAAAATTTTCCTATGTTGATTTTGGTGATGATTCAAAGCTTCGTGTTGGGGATTGGGTTGTTGCCATTGGGAATCCATTTGGCCTTGGTGGAACTGTGACAGCAGGTATTGTTTCTGCACGTGGACGTGATATTGGCACTGGTGTGTACGATGATTTTATTCAGATTGATGCTGCTGTTAATAGAGGAAACTCTGGTGGTCCAACATTTGATCTGAATGGAAAGGTTGTTGGGGTTAATACAGCAATTTTTTCTCCTTCTGGAGGAAATGTTGGGATTGCTTTTGCTATTCCGGCAGCGACTGTAAAACAGGTTGTACAACAACTTATTGAAAAAGGTTCAGTTCAACGTGGTTGGTTAGGTGTTCAGATTCAGCCAGTAACAAAGGAGATTTCCGATTCAATAGGTTTAAAAGAAGCCAAAGGTGCTTTGGTCACTGATCCGTTAAAAGGACCGGCAGAAAAGGCTGGTATTAAAGCGGGTGATGTAATTATTTCAGTGAATAATGAAAAGGTTGCTGATGCGCGTGAGTTGGCGAAACGTATTGCAAATATTAAACCAGGAGAAACGGTAACCATAGGGATTTGGAGATCAGGTAAGGAGGAAAGTATCAAGGTTAAACTCGCTTCAATGTCTGAAGATGAAAGTAAGAAAGAGGCTTCAAAACATTCAAATGAACGGGGTGATTTAGATGAAACATTGGAAGATTATGGTCTGATTGTTATACCTTCTGATGATGGTGTAGGGGTTGTCGTAACGGATGTCGATACCGATTCAGATGCTGCAGATAAAGGGATACGCCCTGGTGATACCATTGTGACAGTAAATAATAAACCAGTTAAAAAAGTCTCTGATATTGTTAGCACAATCAAAAATGCTCAGCAGTTAGGACGAAAGGCTATACTCTTACAAGTGCGAACAAATGATCAAAATCGTTTTGTTGCTCTTCCAATTTTGAAAAAATAAGGCTTTAGTTGTAGGACAAATGTTTATTAAATGTTTGTCCTACAACATAATAAAATAATGGAGATACGTTTTATGAAGATACTCGTTATTGAAGATGATCATGAGACGGGGCATTATCTCGAAAAGGCTTTTTTGGAAGTAGGGCATTCTGTTGATGTTGCTTATGATGGGGATACGGGATACGCTTTAGCGACCACGGAAAATTATGACGTTATGGTTGTTGACCGAATGCTTTTGCATCGTGATGGTCTTTCTATTATTGCTGAATTGCGCGCTAAAGGCAATGAAACACCGGTTCTTATCCTGTCGGCTTTAGGGCAAGTTAATGATCGTGTAACGGGGTTGCGTGCAGGGGGAGATGATTATTTGACAAAGCCTTATGCTTTTTCTGAACTTCTTGCGCGTGTTGAAGTTTTACAACGGCGGAAAAATCCTAAAGAAGCAGAAACTGTTTATTGTGTAGGTAATCTTGAACTTGATCGGTTAGCACATACGGTAAAACGGGGTGATAGAAACATCTTATTGCAACCACGAGAGTTTCGTTTACTCGAATATTTGATGCGCTATGCGGGGCAGGTTGTTACACGCACTATGCTTTTGGAAAATGTTTGGGATTACCATTTTGATCCACAAACGAATGTTATTGATGTCCATATCTCCCGTTTGAGAGCCAAAATTGAAAAAGATTTTGATGTTCCCCTTCTCCATACCGTGCGTGGAGCTGGATATATGCTGAAAGCACCAGATAACAAAGCATGAATCGTTTGATTAATATAATGCGCACGACGGCGCTAAGGCTTTCAGCACTTTACATTTTATTGTTTGGCTTGGTGGCAACAGGACTTTCTATTTATATGACGGCATTTTCTGCTTCATTGTTAACAGAGCAAACTGAACAGGCTTTACATGAAGAATTAAAGTATATTGAAAATGCTTATAATTATGGGGGATTATCCTTATTAATGCGCACTATTGATTATCGTTCAAGACAACCAGGAGCATTTCTTTATCTTGTCACGGATTCTATGGGGCGTATTTTAGCAGGAAATGTAGCACGTATTGAATTAGGTCTTTTGAATCAGAGTGGTTTTATTTCTACCTCTTTTTTGTATTCTCGTTTTGGAGAACATGGCAAAACAAGTGAACATCGCGCTTTGGCGGTTATTGTTGATTTACCTAATGCTATGAAGATTCTTATAGGACGCGATTTGGATGAGCCAGAACGTTTTGCAGTGGTTATTCGTAAAGCTGTGATCATTGCACTTGCTGCAATGGTTGGAGGCGCTTTACTCATATGGTTTTTTGTTGGCAGGAGAGCTTTACAAAGGATTGATCATGTAACGGCTGCATCACAGCGCCTGATGGATGGTGATTTCAGTGGGCGTTTACCTGTTTCTGGAGTGGGGGATGAGTTTGATCGATTGTCAACTAATCTTAATGTTATGTTAGACCGCATTGAAGAGTTAAATATTGGTTTACGTCAAGTATCAGATAATATTGCTCATGATTTGAAAACGCCGTTAACGCGTCTTAGAAATCGCGCTGAAGAGGCGCTTTCAGGAAATAAGACAAAGCTTGAATATCGTCAGGTCCTTGATAGGGTTATTGCAGAATCAGATCAACTTATTTGTACGTTCAATGCAATTTTAATGATTTCACGTATTGAGGCCAGCAGTGCAATTGAGCATCTTGAAATGATGAATATGAAACTGATCCTTGAAGATGCTGTTGAGATTTACGAACCTTTTGCTGAAGAGTCAGGTGTTTTACTTCGGTTGGGGAATATATTTGATAAAGAGCTTAAGTTAAATCGTGAGCTTGTTGCACAATCAATTTTTAACCTTATAGATAATGCCATTAAATATGCGTCTAAAGGTGAAAGGAAAGCGGAGGTTTGCTTATCAATGGAATATCGTGATGAACATTTATTAGTTGTTGTGAGCGATAATGGACCAGGAATAGCAGAGGATAAACTTGAAAAAGTGACAGAACGATTTGTTCGTCTTGAAGAAAGCCGCACACAACCTGGGTTTGGGATTGGTTTAAGTATAGCAAAAGCCGTTATGAAGCTTCATGGGGGTGAATTGTTACTTGAAAATGCAAATCCAGGGCTTAGGGCTGTTTTGTTATTTCCTTAAAGATATTTTTCTTCACTTTTCCCTTTTCATACGTAACAACTATTTTAAAAGTATAAAGCAATAGAAAGGAAGGCAAAATGCTTTTCAAGGGAGCGCAGACGAAACAAGCTTTTTTAAAAACACAGCTTCTCCCTTTATGCCCTCTCGATAAAAGTGGTTCCCAATGGTTAAAAGACATGGAAGAACAAGCAAGGAAAGAAGGTTTAAAATCGCTTCTTTCCCTTATTTCAGAGAGTGGAACGCAGATTGATTTTATCAGTTCAGTTATAACCTTATCTCCTTTTTTGCGTGAGGTTTTAATTGCCAATCCATCATATCTTAGTGCTTTATTAAATGTTGATATAGAAACAAGGCTGAGCGAAATTATAGATGATATTACGGCTATTGATAAGGATGAAACTATAAATGAAACTTCATTGATGGCTGCTTTAAGGCGCAAAAAACGAGAAGCGCATGTTCTCATTGCTTTAGCTGATTTGAGTGGTGTTTTTACTTACGAAGTTTCATGTGTTTGGTTGACACGTTTGGGCGAAGCAGCATTAAGTGTAGCGCTGCGTTTTCTATTAAGAGAAGCGCATGATCATGGTAAGATCAATTTATTAAGCCGTGAGAATCCAGAAAAAGACTGTGGTTTAATTATTTTAGGGATGGGAAAATTAGGAGCAGAGGAACTTAATTATTCTTCTGATATTGATCTTATTGTTTTCATTGATGAAACATCACCTCATATTGGTAATCTTTCTGAAAGTGTTGACGTATTTTCTAAAATGGTACGCCGATTAATCCGTATCATTCAAGAACGCACTGCGGAAGGATATGTTTTTCGTCTTGATTTTCGGCTTCGTCCAGATCCAGGATCAACCCCTTTGGCCTTACCAGTAAGGACTGCTTTGCGGTATTACGAAGGGCGTGGGCAAAATTGGGAACGAGCAGCCATGATTAAAGCACGTCCAGTTGCTGGCGACAAGAGGGCAGGTTTTAACTTTCTTAAAGAGCTTTTTCCCTATGTGTGGCGGAAATATTTAGATTACGCTGCTATTGCTGATATTCATTCGATCAAACGTCAAATTCATGCGCATAAAAATTACGGTCAAATTGCAGCTTATGGGCATAATATAAAGTTAGGTCGTGGTGGTATTCGTGAGATTGAGTTTTTTGTGCAGACACAACAGCTCATTGCCGGTGGGCGTTTTCCTCAATTACGTGGACGTCAGACAGTTGCAATGTTAGCAGAACTTCACACGCTTGGTTGGATTAGTGAGAAAACAAGAAATAGCCTTATAAAAAGTTATGCTTTTCTTCGAAATGTGGAACATCGTATTCAGATGCTTTTCGATGAACAAACACACCTTCTTCCAAATGATATTGCTCAATTCACGAGTGTTGCCTATTTAATGGGTTATCAAGACAGTAGCAGTTTTATCCGTGATTTATTAAAAACACTTCAGGTTGTTGAAAAACATTATGCAGCACTGTTTGAGAATGAGCAAGAACTTGGTTTAGAAATTGGTAATTTAGTTTTTACAGGTGAAGAAGATGATCCGGAGACATTAATAACGTTAAGCCGTTTAGGCTTTGAAAGAGCAAGTGATATTTGTCGTATTATGCGTACTCTCCATTGTGGTCGTTATAAAGCAACGCAATCAGCTGAAGCACGCGAGAGATTAACGGAATTAACGCCAGCTCTTTTGAAAGCTTTTGGTGGGACAAAACGAGCTGATGAGGCGATGTTGCGTTTTGATAGTTTTTTACAGGGCTTACCTTCAGGAATTCAGCTTTTTAGTCTTTTGCAGTCTAATCCCTCTCTTTTGGATATGCTTGTCCTTATTATGGGTGCTGCTCCACGTCTTGCAGAAATTATTACACGCAGATCCCATGTTTTTGATGGAATGTTAGATCCGAATATTCTTTCAGAATTACCAACAAAAACGTATTTAGAAAAACGGCTTGAATATTTTCTTGAAAATATTCTTCCTTATGAGGAAATTCTCGACCATTTAAGAATTTTTGCAGATGAACAACGTTTTTTAATTGGTATTCGAATTTTGAATGGTGCAATTACAGGAGAAAAAGCGGGTTTTGCTTTTACTGCGCTTGCTGATCTTATGATTACAAAAACATTTGCTGCCGTTCAAGAGGAATTTTCTCGTCTTCATGGTAATATTAAAGGGGGGCGTGTTGGCATATTGGGTATGGGGAAGCTTGGAAGTCGCGAATTAACGGCAGATTCTGATGTTGACCTCGTTTTACTTTATGAACACGATGATGATGCAGAAATATCTGATGGAGAAAAGCCTCTTTATATCTCTCAATATTATACGCGTTTAGCACAGCGCCTCATTTCGGCTTTATCCACTCTTACAAGCCAAGGTGTTCTTTATGTCGTTGATTTAAGGTTACGGCCGTTAGGTAATAAAGGACCTGTTGCTGTTTCTTTTCCATTTTTTAAAAAGTATTATCGCCAAGAAGCATGGATATGGGAATATCTTGCTTTAACAAGGGCTCGAGGCATTGCAGGGGATCCTGATTTTTTACAAAAGCTAGAAAATGAAGTGTGTGCAATTATTGCTATTTCTCGTGATAAGAAGGAAGTTGCAAAAGAAGTATGTGAAATGCGTTCCTTGATTGCAAAAGAAAAGCCGCCAAAAAATCAATGGGATTTAAAAACGATGTCTGGTGGCATTATGGATTTGGAGTTTATTGCTCAATTTTCTCTTATTACGCATGTCATTGAGTTTCAAATTGGAGCAACAACAGCTGATATTTTAGATCACTTACCAAATAGTTTTCTTAATCAGTCGTGTATTGCTGATTTACATTATGCCTATCGTCTTTATACAAATTTGAGTCAAATTATACGGCTTTGTTTAAATGATTCTCTTGATCCCAATGATATGCCACCTGGATTAAGTGACCTTTTATTAAATAATGTTGGGGAACCTGATTTGCTTCGTGTTGAAAAATTAATTGCAGAAACTGGGCAATTGGTCTGTTCAGTTTTTAAAAAAATCATGAAACATTGAAATAATTCTATAAGAATAATAAAAATTATTAATTCGATTTTTATATATTAATTTTTGTCTTTTATTTCATTACACGCTTGAGAGGGTTAGAGTGAAGTTCTCTACTAGTTTCTCAAGTGTGATGAAAAAATTTCTCTGTTAAATGTGCTATTCTAGGTGCCATTCTTTATACAAAAAGCGAGGTGTGACTAGTTTAGTGAATGATATTCTTTATGAGCCTTATTTCATGTGTATGATAAAAGCATATGGGGCTTTTATTAAGCAGCTGTATATCAGATACATTTATGAATTAAGAGATATTCAACACAAGAATATATGCAAGGGTGTTTTTATCGTACAGATTTATATAAAAACTTATAGAAATTATGTCTCATTACACTAATAATACCAAAATATTGAAATCAATATGACAAAAAGCTTTATTGATTACATATCTCATTTTTTCAAAAAATTGACATTATAATTATTTGTATAATTCTGGATAATAATGCTTAATATAAAGCTATAAAATATAAATGTAACAATTAATGGAAATATAAAGCATATTTAAATTTTTTTATAATATTATTTATTAAAACTACTTTTATTTTTTTTGTAAATGTGTCATTTTTGCTATAGATTTTTAAAAAAAAATGTGAAACGATTTACTAATATTTATGTATCACATTAGCTTTTAAGGGAGCAATTATGATTACAAAGTATTTAGTCTCAACATCTATCTTTTCTTTAATTTCAATTTCTGTAGTACAGGCGGCAGATATCGTTACTCCTGAACAGCCTGTTCCTGTTATTGCAGTTCCTGCTTTTTCTTGGACAGGATTTTATCTTGGAGGACAGATTGGTAGCTTTTCAGGTAAAACAACTGCAAGTTATTTAAAAGATAAGACGGGGATATGGAATCCAATTGGAAAGGAGGATTTACCTAAACTTTCTGGTTTTATAGGGGGAGTTTATGCAGGTTCCAATATTGATATCGATAATGGTTTTATTATAGGTATTGATACGGATATTATGTGGTCTGATAAAAAGAGTACAAAAGATATTAATCGACCAAAAAAAAGTCAAACTGAAGAAGCTTCTTCAGAAGAAACAAATCTAACAAGAGATTCTCATGAGGAGGATTCGACAATACCTATTGAATCTGTACGCCATACTTTAAAACAAAAATGGGCTGGTGCTACGCGGGTAAAAGTTGGTTTTGCGATTGAGCGTGTGATGCCTTATGTTTCTGGAGGGATTGCTTATACGCAGCTTCAGAATATTTTTGGGTTAGTTGCTGATAGCAACAACAGAGCAGTTAATTTTTCTGATTGGTTACATGATGAAAAAAAGACCATGATTGGTTACACCCTCGGAGGTGGTGTTGATTTTGCAATGACTGATAATGTTATTGTGCGTGCAGAATACCGTTATTCAGATTTTGGTAAAAAGAAGTTCGTGCATGATAAATTTGAAATAGGCTACAAGACAAATGATTTCCGCGTGGGTGTAGCTTATAAATTTTAATTTTTTGCAGAATTAAAAATTCAAAAGTCTCATTTTCGAATGAGGCTTTTATTGTTTAGATATGTGCTGGAAAATATCCTTTACTCAAAAGAGCTACTATTTTATTCGAACAATACTTTGATTTGTAAATATAATTTACTTTTTCATGTTGAGTGAGAGCCCCAAGTATCATAAGATTTTCTCATTTTAAACCTATACCGTGTTGAACCAATCAAAACCATGTTTTTTGTACGTCAAAGGAGGGAGAGCCGTGAGATAAAAAACATTAAAGAAAGAATAAAAATGCCTCTTATGAACCATCTCAAGTGCCAAAGGCTGTCGCTAGATTGGGGGGTAGTGAAGTGTGAGATTTGATACTGGTTTGTTTTTTCATAAATGTAAAGATGGTGCTACTAAATGGACTTATCATTACGTCATTCATAGGTGTCGTGGGGAAATGGATTTGGGTGCTTTAAAAGATGCTTTTTTTAGCAAACACATGAATTGGCAACTTAATGGCGTTTTGTTTTATTTGAAATACCTTTCATACAATCGACTTTTCTGTTTTTCGTTATCGTAAAATATTTTATTTAATAACAAAAAAATCGCAAAAAAATTCTAAATTACGTAAAATTACATCCGCAATATAACTCAATAATAATGAAAATTAATATTATAATTTTTATTATTATTAGATATTTTATGTGATATTATAAATAATAATTTATAGTAATAAAATAATTATAAATATTATTATAAAGTAATTTATAGGAAAAATAGATAGCAAATTAGAAATTTATCGAGGTACAAAAAACATTATTACCTATGCTTGTTATCGAAATAGAATCTATTATTTTTTATAAATATTGTAAATGTACGATAATAAATATCGAGTGAAATAGGAGGGAATAACTTCAAATCTATTTACGATAAATCAATCAGCATCGTTTGTTTATGAATTACAAATAGGTTGGGTTATTGAAATTATATACTTTAGTTATTATTGGGATTTTTTAGTCATTGATTTTCAGGTATAGAAGCTGAGTGAGCGTCTCTATTATTCTATAAAATATCATCACTGTAGCGGTATAAGGATTTTACGCATTAGATGCTTTTGGAGGAGTGTATGATGAAATTCAAGGCAGGATTTGTGTGTAGAGCTTTGTGAAGTAAATCACATACACAATTAGCAGGTGGAACCCGTGCGACAAGAATCTGGATTATTTATAAATCAGGTGTGGTAGAATTTTTCGTCCTTTAGGACGGGAAGGAAGTAAACCAATGAGTTTGTAAAGCCAGTCACATAAGTGGGGTAGCAGATGGAATTCTCTGAGAGAAATTGATTTATCTATAGAGAAAGTGAAACTTTGTCTTTTAAGGAGAAAAAGGGAAATAAGAATTATGATTTCCAAAGGGATATGAAATAAAAATATTTTTGTTTTTTGTTGTTTTGGCAACTATGAAGGTGTTTAAAGATTAATTGTTTCAGTACATGAAATCTCGTTTTGGGGGTTGATAATGCTATAACGTTGCAATTGGCAGTGCCATTGATTTTGTAAGCGTTCAATGGAAAATAAATTAAAGCCTGCGGGTGGTTTTTTATCACCAAAAGCTTGCGATGCGGAAGGAACACCAACAATAGGAATTTTTTTAATTGGTCCTTCAATGTAATTCAATGTGGGTAAATGAGTATGTCCGTGAAGAATAAGTTCGCAACCGTGAGATTTGATAACGTCTAGAAAACGTTTTATATCTCGTAGTTTTTTATGCCAAGATGTTGCCTTGGGAAAGGGGGGATGGTGAATCATGACGACACGAAAAAGGTTACGCTGTGCTGCTTCCTTTAAAAAGAGCGGTAAAGTTTGCGCTTGCATTTTACCAAAGTAACCAGAAGCTTGAAAAGGTGGTGTCGCGATGGCTGAAGAAGTTGCTATGATGGCGACATTTTTGCGAATGCGCATATAAGGAAAAAGAACGGCGCTTTTTTGAGGAACGTCACCTGTGATCCAAGGTTTAAAAAGAGTACATGCTTTTTGAAAAGCACCGCGGACATAGGCGTCATGATTTCCAAATGTCAAGGAAATATCTTGAGGTTGTCCTAAGTTAAGCAGCCAACGATGTGCTTGTTCAAATTCCTTATCTAGAGCAAGATTCACAAGATCACCAGAGATCACAAGATGATCAGGTTTTTTTTTGTTCAAGGCATCTATTAAAGTTTCTAGGACATTTGTTACCATTTGACTCTTACGTTTTCTTTGCCAATTCAGATAACCGGTAAGACGCTTTCCAGAAAGTTCAAAAAGGGAAGGTTGCGGGAGAGGGGAAAGATGTACATCCGATATATGGGCAAGATAAAACATAAAAGCTCGTAGAGTATTAAAAATAATTTAGAGAATAAACATAAGATAAGTTGATACTTAAAGGCAAGAAGGATTGTAAAATGAAAAATAGCTTGTTGAAAATGTGAGAAAATTCTTTGAAGAATTAACGCTGTATTGTATTTTTGAAAAAAACAGCATAATATAACATATCATTTTTGGCAACCGATATATCTTTTGTATGATGGGATAAACTTTAAAATGATGGTTATAAAGTTTTAAGACTTTTAAACAGCTTTTATACGACCACACATTATCGTAAAAAAATCTAATTATTCAGCATAAAATGCAAAAGAATGTATTGTATTTATCAGAAATTTTTACAGTTTTGGGCTGCCATGTATTGTTTTTAATGGGAGATTTTTTCACACAAAACAGAACGATTCAAGAGGAATATCCCAAATAAAATATCATTGTGTTGTACATTCATATATTGGTTTTGAAGAGATATTTCCAAGCGCGCTTGATCCCATTTCATGAAAGCTTTCAATGCTATGAAAAGCCTCATGTATAAGGCTTGTTATGCGCCAGCATCTTTATATATTTATACAAGGTGAAAAGTAAAACCATCATACTATTCCTTCCCAATTTTATAAAAATCCTTGCTTTAAGAGGATTCATAAGAGGTACTTTACTCTCTTCTTCAATGGTTTTTATTCATACAGACCTCTTTTAATGATGTGCAAGCGAGTGATTTTAACTAATTTAATATAGAAAGTATTACAAAAAAGAAAAATCTTACAGGGAATAATGAATTCAATATGACAATAATGATAAATTATCATTATAGATCAATGTTTTTATCTAATTGTAAAAGACAAGAAAATACACAAAAAAATAAGCTGAATTTTAAGACTATTATACGAAATTTCAGATTTTTCAACGGCTTTCACGATACCACATGCTGCTCAACAGTAAAAGGCAAGCAAGCAGTGCCAAGAAACTAGAAAATATCGAAAAATAAAAGGTATTAATTAAACGGGTTTCTGTCGCTTCTTTCAGAACAATTGAATGTGCTGGGGAAGAAGACGGGTTTATTTTTGATTGAATCAGCTTGAATGGAGGAAGATGAATGTTTTCTTTTCCCTCAGGGTGTAACCGTCCGATGTAACCACCGGTGTGCTTAATAATGGGGGCTAGTTTTTCTTGTGTTGAAATTAAGTCAAACAATTCAAGATTATCGAGCATCCCTACAGAAGAAAGTATTGTTAAATCGCCATTTTTAATGGTAAAAATTCCTGTTTCATCAGTAGTCCTAGTTGCGCTGAAGAGACCTTCTTGCTCTTTGGTGAGAGTGATATGTTCTTTTTTTCCAGAAGGAAAGGTAATTTCAGCGGGTTCTGGATGGTCTTTTAGAGTTTGGCGGTGAATTGTTAAATGATGATGGCTGCTGGTTGCACTTAATTTTTCTTCCTCAAGCTCTGGTTCTTTCATGAGCCAATGGGCAATACGACGATAAAGAGCTGCATAAGGACCGCCGCCTTCAAAACCTCGTGCCCAAAGCCAACTTTCATCGGAGAGCAACATGCCTACACGTCCTTTATCAACATGCGCGAGAAGTAAAAGTGGTTGTTCATCGGCTCCTTTCATGAGAGCGATTCCGTTATTTATGTTTTGAATAGTAATTTGTCGCAACCATTGCCCCCATTGAGAAGCTGGAAGGTTAAGTGTTGCAAGACCCCTTGTGACAGGATGACGCTCACCTTCTTTGGTTAATGTGGGGCGAAAAGGCTTTTCAATAATAGTTCCATTGGGCAATGCCGGTAGAATGCTTATTAAAGGTGTTTTCGCAAGTGAGTTGTTTTTTGTAAATTCAGGTCCTGTTACCATTAGCAATGCACCCCCCTTTTGTACATATTGGGCGATATAATCATAATAGATTAAGGGTAGAGCAGCAGAGTGCTGGTAGCCATCAAGGATGATGAGATCAAAGTTATTAATCTCTTCAACAAAGAGTTTTCTTGTCGGAAAGACCACCAAGGATAATTGGCTTAAGGGCGTATTATCTGCTTTGGTGGGAGGACGCAAAATAGTAAAGTGAACAAGATCAATATTGGAGTCACCTTTCAAAAGGTCTCGCCATGTCCGTTCTCCATTATAAGGAGCACCTGAAATAAGAAGAACGCGTAAATTTTCTCTGATTCCTTCAATGATTGTTATGGCGCGGTTGTTTTCAAAGCTTAGTTCACCTTTGTGTGGATCGGTTATTACTTGGATAATATTTTTTTCAGCATGAGGAAGGGTAATTTCAGTTTGAAAAATCACGCCAGGAGTTACAGAATAATGGCCAATGTCTTGTCCATTGACGCTTAGTGTAATATTTGCTTTCTGTGGTATTGTTTTTTTGGCGTGGCCTTTATCTTCTACCAAAATGGAGAGCGTTTGTGGTTTGTTGACAAGGGCGAAGCGTGGAGGAGAAATAAACTTGATTTGGCGATCAAATTCATCTGAGTGTCCTGTGATCAGAGCATTGAGAGGTGCTTTATGATGAAGGTCTGAAATGGAAGGTATGTCATGTACTTGTCCATCGGTGATAAAAATGGTTCCTGCATAACGAGAGGGCGGTACATCAGATACTGCTTGTGTTAAAGCATCAAACAAATTCGTTGAGGGTGCATACTGATTATCAGCAAGTTTTCCAGATTCAATAAAGCGTGGTTCAAATTGTGGATAATGCGCCAATGCTTGAGTTAATTGCGCGCGCGCTTCATCGCTGTCGTTTGTACGTGTTCCAAATGTTTGGCTTTTGCTGCGGTCAATGACAATTCCTACTGTACTTTTCAGTGGTTCGCGCTGTTCCCTTATGATCATTGGATTGAGCAAAGCAAGGATGAGGGCGCTTAATGCCACCAGACGAAATAAAGAACCTTGACGTTGCGTAACAAGACCAACAACGACAAAAAGCATTGATATTCCACATAAGAACAGAATCCAAATGAGTGGTAAAAAAGGCTGAAAAGTGAAAAATGATATCATTACCTTCTTTCTCTTTTAAAGCGTTCCAAGAGTGCTGGAACGTGAACTTGGTCCGCTTTATAGTTTCCTGTAAGAACATAAAGGACAATATTTAAACCTGCACGAAATGCCCATAGACGTTGCATTGGATCATTGGGAACAAGGGGATATTTCCATGTCCCTTTTTCATCGAGTGCCCAAGCTCCGGCAAAGTTATTGGCGGTGATGAGAAGAGAACTTACATTATCGCCGCTAGCAAGAGAATTTTTATTTTTTTTGTTTGTTGATGAGGATTCAATCCATAAAGGTGAACCACGGTAGAGACCAGGAAAATCTGGCATAATATAAAAAGAACGTGCAACAACATGATCCGTTGATGCTGGCTCAATGGATGGAATATTTAACTCTTTTAAGATATCTCGTAATCGTTGCGTTTCTGGAGTGGCATCTCCTTCAAGATTAAGATTGCTCTTTATCTGATCGCGCGTGTCAAATAAAATCGTTCCCCCATGTTTCATAAAGTTATTTATTTTTTCAAGACTTTTGGGGGTTGGTATAGGACTCTTAACATCAATTGGCCAGTAAATAAGAGGGTAAAAAGAGAGTTCATCTTTATCGAGATCAAGTGCTGTAACAGAGCCTGGGGTAAGCATTGTGCGCTCTGCAATAAATTGACTTAACGCTTCTAGACCACGTTTACTCGTTGTATCAATTTCATGATTATTGGTTATAACATAGGCAAGATGTGTTGCACCAGCAGCTTGTACACTATCATGATGATTTTCTTTCGTTTGTGCATGAAGAGTTGGATCATATGAAAACAAGGCAATAAGACTTATAAAAGGGAGGAGAAACATATTACGCCGTTTCATGAAAGAAAAAATATCTCCCATCCATAAAATGAGAAAATTGTCAAAGGCGAATAATAAGATGGCTAATCCTAAAAGTGGACCGATAAGATTTTTTTCTTTTGTATCGTAAGATAAAGGGCTTTTATTAAGAGAAGTTGGCAATAATGATTGTTTCATCAAGTGCGACGAATGAGTTAAGAGATTGAGTGCATAAAAATCGCTTTTGACACCATAAAGCCCTGGGGGAGTATTATAGGAAGGATGGGGTGGATTTTGAGCGTCAAAGACCAGTGGAACAACATCAGAGGGCGGTACTTGTAATTGTCCATCAGCGGTTATGGTTCGCCACGGGTTTTGTACTATTGTTCTTTTTTCTCTGTGTGTTAGGTTTGTGTTTTCGTTAGACCCTAATGTGATTAGTTTTTGCAACATTTGTGCAAAAAAGCCAGAAAGAGGAAGATTAGACCATGTGGGGTCAGGAGCAACATGAATGAGAATGATGGTTCCTTTACCACGTTTTGCTGCGGTAATAAGAGGCGTTCCATCCGAAAGGCTAAGCCACGTTTTTTCAAAAAGATCTGGGGTTGGTTCTGCGAGGATTTGGCGCGAGACAGTGACATCTTCTGGAAAAGGAAGATCAAAGAAAAAGCTATTTTTTGCAAAAGGGGCAAGCTTTTGTGGTTTCGTCCAAGACATAATACTTCCAAGGAAACGTTGCCCCTGACGTAGCGGTATCGGAAGGAGACTATCGTAATGTTCTGCACTACTGAGTTTTTCTCCTGCAAAGCGGATGAGTGTTCCCCCTTTATTCACAAAATCAGAAAGTTTTTTTTCTGCTTTTTCAGGCATGTTAACCATGTCGCTCATAATGAAAACAGATGGATTTTGTTTAAGCAAATAATCAATATCCATTGAAAGCTCTCTTCCACCGGCGGTTATAAGCTGTGTATATCCCTGTAATGCTTTGATAATGTAATAAAATGGAGAAAGTAAAGGCTGTGCCATTTCATTGGTATCGGGTGATAGAAGAGCAACACGGCTTATCCTGTTATGGCTGTCTACCAAGAAGGTTGCAGCAGCATGGTTTTGATTATTTATTTTTATCCAAGCGATATCATTGCGTAGTTCAAGTGGTACATCAAAAGGAACAAGAGCTGTTGTTTCTCCTTCAGAGAAATTTTTCGTAAATTGACCGAGAAGTTGATTATTTGAATCGTAGAGGTTGAGTGTAGCGGAAGTTTTGCCGTGTGTTGTTGAGCGGATAATACGCGCGACCATGCTTCCATTGTTATTTTCTACGGATGTTATGCCGATTAAATCGGAAATATCAGCCAAATACCATAAGAATTTTTCAGGTTTTAATTCTCCAAGCAAAGCAAAAGCTTGCTCATCTTCATTTGTTTGTAATCCATCACTTAAATAAGCAACATCAAGAGGTTTTCCTTTGGTTATTTTTCTGAGTTTTTTCAGTGCATGCACGCGGTTGACAGGCCAAGGACGCGGTTGCAAATGCATTAAATGCTGTTTTATAATCTTGGCCGGTTGCGGCTCTATATTGGAGATATCATTTTCAGCCGTTGCAATAAGATAAATATTTTTTTGCTGTTTTTCTGCCTGAGCAAGGAGCATTTCAGCGATAGAGATGCGCTTTTTCCATTCTTTTACAGAAACCCAACCATTATCAATAATGAGTGCAAGGGGTTGAGATCCGGAAAAGCTTATTGGGTTTTGATCCCACGTGGGACGTGCTAACGCTATGATAACAAGTGCCGCTATGGTTAAACGCAACAAGAGCAACCACCAAGGTGTATGTTTTGCTGTTTCCTGCTGATGAGTTGGTTTGGGTAAGAAGCGTAACGGAGGAAAAAGCTCTTTACGCGGAGATGGAGGAGTTATTCGTAACAGCCACCAAATGACCGGTAGGAACAAAAGCCCTAGTAACAGAAAGGGAGCAGCAAAACTCAAAGGGCCCTCCTTTTTTGCAATGGAGAGTCGCCCATTGTATTTGCAAGATGAAAAATGGTCTCTGTTAAAGGTTGATCCGTTGTACTAACGTGATAAGACCATCCTTGGCGTGCGCAAAAATTTGCCAATTCTTGTCGCCTTGCGTGATATAGTTTACAATAGCTCTTACGAAGATCTTCTGCTTTTGTGGAAACATGTTTCTCTTTCGTTTCAGGATCAAAAAATTCTGTGTGACCTGCGTAGGGAAAGCTTTCTTCTGCGGGATCAGAAATTTCAATTAAATGAGCTGTCACCTGTTTTGTAGTTAAAACGGTTAAATGTTGGATGATTTTTTCAGGATAGTCGAGAAAATCACTCATTATAACGACATGTGAAAAGCGTGTAATCGTTGAAAAATCCGGAAATGAATTTTTATCTGAATGATTTTCTAAAGCAAAGGCTATTCGCTCTACGACATTGGATGTCATTGTGGGGGACATTAAGTTTGGAATAGCAATATGTTCGCCACTGCGTGCAAGAAGTGATGCCAAGGTAAGGGTAAGAATAACGGCATGATTACCTTTAGAGATTTTAGAAAAGCGCGAACAGTAATGCATTGATGCGCTCTGATCAGGAAAGAGCCAAACGATTTGTGTCATTTGCCATTCGTGTTCGCGGAGATACGTATTTTCATCACGCGCTGAGCGACGCCAATCAATGCGGGTAATGGATTCTCCTTCAACATAGGGACGAAATTGCCAAAAGTTTTCCCCATTCCCGCGTTTACGTTGTCCATGCCATCCGGTTATCAGTGTATTAGCGATATGACGCGCTTGTAAAAGGAAATATGGCATTTTGCCAGTATCCTTATGCAGTTCATTTGCCAGCGACAATGGAGGCTTTTGTAAAACTTTTTTGCCAATAGCCATTCTAAAGAGCATCTTTCACAAGGTTATTGATAATATCTTTTACAGTTACATCTTCAGCACGGGCAGAAAAATTAAGAGCCATGCGGTGTTGTAATACGGGATAGGCCAATGCTTCAACATCATCAAGTGAGGGGGCTAAGCGTCCATAATAAAGAGCACGGGCGCGAACACAAAGTGAAAGGGCTTGTGATGCCCGTGGACCAGGTCCCCAAGAAACATAAGTATTAGCAAGGCTATTGTCTTTATGAGGGCGAGTTGAGCGGACAATTTTTAAAATAGCTTCGATCACATTTTCTGAAAGAGGCATTTTGCGAACGATATTTTGAATTTTTTGCAATTTTTTGGCGGATAAAATTGGTTTTGCATTTGATTTCTTTTCTTTTGTTGTTTCTAAAATGATCCGTCGCTCTGTTGTGAGGTCAGGATAGTCAATATCGATTTGCATCAAAAAGCGATCCAATTGTGCTTCAGGAAGTGGATAGGTCCCTTCTTGTTCGAGAGGGTTTTGCGTTGCAAGAACATGAAAAGGTTGTGGTAAATCATAACGGTTACCTGCAACAGTAACATGATATTCTTGCATAGCTTGTAAAAGGGCTGACTGTGTCCGTGGAGAAGCACGATTAATTTCATCGGCCATGAGAAGTTGCGTGAAAATAGGACCTTGAATGTATCGAAAAGAACGTTTACCGTCTTTATCGGAATCCATAATTTCAGAACCAATAATATCCGATGGCATTAAGTCAGGAGTAAATTGGATGCGTTTTTCATCAAGCCCTAAGACTGTTCCCAATGTTTCAACAAGACGTGTTTTTGCAAGCCCTGGAGCACCGACAAGAAGGGCGTGACCACCAGCAAAAATAGCGATTAAAGCATATTCGATTACCTGACTTTGCCCAAAAATAACTTTGTCAATTTCTTGTTGTAAAATATCCAATTCTTTGTGTGCTGTATCAATATCATCAATAATGACTTGAGCCTCATGATTGATATTGACCTTTTTTACAGAATTGGATGATGGATCATGTTGACTCATATTTCTTCCTTAAGGCGTTTGTCGCAAAAATGGTAATTTTCTCTGCATGATAATGGATATCTTATTGTTTGTAACAGAAAATGAGAAGAAAAGAAGTATCATATGCCATTTTTTTCATATTCGTATACAAGAAGAGAAAAGTTTTTTTGGAAGGAATAGACGTGTTTTATAAGGGATGTCTTAAAAATTTTGTTTTATGAAGAGAATTTTTTAAAGCAATGAAGATAACTTTTTTGAAAGGTTAAAGGGTGAATATAAGACAGGACTTCAAACAGGTTGCGTGGTTACAACAAAGGGATATTCAAACACTTCTTCGTGTTTTGTCTTTGGAGGGAGAAGAGGCGCGTATTGTAGGGGGAGCAGTGCGCAATCAACTGCTAGGGCAGCCTATTAGTGATATTGATATTGCAACAACCTGTTTGCCGCAACAGGTTATTGCACGTGTAGAAGAAGCAGGATTTAAAGCTATTCCTACAGGGATTGCTTTTGGTACAATAACAGTAGTTGCTCATTCATGTTCTTATGAGGTTACAACGCTTCGCTGCGATATTGAAACAGATGGTCGTCATGCAAAAGTGGCATTTGGTCGTGATTGGAAAAAAGATGCTGAACGGCGGGATTTTACGATAAATGCGCTTTATTGTGATGCTGCTGGCAATCTTTATGATGATGTAGGAGGTTTGAGTGATATTGCTAGCCGAACAGTTCGTTTTATTGGGGTTGCAGAAGATCGTATTTGCGAAGATTATTTGCGTATTTTACGTTTTTTTCGCTTTTTTGCGTGGTATGGAGCAGGGCGGCCTGATGTACAAGGATTGAAAGCATGTGTTAGTTTAAAACACGGTTTAAAAAAACTTTCTTCTGAACGTATTTGGGCAGAAATGAAAAAGCTTCTTGCGGCGTTTGATCCAACGCGTGCTCTTTTATGGATGCGACAAAGCAGAATTTTGGCACTCATTTTTCCTGAAACAGAACGATGGGGTATTGATGCAATTCACGCATTAGTGAAGACAGAACAGGCTCTTGGTTGGAAAATTGATTCATTGTTACGGCTAGAAAGCCTTCTTCCTCCTGATCCCATACGTCTTCATGAAATGGCACAGCGCTTGCATTTTTCTCATAAAGAAACAACACGATTAAAAAAATGGGCAGAGTTAGAAATAATAAACCAAAACTGTTCTGATCATTTTGTGCAAAAACTGATTTATTTTTATGGACGACAGCCAGTTTTAGATCAATTATCGTTGTCTGTCGCTGCATCACATCTCGATAACCTAGAAAAAAGTGATGCTTTGCAAAAAGCAGAGGATTATGTCAAGCTTCATCAGCTTGCCAAAAAATGGCAGATTCCAACTTTTCCCATTAATGGTAACGATTTAATAAAGAAAGGTTTTGCTAAAGGTGTGCTTTTAGGAAAAAAGCTTAAAGAGTTAGAAATGATATGGGTCGAAAGCGGATTTTTAATGGATCGTCATGCATTATTAGAAAAAATTGATTTATAATAATAATTCATTATTCGTCATGTGAAATAAGAGCTCCGAATATTGTAAGGTTATTTCAAACCTGTTCATATTACATCAATCAAAATTATAGCCTTACACGTTACAAGTGGGGAAGTCGTGTGAGGAAAAATGATTACAGAGAGAAAAAATGTCTTTTATGAACCATCTCAAAGATAAGGATTCTCGAAAGTGAAAACGAATAAAGAGAATAATGATAGCGGTTTGCACTTTATATGAGCATAAAGAGGGGAATGTCCAATGGATTTTTACTATGAGGAGTATTTAATCATTCATAGGTGGTGATATGAAATGGATGTGATGGGCACTAAGAAATATTTATTTTATCAGCACTTGATTGTTGGAAAATGATAGGCGTTATACGCTCTAACTGTTCTTTATATGTTGTATATTGTTTTTCGTAATAATTTATGGGTTTTTATAAGCATTCTGTAAGTTATTCCAAAAGTATTAGTGAACTTTATGCACTTTTAATTACTCATTATATTCTATAAAAAAGATTTTTTTAATTATTTAAAACCATATTTCATGCATTTTTATTGTTCTATTAATTATTTTAAGGGAATTGTTGTGTTTTTATAGATTACAGTTTCTTTCATGATAACCAATTTGGCGTAATGCTTCTCCCGTTGTTATGGCTACGCACATGGCGAGATTTAGAGAGCGTGCCTGTGGTTGCATGGGAATTTTCAATGTGTAATCGGCAGCTTCATGAACATAATCGGGAACCCCAGCTGTTTCACGACCAAAAAGTAAAACATCATTTTTTTGATAGCATATCTGCGTATAGCATGTTTTTGCTTTTGTACTTAAAAGCAACAGACGTCGGTTAAAATGTTTCATGGCGCTTATAAAATGTTGCCAATCAATGTGTCGTTCTAAGGAAGCATATTCGAGATAATCTAATCCTGCGCGTTTGAGATTACGATCCGACAGATTAAAGCCTGCGGGTTCAATAATGTGCACATGTAAACCAAAACAAGCGCTAAGACGTAAAATCGTTCCAGTATTACCAGCAATATCAGGTTGGAAAAGAGCTATATGAAGTGTCATGTTCTCTGTAATATGATTTTTCTTTCGACTTTGTAAAGAAGCGCCTCAATTTATTCGAAAAATATGTTTTGAGAAATACATGTTTTTTACGTTTAATTTTTATTCACTTTAAACTTCAGCGAAAAAGTTATGTACACAGGTTTGTTTGGGATAAGAGAGAATTTCCCTATTAGGGACTTCCTTTATATTGAGCGATACATGAAATGGATTGGCTCATTATGTTGAAAAGTGGAATATTTAATAAGGCTAGATCATCCATTTTAATGAAAATCAACAAAATATGCTTTTTATGCAAAAGCAGAAGCGGAAAAAATACTCATTCAACCAGTTGGAATTGAGGGAGGGAGAGATGCTGTAAATGTGTTAAAGAAATAACCGATAAGCTCAACTTATTTACTGAGATCTGGTCATAACAAGACGGCGTTTCGTTCTTTAGGAGTGTTTATTTCCATGCTATCTCCGTTTTTCACAGGCGGGGGAGTAATTTTGATTGATTAATATGAATAGGTTTGAAATGAAAGAAACTTACGGTGTTTCAGGATTTCATTACACTCTGTAAAACGATGAATTATCATTATAAAACAGTTTTTTGTGTAGACCATATAAATGGCAGAAGTTTTTTACGGGGATGTTTTTATGGTTGAGGCAACTGAGTGATCAAGCATTGTACAATGGGAGAGGGTATGGTAGAAGAATGTTTTAGCAAATAGTCTCTTTAAGTTAAGTCCATGGGTGAGCAAACGAGGCGGGATTTTCTGTTTTTGGTAACAGCTGTTGCAGGAGCAGTTGGAATGGGGGCGGTTGCGTGGCCTTTTATCCGTCAGTTGCGTCCAGATGAAGCTATTTTGGCATCTTCCTCTGTTGAGGTTGATCTTTCTGGTATTGAAGAGGGGATGTCGGTGACGGTAAAGTGGCGAGGGCAGCCTGTTGTTATTCGAAATCGTACGACAAAAGAAATTGCCGATGCACGCGCTACTGAATTGAGTCTTCTAAAAGATCGTCAAGCGCGCAATCCTAATCTTGAAGGTGAAAAAGAAGCAACAGATTTTGCGCGTTCAGCAGGTAAAGGACGTGAAAATTGGCTTATTGTCATTAATCTTTGTACGCATCTAGGCTGTGTAACACTTGGGCAATCGGGTAAATTTGGAGGATGGTTGTGTCCCTGTCATGGGTCTGTTTATGATACCGCTGGAAGAGTGCGGTCAGGTCCAGCTAACTATAATTTGGCTATTCCACCTTACCAATTTCTTTCTGATACTTTGCTCAAAATAGGATAAGGTTATGACAAGGTTTCCTCCTTATTGTCCTAAAAATGCTCTTGCTCGTTGGTTTGATAAGCGTTTTCCTCTTCCTCGTTTTTTTTATAATACATTTGTTATTTTTCCTGTTCCGCGTAATCTTAATTACGTTTACACATTTGGCGGTATTTTGACCATTATGCTTTTATCACAGCTCTTGACTGGTATTGTCTTGGCTATGCACTATGTTCCAGATATTCATTTGGCTTTTGAAACTAGTGAACGATTTCGACGTGAAGGGCAGTTTGGCTGGCTTTTTCGTCCATGGCATTCTGTAGGATCTTCGTTTTTTTTTATTGCTGTTTATATCCATTTGGCACGTGGACTTTATTATGGTTCTTATAAAAATATGCGAGAAATGGTATGGGTTACAGGTATTTTTATTTATATCATCATGATGGCAATAGCATTTTTTGGTTATGTGCTTGTTTGGGGGATGATGTCTATTTCAGCGGCTTCAGTAATTGCAGGGCTTTTAAAAACAATACCTTTGGTGGGGACATGGTTGCATGAGACACTTCTGGGTGGTTATGGCGTAGGACAACCAACGTTGAATCGTTTTTATGTTTTCCATTATGTTTTATCATTTGTTTTGCTTCTTTTTGTGGGGCTGCATATTTGGGCAATCCATTGTGTTGGGCAAGGCAATCCAACGGGTCTTGCTATACAATCAGATAAGGAAACGGTTCCATTTTCACCTTATGCGCTTATCAAAGATATTTTTGCTATTACTGTTTTTCTGATCTTCTTTGCCTGGTTTTTGTTTTATATGCCCGATTATATGGGGCAGGCTGAAAATTATAATGTGGCAGATCCGTTAAAAGCACCTCTTCGTGTGGTTCCAGAATGGTATTTTTTGCCTTTTTATGCGATACTTCGTGCTATAACTCTTGATATTGGTATTTTCCCTTCGACTTTTGTGGGCTTTGTTTTATTCGTCAGTTCGATTTGCATTTTAATTTTTGTGCCATGGTTAGACCGCTCTAAAATATGTTCAGCAAGATATCGACCTGTTTATAAAATTTTCTTTTGGGCGTTGGTTATTGATGTCGTTTTCCTTGGTTGGTTGGGGTCAAGAGAAATAAATGACAAAATCCTTTTATGGACGCAATTGGCTACGGTTTATTATTTTATATTCTTTTTGGTTATTTTGCCGACTTTGCCAGCCTTTGAAAAAAAATGTTCTCTTCCTTCTTCAATTATGCAAGATTTAAAACAGAAAAAAAAGAGACTATGGTAAATGTTTTTGTCGGACTGATTGTTATCGTTGCTATGAGCTTTTCTGCTCAGAGTTTAGCGAGAGATGCCTCTGTTCAGGAGGAGGAATTTATTTCTTTTCCTTTAAGGATTCCTAAAAAACAAGAATGGAGTTTTTCAGGTCCATTTGGGCTTTATGATAAGGCGCAATTGAGGCGTGGATTAAAGGTTTATAAACAAGTTTGTTCCAGCTGCCATGGGCTAAAATATGTGGCTTTTCGCAATTTAAAAGCTCTTGGGTATGATCAAGAACAGATTAAAGCTTTGGCGGGGCAATATGAAGTGCGCGATGGTCCTAATCGAGAAGGAAAATTTTTTAAACGTGCTGGGGTTGTAACGGATTATTTTCCTTCTCCCTTTGCACATGAAGAAGAAGCAAGATTTATTTTGAATAGTGCTTATCCTCCAGATTTGTCATTGATGGCACGTGCACGTGGTGTATCTTTGCCGTTTCCTGCTTTAATTACTGATGCGTTGTCTCATTATGATACATCTGGTCCAGATTATATTACAGCTCTTTTAACAGGATATCAGAAGGAACCGAAGGAGATAAAAATTGCGGATGGTTATTGGTATAATCCTTATTTTATTGCCGGTAACTCTTTAACTATGGCTCCTCCTTTGAGTGATGGTATGGTTTCTTATGAAGATGGAACCCCAGAAATCATTGAACATTACGCGCGCGATGTTTCTGCTTTTTTGATGTGGGCTGCCGATCCTCATATGGAAATTCGTAAAAAAACCGGTTTTCGTGTTATTTTATTTTTAATCATTTTTGCAGGGTTTGTTTATATTTTAAAAAATCGTATTTGGTGTAGTTTAGAAGAAGAGTTAGAGAAAGAAACAAAAGACGAAATAAAGAGAAAATGGTAAAGCAACAAGGCTTGAAAGAGTATAGAGTATAAAGAGCATAAGGAACAAATCTGTTTATGATGCATTGAGGTTTTATAAAGTAAAAGCAAAGTAAAAATGGAGATGTTAAAATGAAAAAAATTGTATGTACTACTCTTATGTCAATTTTAATGGTTTCTAGTACTTACGCCCAGTTTTTTGAAGTGCCTTCAAAACCTGAAATGATCTCTTCGACGGGTATTGTACAAGTGGGGGTAGATAAGTCTGTGCGTTATGTGACACCTTTAGCAACCGATTTTGTTGCTTCCAGCCTTATAGGCGCCAATGTATATAATATAGAAGATGAAAATATTGGTGAAGTAAAAGATATTATTTTACGTGAAAATAATATTGCAGGGTTTGTTGTTGCTGTTGGAGGTTTTCTTGGCATAGGCGAGAGTTATGTGGTAGTTTCTCCAGAAACAATCCAGATGACAAATGATTATGGTAAATGGAAACTCATTACAAATGCGACAAAGGATTCTTTAAAGGACGCTCCATCATTTAAATACGAAGGGCGTTGGACGCGCTAATTTTATATTTCCATTCTTTAATGGATAAAACTGTTGCTATCATAATAATATAATATGCTAGCAACGTTTTTTTGTTCAAAAAATTCTTGGGAGCTTTTGCGACAAGATTCCAAGGACCCATTACAAAGTTTTTAAGATAAACTATTAAGACAGAGTGAAGATTTAAGTATTATGTTTAAATAACATGACATCGCCATCTTGCACAATGTAGTCTTTTCCTTCATCGCGGGCTTTTCCTGCTTCTTTTGCACCGCTTTCTCCACCCAGAGCAATATAGTCATTGTAGCTGATGGTTTGGGCACGAATGAAACCGCGCTCAAAATCTGAGTGAATAACGCCAGCTGCTTGGGGAGCTTTTGTACCACGCGTAATTGTCCATGCTCGTGTTTCCTTAGGCCCACAGGTGAAGTAAGTAATGAGATCAAGTAAATGGTAACCAGCACGAATAAGGCGATTTAAACTTGGTTCAAAGAGTCCAAGAGCATTGAGATATTCTGATGCTTCAGCCTCACTCAGTTGTGTGATTTCCGCTTCGATAGAAGCAGAAATGATAATGCTTTGCGCATTTTGCTCTGTTGCCATTTTTTCAACTGTTTGGGTAAAGCTATTTCCATGAGCGGCGTCATTTTCGCTTACGTTACAAACATAAAGTACAGGTTTGGAGGTTAAAAGATTCAAACTCTTAAGAATGTGGTGTTCATCGGAAGAGATATTTTTGAGTAATAACCGGACAGGGTTTCCCTGTTGCAGTATGTTTAATGCTTTTTCCATAATGGGTAAAATTGTGAGAGCTTCTTTGTCTTTTCCGGTTGCACGTTTACGGATTTGTACGATTCGTCGCTCAAGGCTCTCAAGATCGGCAAGCATGAGTTCGGTTTCAACGGTTGTGGCATCAGAAACAGGATCAATACGTCCTTCTACATGGGTAATATCTTCATTTTGAAAACAGCGTAAAACGTGGACAATGGCATCGACTTCGCGAATATTGGCTAAAAATTTGTTTCCTAAACCTTCGCCTTTTGAAGCTCCTCGTACAAGCCCCGCAATATCGACGAAGTTAATGCGTGTAGGAATTATTTCTTTTGAACCAGCGATTGATGCAATTTTTTCCATTCGTAAATCTGGAACAGCAACTTCACCGGTATTGGGTTCAATGGTACAAAAAGGATAATTGGCAGCCTGTGCAGTGGCTGTTTTTGTTAATGCATTAAAAAGAGTTGATTTCCCAACATTAGGTAATCCGACAATACCGCATTTAAAGCCCATGAGAGTCTTTCTTTTCTTTTGATTTTATAGTCAAGATAGCTTCTTTTTTATAGCATATTTTCAGAAGAGTTATAGTCTTTGTGTTGCGATAAGTGAGAAAAAAGTCTAAAGTAACAGATAATCTGCTTTTTTTACCTTAGTTCTTCTTATCTTAATGCTCTCCTTAGTCTCAAGGATAAGAAAACTTCGAATTAATGTTAATAGTGTGCTAAGTTTTTCATGGTATGCAAATCTGCATAAATAATTAATCGGAGAAAATAGAAGAGTGTTATCTCGTTGTGCCTTTTTAATCGCAGCACTTTTGGCTTTAGCTGGATGTGCTACACATCAGTCAGATATGTCATCGGTTCCTTTTCAACAAGTTCGATACATTCCACCAGAAATACAGGCTTTGTACGGTCCTGTAACGAATGAGACCTATTCGTTACCTGCTGTTGATCTTGCGACAATTGATCCAAAGTTTTGGCGACAAGAAGTGATTTATTATACATCTTATCCACCTGGAACATTGGTTGTAGATACGCAAGAGTGTTTTCTTTACCTTATTGGTGAAAATGGAAAGGCTTTGCGTTATGGGATTGGGGTCGGTAAGGAAGGTTTAGCATTTGAAGGTGAAGGGGTTGTACAGCGCAAGCGTCGGTGGCCAAATTGGGCTCCTACTGCAGCTATGATGGCTCGAGAACCAGAACGTTATGGTCATCTTGGGAAAGGAATGCCACCAGGACCCGATAATCCGTTAGGTGCACGGGCACTTTATTTGTTCAAAAATGGGAAAGATACACTTTTCCGTATTCATGGCTCACACGAATCGTGGTCAATTGGGCGTGCTATTTCAAGTGGGTGTATTCGTTTGCTTAATCAAGATATTATTGATCTTTATGATCGTGTTCCTGTTGGTTCGCGTGTTGTGGTATTGCAAAACAATAGTAGTATTCCTACAGTTTATAGTCAACAATCAAATGGCTACGATCCGCTACAGTCGACCATTCAGCCAAATGAATTTTTTTAATTTGGGGGAGAAGATTGAAGAGAGCCGTTTGAGTATTTTGGTTTTCTGTTCAATATTCTCTTTCTCTCAAAAGAGAATATAAGCCTTTCTTTTTCAAAAGTGTATACAAGCTTGTATTCTTATTTTATTTTCTAGCTTCTCAGGTTGCCAACAGATTTTGCCTTTGAGAAAGTGTATAAGAGGCATTTTTTTTCAAGAGTTCTTATCCATATGCTTCACGCGACTGTGACACGCAAGTTAATGGTTTTGATTGTTTTTTATCGTTTGTGAAATTTCATTCATAAAGAGGGATTTGTCATCTTTTATAAGGAGAGCGATATGTTTTGCAATTGTCTCTAAGAGAGGGGATAACCACTCTTGATCAGATTTGGTAAAATTTCCCAGAACATGCTGATGAACAAGTTCTTTGCTTCCAGGATGACCAATTCCTATACGTATACGACAATAGCCAGTACCACAATGGGCATCAATAGACTTAATACCATTATGCCCATTATTTCCTCCACCAATTTTTATACGAACTTTTCCCGGTGACAGGTCTAACTCATCATAAATGATGATCAAATTCTTCAGATCTAATTTATAAAATCGCAAAGCTTCACCGATAGCTTGACCAGAGAGATTCATGAAAGTTTGTGGTTTTATAAGAAAAATTTTCTCATTATTTATGAAACCATTAGAGATTTCTGCTTGAAACTTCTTCGACCATGGAGAAAAAGAGAAGGACTGATAAATGGCATCAACAGCCATAAAACCGATATTATGGCGGTTATTTTGATATTGTAAACCAGGATTGCCAAGACCAGCAATAAGCCACATGTGTATCTTCAGTCAAAGTATGAGTAAGGGTAATGTCTCATAAATTAAGGCGGAAAAAATTCCCGCCTTTTGAGTTTTATGAAGTTTGCGTGTCTTCTTCATCATCTTCTTGTTCAGAAGTTTCATCGCTGACATCCATGCCAGCAGGAGCTGCAATGGTTGCAATGGTAAAATCTCGATCTTGGATGATGGGAGTCACATCTTTTGGCAGTTGCACTGCTGAAATGTGAATAGAATCACCAATAGAGTAGCTGGAGAGATCAATTTCAATAGCTTCAGGAATAGCACTTGCTGGAGCCGTACATTCAATTTCGTGCCGAACAATATTGAGGACACCACCCTTTTTAAGTCCAGGTGCTGTATCTTCATTGAGGAAGTGGACAGGAATATTCACTTCTACAACGGATTTTGCTGAAATGCGTAAGAAATCTACATGGAGGGGAAAGTCACGCACGGGATCTAATTGATAATCTTTTGGCAAAACCATAATTTTTTGCTTGTCAAGAATAATCGTTGCAATGGTGGTACGAAAGCCACCGGCATGAATTTTGTAGAAAATTTCTTTATAGGGAACTGTTATTGCCAAGGGAGGTTGTTTTTCACCATAAATGACAGCAGGAATAAGACCGTTGCGGCGAAGTTCACGGGAGGACCCCTTACCAACCCGCTCGCGTTTTTCGGCCTTAAGAGTGTAGCTTTTGCTCATAATTTAAGTCCTTTTTACATGATTGGAGATCCTTCAAAAACAGTAATAGTTTTTGCATGGATATGAAGATATGCGCTAACCAACAGCGATCGCTCCATTCTGCGTTGCCTCCAAGGGTGTCTACGCAGAAGCTTGTTCTATAATTCAAACTATTCATAGATGCAAGAGTTGTGGGAAAAATCGATGATTTCTACCGTTAAAAAGGAGGAAATGTTACAAATTATGGTGTGGATGGAGAATCAACCAATATGTGCTGGCACTGATATGTTCAAAATCAAACACTGGAGATGTTATGAAGGTTGAGATTGCCTTGGGTGAGATGTCAGAGAGTCGTGCTTTGCATAAATCGATGCCAGCACTTCTTGATCTGGAAGAATTATTGGCGACACGTCTTCTTGTACAAGGTAATTCTGGTTCAGGGAAATCACATCTTTTACGCCGTCTTTTAGAGCAAAGTGCTAAGTGGGTGCAGCATTGTGTAATTGATCCAGAAGGCGATTTTGTAACCTTGGCAGATAAATTTGGTCATGTTATTGTAGAGGCTCAACGTAGTGAATTAGAATTGACTCGTATTGCCCATCGCATTCGACAACATCGGGTTTCAGTGGTATTCAATCTTGAAGGTTTGGATACTGAACAACAGATGCGTGCTGTAGGGGCTTTCCTTGGGGCACTGTTTGATGTAGAACGTGATTATTGGTATCCTATGCTTGTCGTTGTCGATGAAGCACAATTGTTTGCTCCAACTGCGGCAGGAGAAGTTTCTGATGAAGCACGTAAGATTTCTCTTAGTGCTATGACCAATCTTATGTGTCGAGGGCGTAAACGTGGTCTTGCTGGTGTTATTGCAACACAACGTTTGGCTAAGTTGGCCAAAAATGTTGCTGCTGAAGCTTCAAACTTTTTAATAGGGCGGACTTTTTTAGATATTGATATGGTGCGTGCTGCTGATCTTTTGGGAATGGAGCGTCGCCAAGCGGAAATGTTTAGAGATCTTGAACGGGGGAATTTTATAGCTTTAGGCCCCGCTTTATCACGACGTCCCTTACCAATCATTATCGGTTCTGTTGAAACTTTGGCACGCTCTTCTAGCCCTAAATTAATGCCACTTCCAACAGAGCGGGATGATGTGCAAGAGCTCGTTTTTACTGCTTCACCAGAGGAAATTTTAACGCCATTTAAACAAACACGAGAGCCGATGAGGGAAAAATCAATGCACGAGATGTTAGAGGAGGTAGTGCATAAAAAACAAGAGTTGTTGGAAGAAAACCCGAGTTTATTTCCTGAACTTTCTGATGTTGAGCGTGACGGGCAAGCAGAACATATTATTCGGGAAATTCTTGAGGATTCAGAGGCTTTTTATCGTTCAACAGCGGTGCTTTATCAAGATTTTTCAGTTCGTTGTCGTATCCATGGTATGTCAAAGGTTCCTTTTAATCTTACACAATTTCGACGTAAATTGGCTATTGCTCAGGCTTTTGTTGATGAACAAACGGCTGTCAGTGAACATTGGAAACATATTTTGCAGATATCAGAAAGTTTAGAAGAAGATGTCCAAGGAGTCTTCTTGAATGTAGCACAGGCCGCATTAAGGGGAAAGCCATGTCCATCCGATGCATTTTTAGCACGTCTTTATGGGACTCATTCTTTAAGCCGTGCACGCCGACTTTTAACCTACTTTGAAGAGCGTGGTCTTATTGTTATTCATACGCATTTTAGTGGTCAACGTATTGTTGCATTTCCTGATCTTGCTGTTGAAACAGCACCAGGAGACCCCAAGGAACCACTTTAACCAAATAAGCTGGAAACCGATTGTTCTGCTGCTGTTCTTGCTATTGCTTCCCCAATAAGGTCGGCAATGGGCAAAACACGAATATTATGGGCTTTCTCAATAGCTTGTGTTGGCATAATTGAATCTGTAATAACCAATTCTTTCATCTCTGAATTGGTAATTCGTTCGATTGCATTACCAGAAAGAACACCGTGCGTGATATAAGCCGTGACACTATTGGCACCATGTTTAAGCAGAGCACTTGCTGCATTGCATAAAGTTCCACCTGAATCAACAATATCATCAAGTAAAAGGCAATCTTTTCCCGATACATCTCCAATGATATTCATAACCTCTGATTCACCGGGACGTTCACGACGTTTATCTACAATAGCAAGCAAACTGTTCAAACGCTTGGCGAGTGAGCGTGCGCGTACGACTCCACCCACATCAGGTGAAACAACGATAACATTTTCAAGAGAATAATGCACTTTGACATCGCGAGAAATAACAGGAACAGCATAGAGATTATCCGTAGGGATATCAAAAAAACCTTGAATTTGTCCTGCATGAAGGTCCAATGTTAAAACACGATGGGCCCCTGCTTCAGTAATCAGGTTGGCAACAAGTTTTGCGGAAATGGGAGTACGCGGACCAGGTTTTCTATCTTGGCGGGCATAGCCAAAATAAGGGATAACAGCTGTGATGCGACGTGCCGAAGAACGGCGAAGCGCATCAATCATGATGAGTAATTCCATCAAGTGATCATTGGCTGGGTAGGATGTAGATTGCAAAACAAACACGTCCTGTCCACGCACATTTTCATGCAATTCTACGAAAATCTCTTGATCAGCGAAACGTTTTACGGTGGCTTTGCCTAAGGGGATGTTCAAATAATTTGCAACATCTTCAGCTAGGCGTGGATTAGAATTTCCGCAGAAAAGTTTCATAGTAGAACCTCTGAATTATCATGGTGGGAATGCGACACGGTTTTTAATTTCTTTTTATTAAATTGCAAGAGAACAATTACAAAAGCCTTACAATTTTATTGATTATTGTTAAAGAGCTATGCCGTCTGTTTTCTCTTTTTCCAAAAGTTTGTTTCTTTTAGAGCAAAGTTTTTTCTCCATGCGGCAAAGAAATACGTATTGATTAAGCTTTTTGGTTATTACTTGATAAAAAAATGCTTTCAATATGGGGAATGCTTCATATTTAAGATGAATGAAGGGGAGTAAATAAAAAGAAGTATCATCTTTCCTTCAATCATTATAACCAAACATTGAAAATGATTCAGAGCAGAAGCTATCATATTTTATGGGCTGGTAAATGATTTTGTAAAAAAAGCAAAGTACAATGGAATTTATTTTTACATTTGAGTAAAAAGTTTAGTTGTGCAGTTTTGGTATTGTTTTAAAGCATAAAAGAGGATCATCTTTTATTTTTTAGCATAATAGCAGAAATTTGCCGTCCGTAATCAGGTTCGCTGCGGTGTATTGCACGGCGATAGGAGAAAAAACGCTTTTCATCTTTGTAGGTACAAAGCTCTACACAAGAAGCTTTAACGCCTGCTTCTATGAGTTGATTTATAATGAATGCCCACAGATTAAAGTAAAAGTAATTTATTTTATCTGTTTTTATAAAATATTTTTGGTATTTGCTATGGCAATCAATAAATTGGTCGTAAAATTCACTTGTTACTTCGTAGTGACAAGGACCAATACAAGGTCCAAGGACCGCTGTTATTGATTGTCTTTTGGCTCCTTGTTTTTCCATAACAGCAATTGTTTTCTCGATAATTCCATTTAAGCTTCCGCGCCAGCCAGCATGAGTTGCAGCGATGACCCCAGCTTGTGGATCAGCAAACAGAATGGGGCCGCAATCTGCTGTAAGAATGCCGATTACGAGTTCTTGTGTGGTGGTAACGAGAGCATCGGCTTTAGGAGGGGAGTCGATAAAAGCTTTATCAATGACAACGACTTCACAAGAGTGTATTTGATTGACAGTGACTAAATTTTGTATCTCAACATCAAAATAATGAGCGACCAAAGTGCGGTTTTGTGTAATATGTTCAGGGTGATCATTTGAGCTTTGGCCAACATTAAGGCTTTTGTAAAGGCTTTTTGAAACACCACCTTGACGAGTAAAAAAACCATGTTTTATCCCATGGGTGTGTAAAGTAGAAAGATTTTTTGCAAGAATGGGATGAGGGATAGATTTCATAAAAGTTCCTTATGGAGATTATTTGAAGTGAGGGTGGAGATGTTCATATTTGTCAATGAATATTTCAGATAATGATGTGCTTATTGACAAAAGCGCCGATCATCAAAATTGGGGAGGGATGGAGATGTTTTTATCACTGAAATGTAAAACTTTAAATAATTTTCCCATTTGATCTTGACCAGCGAGCCGTTCGATGTCTTGGCGAATTTTGTTTTGCACAGGAGCACTTTTGCCAACTCCAAGCTGTTTTGCGCGTTTCAGCAGCCCCATTTTTAAAAGAAAATCTCCTTGCTCGAAGATTTCAGCAAAACAACCTTGTTCAAGGGCTATTTTTTTTAAAAAGAAAAAACCAACATGCGATGTTAAATCATGTTCACCAGGAGCATCAAAAATATCACGGAATCTGTGTTTTGACAGCGCTTGCAGGGTATCGCCAAATGCAAGATCAGCAGCACCATAGTCGATAAGTAAAGCAGAACCTGTCACTTGCACTAAATGGTGGCTGATTTGTTGCATGAACTGATGCCGTAAGGGGGCATATTCAAAAATTGTTCCGTCAGGCATTTTAGAACAATAGGTTTGTAGATAAGAAGAGGGAAGTTTATGCGGGGCAGCAATAAAGATGAGATCTCCATCTTGATTGACTGTAATGCAGCGCTCTTTCCATTCTCCATTGACTTTAATATATTGGTTGATAGGGAGTGTATCGAGAAATTCATTAGCTATGAGGAAGAGAGGTTTTGAAGGAATTTGATTAAAATTTTCAATGCTATGGATTTGTTTTTGATAAGAGCAAAGGCGCTTTTTTTGTTCTTTTGCGAGTTTTTTACTTATTTCAAGGAGAAAAACTTCAGCAGATTCAAATGCTGTCGTGGATAATTTTTGAATGGTACGCAAAACATCATCCATGAGAGTTCCACGTCCTGGACCTATTTCAGCGAGGATAAAAGGGTGAGGACAGCCATGAGCGTTCCAGCTTGCGAGAGTCCAAATGCCAATCATCTCTCCAAATAATTGGCTTATTTCAGGTGCTGTAATGAAATCACCGGTACGCCCAAAAGGTGTTTGTGTTTGATAATAACCAAATTGAGGATCGGTAAGTGCCAACGTCATATATTGGCTAACAGTGATTGGTCCATTAAGGGCAATAATTTCTTTAATTTTTTCTTTTAGATTGGCCATTTTCTGTCGATTTATATTTAAAGGCGTGGAGAAGAAGATAAAACCCTAAAAGAAGCATGGGAACAGATAAAGCCATGCCATAGGTAAAACCTGTAGAATGGAAAAGAGTCGAAAACCATTCTGGATCTTCTTGAGGCGCACGGTAGACTTCAGAAATGCTGCGTGCTACTGCGTAGCCTATAATAAATGTTCCTGCAACAGCTCCAGGGCGCTTTAATGCTTTGAAGGCAAAAATGATAAGGCATAAGATGATGAAGAGAAGAAATCCTTCCATGAAAGCTTCGTAAAGTTGGCTTGGATGGCGCGGTAGATAGTGAGGATCGAGAGGAAAACAAACAGCCCAAGGACGTGTAGTAATATTGCCCCATAACTCTTGGTTAATGAAGTTGCAAATTCGTACAATGCCGATACCAATAGGAGCACCTGCAGCAATGATATCAAACATGGCTCGTATGTTAATATGATTTTTACTGGCAAACCAGATCATAGCAATGATAATACCAATAAGTCCGCCATGAAAGGACATTCCCCCATCCCATACGGCAATGATAGCACTTGGATGGTTAAAATAGTAAATGGGATCCCATACAAGAACTTGTCCTAAACGCCCTCCGACAACAACACTTATAGCAGACCAGACAACAAAATCTCCGATCTTTTCTTTATCCATAGGAGGGTGGTCTCTATACCATAGAGATGTTTTTTTTAATAATTTTTGCGCATACCACCAAGCAAAAAGAATACCCACCACGTAACCAAGTCCATACCAATGAAGTGCTATGGGACCTAACTGGATAATGACAGGATCAAGAAAAGACGGAAAAGCAATGGCTGGACAAGACAGATTGTTCATGAATTAAGCATCTTACATTATACGAGATGAATATGAAGTGACTCTGATGGTTAGAAATGACAGATGAATGCACAATGGTCAAGTCAGTAGGGAGGCTCGTCAGAAAGGGGGATAGATTTCCACTGGTTTATCGCGGTAAAAAAAATATGGTGATAAAAGAAATCTTAAAAAATCGTCATGAAAAATCTGCACAGCATGTAAAATATAGGGTAAAAGGAACAAATTACAGTATCTAAATGTTATGAGAATACGCTATAATGCGTGCATCAATAATTAAAATTTAAGGAAAAATGTTATGCGTAATGGATCAAATCGTATTCTTGATGAATTAGCAAAATTAGCAACAGATGCTGCTGACGTCGCGCAAGGTATACGACGTGAAGCTGGAACAGCTTTTCGTGTGCAGGCTGAAAAGATAGCAAACAAACTTGATCTTGTTTCTCGCGAAGAGTTTGAGACTTTTAAGGAGATGGTGCTGAAAATCCATGCTGATAATGCTGATTTGAAAAGGCGCCTTGATGATTTAAAAAAAGATGATTTAAAAAACGCAGATACAAAAAAGTAAGATAGTTTCTTAAAAAAAGAATCTTCAAAAAAATATCCCCAATTTTTCAATATGATGCGTGAAACTAAAAAATGCTTAATCTTGAGTCTGTTAGAGCGGAGCATTTGTTTATTTTTGATTTTTTTTTGGGGTAAAATACATTTTTTTGAATCAGGGGGGCTGGCGCTATGAAATTGTATCAATACACTGAAAAGACTTGATGATTCGTTTTATGACTATCAGGTTGCCCTAAACAGCGCGATTGTGTTCTGGGTGTTTGTGTACTGTCGATGTTTTATGTGTATTTGTTTGGTGTAAAGGTCCTGATTGTAGCAAAATATTGTTACAGTTTAGGCGGTTTATATTCTGTTGACAATGTTTTTAAGATGATTGAGGATTGTGATGAGGCTTGCATTTTGCGCCACAGAGAGAAAAGAGCACCCTGTTGACTTTATCGAACAGATTGCCTGTGAATATGATTGGTCGTTTGAGCGGGATGCGCAAGATGAAATTAGCGTTTGTGTGGAAGGAAAGCGCGCAAATTATCGTCTTGCTTTTTCATGGATGGAAGAGCATGAAGCACTTCATTTGGCTTGTTCGTTTGATCTCTCTATTAAAAATGCTCGAACAGCTGAAATACAGCGCTTATTGCTAGCAATTAATGAAAAGTTGTTGTTGGGACATTTTGATTACTGGCAAAGGAATAATTCAGTTATTTATCGGCAAGGTCTTCTTTTGGCTGGTGGGATGCATCCATCTCATATACAGGTTGAAACATTGTTGATACATGCACTTAAAGCCTGTGAAAGCCATTATGTTGCATTTCAGATGGTTGCTTTGTCGGGAGAAAGTGCTTACAAGGCACTGCAGTACACTTTGTTTGAAACTGTAGGGAATGCCTAAATACACAGTCTGTTATTTTTACAGACTGTTTGCTGAAATATTGCTCATAGGGGGATATCAAGAATAGCGCGTAATCCCCCCAGTGGGCTCTCATCTAATTGTATATTGCCACCATGGCTGCGCGCTATGTCTTGAGCAATAGAAAGACCAAGTCCTGTTCCACTTGCATCTTGATTTCGCGCCTTATCAAGTCGAAAGAATGGCTTAAAAACTTCTGTGCGCATATTTTCATGAATTCCAGGTCCATTATCATCGATTATCAATATAAAAGATTCTTGTTGAGAGTTAGCTGTTAGTTTAACGGTTGTGCCGTAACAAAATGCATTCGATACAAGATTGCTGACCAAGCGTGTGAAAGCACGGGGACGTACTTGTATTTCTGTAGGACCTTCAATAGTGTAAGAGAATTGACGTTTGTGAAGATGAGCATCGGCGGAGAATTTTTGCATAAGAGCATTTAAATCAAAAGTCTTGACACTTTCACTTTTTTCACCACGAGCAAAAGCAAGATAATCTTCTAACATATTTTGCATGTCACTTACATCTTGCTCAAGCGGTTTAATATCAAAGTCAGTATTTACTAATGCTAGCTGAAGTTTAAAGCGTGTAAGAATGGTTCTTAAATCATGACTTACTCCTGAGAGCATCATGGTGCGTTGTTCGATTTGGCGTTCAATACGTTCTCGCATACGTAAAAAAGCAATGCCAGCACGACGGACTTCATCAGCTCCTTGTGGTTGAAATCCTTGTGGTAAAGGACGACCACGTCCAAAGCTTTCTGCTGCTTCAGCCAATTGTTGAATAGGTTTAATTTGATTGCGCAAAAAGTATATTGCTATCAGCAATAAAACAAGAGCTGTTCCTACCATCCAGCTTAAAAAAATAGCAGTATTGGAAGCGTAGGCTTGGCTGCGTGGAGCAAAGACGCGTAAGATGTTGTGACCAAGGTGGATACGGATTTCAACAAGATCAGAATCTCCTACGGTATCGATCCAGAAGGGACGGTTAATTTGGCGGGTGATTTCTTCACTTAAAAAATAGTCAAGAATTGCAAAAAATGGCTTAGGTCCTGGAGGGGGTAAGGAGGTAGGAGATAGAATAGAAATGTTTAATCCCATACGTTGTTGTGCAATACGCTTAATATCTTCATAGTTATCTTGTTGGGGATATGTTTCAAGAATATCAATAATGGCTGAAATGTCATGCACCACAGCCATTGAAAGACGCTCGGTTACCATTTGCCAATGGCGTTCCATAAAGACATAAGCAATGACTGTTTGCAGAAGTACCATGGGAGCGATAATAATGATCAAAGAGCGAGCATAAAGCCGTTTAGGCATTTTTTTCGTTAACCATCGAAGAAAAAATCTTAAAGGCTTGATCATTCTTGTGCCTATTCAATAGAGAGTTTATACCCTATTCCTCGCACGGTTTGGAGCCATATAGGCAGTGTTGGGTTTTTTTCGATTTTACGACGAAGGCGGTTGATCTGTACATCAATGGCACGTTCACTTATATTGCTGTCATCGGTCGCGAATTTATGGCGCGGAATTGTATCGCCTGCATTTTCGGCAAAAATGACCATCATTTCTTGTTCTTTATCTGTTAATTTAATAATTTCTCCTCCTTTTTTGAGTTCGCGCCGTGAAATTGAAAATATATAAGGTCCAAAAACGATCTGCTCAATTTTGGGTTGGTGAGAAGGAAAACCACGCCGTAAAATGGCATTGATACGAAGGAGAAGCTCACGAGGGTCAAAAGGCTTAGCAAGATAATCATCTGCACCCGCTTCTAAGCCATGGATACGATTGTCTATTTCTGATAAAGCTGTTAGCATGAAGATAGGAACATCCTTTGTTTGACGGAGTGAATGAGTAAGATCAATACCGTTTTCACCAGGCATCATGACATCAACAATAAGAAGATCAAAATCTAAACTTGCCAACAGTCGTCTTGCTTCATTAGCATTGGCTGAAACTGAAACACGAAATCCATTTTTAATGAGAAACTGAAATAAAAGATTGCGAATACGAGTGTCGTCATCAATCACAAGAAGGTGAGGTGCGTCATCACACAAAACTTGAACATGATCGGACATTCTTAAAAACCTTGACAAAAATTTAGTTTACACAAAATGCAAGTTTACATAAGTTGTATAAAGCTGTCGAGCAGCACCTTTAGCTTAAAGGAGAGAAAGTTTTATTTATAGATTTAAAAAAGTTATTTTGAAAAGGATATTATGGGTAGTCTTAATATACATATTATTCCAGTTACGACATTCCAACAAAATTGCACTTTGCTTTTTGATAGTGAATGTAAAACGGGGGTTCTTGTTGATCCTGGTGGTGATTGGCCGCGGATTCAAGATGTAATCGAAAAGAATGGCGTTATCGTTGAGGCTATTTGGATAACACATGGTCATTTTGATCATGTGGGAGCAGCAATGCAAGCGAAAGAAGTGCTTAATGTAAAAATTATCGGTTCACATCGCGATGATAAGCCTGTGATGGATGCCGTGAGCGAAAGCGCAAAAAATTACGGCATCACTGATGCTTGCACCTGTATTCCTGACCAATGGTTAGAAGATGGTGAGTGCGTTCATTTTGCTGGACATGTGTTTAAGGTTTTTCACACCCCAGGACATTCTCCTGGTCATGTTATTTATTTCAATGAAAAAGAACGCTTAGTCCTCTTGGGTGATGTTCTCTTTCGTGGTTCTATTGGACGTACGGATTTTCCATTCTGTTCTCATGAAGAGTTGATGAAATCTCTTAAGGAGAAAGTTTTGCCATTAGGCGATGATGTTTGTTTTATCTGTGGGCATGGTCCCAAAAGTAGCATAGGCTATGAGCGCCAAAATAATCCTTTTCTTCAAGATTTTTATATATGAGCAAACAAAAAAACGCTTTGAAGCGTTTTTTTTTGCCATTTAAGACTTTTTTAGTAGGACGGAACAGAAGTTAATTTATTGGAGCATAACAAACGTGTTCCAAACCATTACGGTCTCGAAAAGTCCCTGTTTTAGGGTTGAAGGAACGATATTTTTTCTTGCAATAGTTAAGCCAATCAGATTCTAATGATTGTTGGAGTGGCTCATATTCCACCGTTTGCTGCACTTGATAAACTCTTTGATTTTGCGGAACTTTTTGATAAATTACCTGCTTTGGTGGTACTATTTGATAAACCACTTGTGGCTGTTCTGGTTTTTTTAAAATTGTACCAAGAATCGTACCTGTTGCAAGACCAAGAATACCCACCGCTAAAGCATCTCCTGAGTTGTCTATATGAATATTACTGTGTTTTGTCTTTTTGCGCTCGACGTAATGATATGTTTTGTTTTCAACATGATGTTGATGATATTGATGATATTGATGATGTTGGTGATGATGTTGGTGATGATGTTGGTGATGATGTTGGTGATGATGTTGGTGATGATGTTGGTGATGATGTTGATGTTTCTTGCTTTTGTCGTTGTCATTAGAACAGCCGTCGAAATCATCAATAAACTTTTGGGAATCATCAGGAAAAAAGCCACGTTTTTTAACAGAACAATGGGAGCGAGAAAAACCAGAAGGACGGATACCAGCTTTCTTCCTCATTTCCCTTATCGCATCATCTGTTTCTTTACGCATCTTCCTCATCATATCATCTATTTCTCTCGAGATAGAGTTACTATGATCCCATGTTATATCCGCAAGCGTTGCATTTAGCGGCATCAAAACGGTTGCAGTTGACATTGCTGATAATACCGCTAATCTGATCACCTTTTTCATAATGATGCTCCTTGTATAAATTCGTATTTTTCACATCCTACACGTTTCAAACTGAATAGAGCCTGAATAATTTTGGACTTTATTGTGACAAAACAAATGAAAATTCATTTAGTTAAACCTATAAAAAATACAGTAAAATAATGACAGAATTTTGATTTCAATAAATGTACTCTTCTTGAGGTTAATTAATAAGTTTGTATTGAGAGTCCCGATTTTTTTACTATGGAGCAGTATCCTGTTTGAATATTCTCTTGTGAGGCTAAATAATATTTTCGTTCGATATCAGAGTATAACTGTATAAAGATAATATATTTTAGGAATATATATATATAAGACATTCTTTTTAAATTTGTCTGCTTTTTTAGAGTTTAGAAGTTTTTTACATTTTTAGGGATTTTTTATAACGCGGTTTAACAAGAAAAATTGCTTAAAAAGTCAATAAAGTTTAGGAATTTTTTGTAAAACGCTCTCTCTCATGGTGTTTTAGATAAATTCGAGCACCCTTGATGTTTGAGGTTGTCTGTTTTGCGGATAATGCTGTTTGCTTTTGAGCTTTAGTCGTTTTTTTAGAAGAGCTGAAGATTACTTTAGGCGGTTTGAAATTTCTTTCTCCTTTGTTGATTGCGTTTTTTTTCGTTTTATGGTTGCTTGATTAGGGGTGTTTTTACGAGATTTTCCTTTTCGATTTTCCAAAATACCAGTGTCCATGGTTGGTCCCATGTGTGCAAGGTTTGGTTTGGAGAAAAGACTTGGTTTTAACACGGGCTCATGGGTAGATTGTTCGCTATGATGTGTTAAGGGGTTCTCAGCGATTTCTAGTTCTATCTTTTGTAATTGTTTGATTTCATCGCGAAGTCGCGCTGCTTCTTCAAAGTTGAGATCAGCAGCTGCTTCATGCATTAATTTTTCAAGGTATTTTATATGAGATGCTAAATTGTTGCCAACCATATTTTTTTTCTCGATGACATCAGGGATACTTGTGCGAATATGGTTGTTTTCATAGCCTGAATTGAGAATATCTCCGATATTTTTTTTGATACTTTTCGGTGTGATATGGTGTTCTTCATTATAGGCTATTTGTTTTTGTCGACGTCTTTGTGTCTCCTGTAAGGCTCGTTCTATGGAGCCTGTGATTGTATCTGCATAGAGGATAACGTGGCCATCTACGTTACGTGCAGCACGTCCGATTGTTTGTATGAGGGAAGTTTCAGAGCGCAAAAAGCCCTCCTTATCGGCATCTAGAATGGCAACAAAGCCACATTCTGGAATATCTAAGCCTTCTCGAAGCAAGTTGATACCGATAAGGACATCAAAGGTGCCAAGCCGCAGATCGCGTAGAATTTCAATGCGTTCTAATGTATCAATGTCAGAATGCATATAGCGTACACGAATATCTTGTTCGTGGAGATATTCAGTTAAGTCCTCTGCCATACGCTTTGTGAGAACTGTCACCAATGTACGGTAGCCTTTTTGAATTGTTTTACGAATTTCATTCATAACATCATCGACTTGATTGCTGGCTGGACGAACCTCTGTTGGCGGATCAATGAGCCCTGTTGGACGAATAATTTGTTCTGCAAAAGTGCCGTGAGATTGTTCTATTTCCCAGCGTCCTGGTGTTGCAGAGACGGCAATAGTTTGTGGGCGCATGGCATCCCATTCTTCAAAGCGTAAAGGGCGATTGTCCATACAGGAAGGTAGGCGAAACCCATATTCTGCTAGGGTTGCTTTTCTTCGAAAGTCACCTCGGTACATGCCTCCAATTTGGGGAATGGTTACATGGCTTTCATCGATAAAAACAAGAGCATTGTTTGGAATGTATTCGAACAAGGTTGGTGGTGGTTCTCCGGGTTTTCGTCCTGTTAAATAGCGTGAATAATTTTCGATTCCAGAGCATGAGCCGGTGGTTTCCAACATTTCCAAATCAAAAATTGTACGTTGTTCTAAACGTTGTGCTTCTAAAAGACGTCCAGCTGCGTTCAACTCATCAAGGCGTTGAATGAGTTCTACTTTGATCGATTTCATCGCTTGATTGAGTGTTGGGCGTGGTGTTACGTAGTGTGAGTTGGCATAAATTTTAATCGATTGAAGGTCGCCTGTTTTTTGACCCGTTAGAGGATCAAATTCCGTAATTGTTTCCACTTCATCGCCAAAGAGCGAAATACGCCAAGCACGATCTTCGAGGTGGGCAGGGAAAATTTCAATTGTATCCCCTCGAACACGAAAAGAACCACGAATGAAATTAATATCTTGTCGATGATAGTGTTGAGAGACTAAATCAGCCAAGAGTTTTCGTTGATTGAGTTTATCACCTTTTTCTATTTTGAAGGTCATAGCAGTATAAGTTTCTACTGAACCAATCCCGTAAATACACGATACAGACGCGACAATAATGACGTCATCACGTTCAAGGACAGCACGTGTTGCTGCATGGCGCATACGGTCGATTTGTTCATTAATTGAGGATTCTTTTTCAATATAGGTATCAGAGCGTGCAACGTAGGCTTCTGGCTGATAATAGTCATAATAGGAAACAAAATATTCGACGGCATTGTGGGGAAAAAAACTTTTAAACTCTCCGTAAAGCTGCGCCGCTAGAGTTTTATTTGGTGCTAAGATTAAAGCTGGACGCTGTGTTTCTTCAATGATTTTGGCCATTGTATAGGTTTTTCCTGAGCCGGTAACACCCAAAAGCACTTGCGTACGCTCATCTTTTTGAATTCCCTCAACCAGAGTTTTAATTGCTTGAGGTTGATCCCCCGCAGGTTCAAAGGGTGTTTCGAGTTGAAATGGAATACCACCTTCAGATTTTTCAGGACGAACAGGGCGGTGAGGTGTCCATAACGCGCCATTCTTAAAAAGAGGATTGCCTGAGGCAATCAGAGCAGAAAGAGCCTCAACTGTTGCTGTAACACCATTTTTCATTGTTGTATCCTTTAATAGAAAAGTGCTGGTGATTTTAAAGAAAATACTAATTTTTACAATTTCATTACGACAACAGCAAAACGTTATTGAACAGATTTATTTTGGTTTATTGGAGCTTTCATTAGGATATTGATCAAGTTTTTTCTATGAGACGAATTCTTCGAAGTGTTTCTTTGGAGGGGGCATATTGTGGTTGTTCGTGGACACTATTGCATTTTTGCCATGATGATATTTAAGATGGCATAAGTTATTATGGCTGTTATGGAGAATAATCGGTACGTTTGGGCACTAAAGACATCGTGTATGTGTGATAAAGATCATTTCCATCTTTAAATGAAAGATAACGAGATGACACCCAACCTATTTGAGTGTTATATCGGATATGGCACCAATTGCCTTCACAGTTTTTAACAAAAACCAATTCTCCAGCAGAGATTAAGCCGCAAAGTGCATACTGAGTGCTAGGACCTGTTCTAAAATTAAGATTTCTCGTAACAAAAGCATCCGCAGCTTCAGATACTGCTGTGGCGAAAAAGAAAGAGCCAAACATAAAAAAAATGACGATTTTTTTCATTCTTCTGTAAAGAATTTCTTTAGAGATTTTCTATCCTTCTCTCTTTGTATCCCATATGATTTCTTTTGCTAGATTATGATAAAACAGAAAAAAATACAATTCTTTCTTCTTTAGGAGATTTTAAAGAGAAGAGTGAAGTTTAACGGGTTAAACACCAAAATGAGATGTTTTAATCACTATTTGTGCATGTTTTGTTTCCTTTATTTATTTTTGTATGGAAAATAGCGATACTGTACTATATAATGAAAAAGATCGTAGTTTTCGGATTCCAAAAGTAATTTTGGAAGCCGTTTTTTGTATTTTTATTAAACCTTCCGTGTAATAGAAAGGGACGGATTATGGAAAAAGTTCCGATGACTACAGCTGGTTTTGAGAGTCTTAAAGAAGAGTTGCGTTGGCGTCAACAACAGGAGCGTCCGCGAATTATTGAAGCAATTTCTGAGGCGCGTGCACATGGTGATTTATCAGAAAATGCTGAGTATCATGCAGCTAAAGAAGCGCAAAGCCATAATGAGGGGCGTATAAATGAGCTTGAAGATTATATCGCACGAGCAGAGGTTATAGATGTCTCGCGTCTTTCAGGCGACAAAATAAAATTTGGAGCAACCATTAAACTCTTGGATGAGGATACTGAAGAAAAAAAAGTGTATCAGATCGTAGGAGATCAAGAAGCTGATGTAAAGGTTGGTAAAATCTCTATTTCTTCGCCTATCGCACGTGCACTCATTGGCAAGCAAGAAGGTGATGTGATTGAGGTAAATGCACCCGGTGGTGCGCATAATTACGAGATCATTAAGGTTCAGTACATCTAAATAACATATGGATTATTATGCGTGTATCTTTGGATGAAACTGAGATTATTGCGCCTCACTTTAAAAGGCGTTTATCGGGAGTAACATCTACGATTATTCAGCTTATTCCACTGCAACGCGAACAGGGTGTGCGTATATCCACTTTGGGGTTTGGTTTACCACAAACTTTGCCGGCTCTTGCCTTTAGGGACCTTTTCGGACTTTGGAAAAGTCCGAAAGGGAAGCCATTTCGTATTTGGCATGCACGACGCAATATTGAGATGCTTTTTGGGATCTTTTTGCGCGATATCTTGAAAATGAAGCTGAAACTTATCTTTACATCGGCTTCACAACGCCATCATAAGCCTTTTACCAAATGGTTGATTCGCTGTATGGATAGGGTTATCGCTACCAGTACACATACGGGCGCTTATCTAGAAGTGCCTCATAAGGTTATTATGCATGGGGTGGATGTGAGGCGTTTTACTCCACCACAGACTCTTGATGATTGCTTTTCTTCGACAGGATTTCCAGGAAAATATGCGGTAGGGTGTTTTGGGCGTCTGCGTTACTCAAAGGGAACAGATTTATTTGTTGATGCCATGATAGCATTATTGCCTGACTATCCTAAATGGACAGCACTTATCGCTGGTCGTACGACAGAGCAATATTATCATTTTGAAAAAGAATTACGCCAAAAGATTGCTAAGGCTGGTCTGGATGATCGCATTATTTTTCTTGGTGAGATTCTGGATATCCCTTTGTGGTATCGTCGTTTATCGCTTTATGTTGCACCTTCTCGTACAGAAGGTTTCGGTTTAACACCATTAGAAGCAATGGCATCACAGGTTGCGGTTGTAACGAGTGATGCAGGAGCTTATAAAGAATTGGTGGTCGAGGGAACAGGAACAGTTGTAAAAGCAGGAGATGGAGCGGCTTTAACAGCAGCAATTGAACCTTATTTTGCTGATGTAGAAAAAACATTGGTAGCCGGAAAGAAAGCTTTAACCCATGTTCGTACACACTTTCCTTTGGAAAAGGAGACAACCGAGATTGAGCGTGTTTACAAAGAACTGTTTGCGGAAAAAACACTTTGATTATTATATCAAAAATCTTTTTGAGGAGTGATAAAAAGTGTTTTCCTTAAAGGTTTTTCATAGTCATCAAGAAAACAGCTCAATGATATAAATGTTATTTTACAAAATTTATATTGTCTTTAGTAGAACGCTATAAGAAGTTCTCAAAATTTTGGATAAAAGATTAAAAATGTATACGCTTGAGAGCAATATGTGCTTTATGATGAAGCATACTAGGAGAGAGGAAAATTATTTTAGAATAAGAAAATAATGCTTTAACTCAAGTCTAGATATACGGTGTCGTACTGATATTGTTCGTTTTGGAAGACTTAAATAGATAGAAAAAACGTTTTCTTGTCTTTAAAAAGATATTTATGGTGTCTCCATGGGTAAAATAGTCGTACATATTTTCAATAAATTCATAATAAGATGGATCTAAGATCAATATATATATATATATATGATTTCTATAGATAATTTACCTTTTTAATTTGAATAAGAGCTATCCTCTTGCACATCACAATTGGAAGAAAGCATGTGGTGGATAAAAACTATTGAAGACAGGGTATAAAGAAATTTCTTATAAATTGTCTGAAATGCAGGCTGTTACGACATTAACAGAAAGAAAATAGTATGGTGGTACTAATTTATATCTTATTTTGTGGTACCGCCTTGCACCTTATTATTATTTAAGTAAAAATGATGGTGCCCATTTTATATCTTTCATGAGAGCTGTCGTGAAATGGGGGTGATGAGTATTGTGAGATGTTTTTTACAAACAAGCTTGTGAATTCGTAATATAATAGCATTTTATTTTCTATAAGGATGTAACTCTATTAAAGAGAAAAAGCACTTTTATCAGTAAATATTCATATTTTTTGCATGAGAGATTATTCGTAAAAAAAGGATGTTCTATGTGCCCACTTTATTTGATAAAGAAGATCAATAAAGTGAAGTTTTATATGTTCTGGATTTGAAGGCTCTTGGTATTTGATTGCTCTTGTCAAATTATTTTTATATCAACATTTATATCGTTGATATGATGATTTGTATGAAATTTTAGGAAATCTTCAGTGGATTGAGTGAGGGGTGAATATTATGACTCATACTGTTCACACCTTTTTATGTTGTAAATTTTTTATCATGGTAGAATAAAATGCTTTATGCATTAGAATTGTTCACGCCAGAAAGCGGGAATAAAAAGGACGAATATTGTTATGATTTCAAGGCGTCCAGCTAACATTAGAAAACTTAAAATCCATAAAGCATTATCGTTGATTGTAGAGAAATTACCAGTGGGGCCAATAATATCTCCAAAGCCTGGACCAACATTTGAAAGTGCGGTTAAGACCCCCGTAAAGGCAGAGGTAAAGTCAAGACCGGTTGTAAGCAAAAGTGCAGTGCCGATAACAAGGCAAAACATATAAAGACAGACAAAAAACAAAACGGCTTGAGCAACATCGTTTGATATATTTGAGTGATCGTAGCGCGCCTTTACAACGACATTAGGAGAAAGAAGTTTTTCTATATTTGTTTGTGTAATACGCCAAAGAATAATGAGGCGATTGATTTTCATGCCACCAGAAGTAGAACCAGAACATCCGCCTGTAAAAGAAACAATGAAGAAAATTCCAAGCGCAAATGGTCCCCAAAGTTGATAATCTTCAGCGCTGTAACCTGTGGTGCTAATAATGGATGAAAGGTGAAAAATGACATCAAGGAAAATCAAGTGGAACGCGCGATGATCATAAAACCGTAGCCATGCCGCTAACGCAAAGCTGAAAAGGAGAACGATATGGAGAAAAACAATCACTTGTGGGTCAAGGAAGCGTTTTGGGTGTCCAGGAAGGACTAATTTAACATAAAGCACGAAGGGCAAAGCAGAAAGCAACATGAAGATTGTTGAAATAATTAAGATGGCTGGTGTATCAGAAAAATAACCAAAAGAAGCATCATGCGTTGAAAAACCAGCTGTTGCTACTGTACTCATTGCATGGTTAATGGCATCAAATAAATTCATGCCTGCAGCAAAATAAGAAAGCATACAAGCCAATGTGAGTCCAACATAAGCGATGATAATTCCGTTAGCAATTTGGTTGATGCGAGGCAATATTTTTTCAGATTTATCAGATGATTCCATATGAAAAAGTCGTACGCCACCCACACGCAGTGAAGGCAAAAGTAAGAGGGCTAAACCGATAAAACCAATGCCCCCAATCCAGCATATAAGAGAACGCCATAACAAAATACTTCGCGATAAATTATCAAGATCAGAAAGGACTGTAGAGCCTGTTGTTGTAATTCCAGAAACAGATTCAAAAATGGCTCCTGCTAGAGAAATGGGAAGAGGAGAAAGATAAAGAGGTAAGGCACCTACGATGCTTCCTGTTAGCCAAAGACAAACAGTGAGCATAAAGCCAAGCCGTGCTGAAAAACGACAAGTAGCTCCCTTAGTTGCTAAAAGAATCAGCGTTGCTAACATGGTGGTTATGGCACAAGAATAGAGAAAGGTTATCCAATTACGATTGTTGTCGTGCAGATCCACAAAAATTGGCAAAAGCATTGCTCCTGCCATGATTAACGCAAAACGTGCACAGACATTGATAATAAACTGAAAAATGACCGTTCCCTATCTTTGTATCTCTTTTTATTATGGTTTTGTGCTCATAAGAATTTACGTTTTTCTCTTTATAGGATAAAGATTAATTCTTAACATTAGCATGCCTTGATGAAATTGGTAATCAGACCTTTTTATAAAACTTGAAAATGAAGTATATATAACATAATTGGAGTTCTTGAAAAATATTTTTTTAAAAGGCTGCATTCCGTTATCATTTATAGAATAATTAAGTTATAATAAAGTGAAGGGGATTTAATGGTACAATCGCATATTCGTCTGCTGATTATTGGCTCAGGTCCGGCTGGTTATACAGCGGCGATCTATGCAGCAAGAGCAATGCTTAAGCCGGTTTTGGTGACGGGCTTGCAGCAGGGTGGACAATTGACAATTACAGCTGATGTTGAGAATTATCCAGGTTTTGCAGATCCTATTCAAGGACCGTGGTTGATGGAACAAATGGCAAAACAAGCTGAGAATATGGGGACAAAAATTGTCTATGATACAATTATAAAGGCTGATTTGTTGAAGTATCCTTTTGTCTTATATGGGGATTCAGGAACACAATATTCTTGTGATGCACTGATTATTGCAACAGGAGCTAAAGCGCGCTGGCTTGGTTTAGAAAGTGAACAGACCTTTATGGGCGGTGGTGTTTCCGCTTGTGCTACATGTGATGGCTTTTTTTACCGTGATAAGGACGTTATTGTCGTGGGAGGAGGAAATACCGCTGTTGAAGAAGCACTTTATTTATCGCATTTGGCTAAAAGTGTAAGCGTGGTGCATCGCCGAGATCATTTTCGGGCAGAAAGAATTTTGCAAGATAGGTTGCTTGCTTGCAAGAACGTACGTATCATTTGGGATCATGTGGTGGAAGAAATTGTGGGGCTGCCAGCACAGGGGGCAATGGGCGCTGTTGTAACAGGGGCACGTCTGAAAAATGTTAAGACAGGTCATGAGATGGAAGTGAATGCAGAGGGAATATTTATTGCTATTGGGCATGATCCTGCTGTTTCTCTGTTTGAAGGACAGCTGAAACAAAAACGAGGCGGCTATTTATGGACAGCACCGGACTCAACAGCAACAAGCATTGCTGGTGTTTTTGCTGCTGGGGATGTAACAGATGAAACATTCCGCCAAGCTGTAACAGCTGCAGGAAGAGGATGTATGGCAGCGTTGGAAGCAGAACGGTTTTTAGATATACCTAAGCGTTAGTAACTCATTGAGAACATAAAGAATCTAGAGGTAGAATTAATTGTGGCGCCACCGTTGGATTGGGATAAGTTAAGGGTTTTTCACGCTGCAGCAGAAGCGGGATCTTTTACGCATGCTGCTCAAAAACTTCATTTATCTCAATCAGCAGTTTCACGACAGGTTTCGGCTTTAGAACAAGAGGTTGGGGTATCCTTATTTCAACGTCATGCGCGTGGTTTGATTCTTACAGAACAGGGAGAAACTCTTTATCGTACAGCTCACGATGTTTTGATGAAGCTTGAAAGTGTACGTTTGCAATTAAGTGAAAGCTATGCAAAACCAACGGGGCACTTGCGTGTGACCTCGACCTTTGGAATGGGGGCAGGGTGGATTGCAGAGCGTATGCCAGAATTTCTTAGTCTTTATCCTGATATGCAGGTTCAGCTTTTGCTTTCCGATGAAGAGCTTGATTTGACAATGTGTCATGCGGATTGTGCTGTTCGCTTACATCAACCCCAACAACCTGATCTTATACAAAGAAAACTCTTTACAATTCATATGCATGTTTATGCTTCGGAAAAGTATATTGCAAATTATGGAAAGCCGGAAAAATTGTCTGATCTCGATGAGCATCGTATTATTTCGTTCGGTGAACCTGTCCCACCTTATTTGTCTGGCTTAAATTGGTTGGAAAAGGCTGGTAGAAGTGATGGATCATTGCGCGTTTCAGTTCTACAAATCAACAATATCATCTCAATAAAGAATGCGCTTATGCGTGATCTTGGGATTGCTGTGCTGCCTGATTATATCGTCAATAATAATGAGCATTTGGTGCGTCTTTTTCCTGATATGGTTGATATTCCTTCTTTTGATACTTTTTTTTGTTATCCTTATAATTTAAAGAATTTGGCAAGATTAAATGCTTTTCGAGATTATATTTTTTTAAAAGCCCGTCAATGGTCTTTTTAATGTTAATGCCTTAATTTATAAGGAATAATTAACTGTTTTACAACTTGAGACTCCCCCTAATATTCTTTCGTTTTAAATTTACCCATATTGAATCAATTAAAACTATTCGTTGCACATTAAAAGTGGAGGAAGTCCGTGTGGAGAAATACTTTTGAAAAAAGGGATAAATGTTTTTTATGAATGCTAGCAAATGTGAGGGTTATCATATATTGAAAACTGGACAATCGTGTGATGGAGTAGCTTACATTTTTATATTTAATTAAAATAGTGGTACATGATGGAGCCAAATTTAAAGATATGTGTTTATTGCATAGCAGATACGCTTAAGTCGTTATTGTACTTTTTCTTATAAAATGACATAGAATACTATCTCTTGATTATGTTGCCTCCCAGTGCATTTTCTTGAGTGTTCCCTTACGAAGATCTATCAGATTGATTTTATCTCTGAGGATTTTCCAGATTTGCCGGACATATGTCCGGCTTTTTTTTATTTTTGAAAGAGCCCTAGAAATTGCAATATATGGGAGGATGATAAGAAAAAAATTTCGAAACTTGTGGATATCCAACACTTTTTTAAGAATACTAAAATTCAATAAGGAGTTTGAGAGAGATTTATCCTGTTGTAGCATAAAAGTCTGTCTTTTAGCGGTGTGATATAAAATATTTAAAACTTTATGCATGAAGTGCTTTTTATTAGAGTGTGAGGTGAATATTTAAGGGAGGTCTTGTTCATAAAGCCTATGAAGTAAATCAAGTCGTTATTAGATAGAACTTAAAGGAAACTGGATTGTTTACATAACGACGGGAGGTGGCTTCTTCTTCATTTTATGACGAAGAAGAAGCCGAGAAATAGAAAAGATTTGATTATAAGGGCAATTGTATTTAAAAGCGCTCGATCTTTTTTAGAGTTATAAATTAAATAGAGAAAGCAGAATAGTTTTTTCATCATCTCATGATAATAAACCGATTCATTTATTGATCGCTAGATTTATTTGATCTTTATCTACTACAGCTTTTATTGTTGTATTTATTCACGGATATTTTTGCTGAATCGATTGATTCAGACCATGATACAATTTTCGATATTTTCTCGGATATACTGACATTCGGCAAAAAAACGATCACAAGAGATGATATTAAAAATTTTAAATTAAACTGTTGCAAAAGCGCTGTATACGTATACAAGCTTCTTCAAGTAATTCTTCTGATGTTGCATAAGAAATACGAAAAGCAGATCCAAGTCCAAAAGCAGATCCTTGGACGACAGCAACAGCTTCTGTTTCTAGAAGCGCTATGGCAAAGTCTTCGTCATTCGTAATATATTGACCGTTTGGTGTTTTCTTTCCAATAAGTCCTGTGCAGGAAGGATAAACATAAAAAGCACCTTCGGGCGTTGGACAGTGAATGCCAGGAGCTTGGTTTAGCATGGAAACAACGAGATCACGGCGTGCTTGAAAAATACTTTTATTTTTAGCGATAAAGTCTTGTGGCCCATTGAGTGCTTCAACAGCAGCCCATTGTGAAATGACACTTGTTCCAGATGTTTGTTGACCTTGAATGGTATCCATAGCTTTAATTAATTCTTGTGGTCCCCCTGCATAGCCGATTCTCCATCCCGTCATCGCATATGCTTTGGAAACACCATTCATTGTGAGTGTACGCTCATAAAGCGCTGGTTCTACTTGAGCTGGAGTAACAAAGGTAAAACCCTCATATGTGAGATGTTCATATATATCATCGGAAAGAATATAAACATGAGGATATTTTACTAAAACGTCTGTGAGTTTCTTCAATTCATTATGTGTATAAGCGGCACCTGATGGATTTGAAGGAGAGTTAAAGATGAACCATTTGGTTTTCGGGGTAATGACAGCTTCCAGCTCTTGTGGTTGGAGTTTATAAGAAAATTCGGCTTTTGTTTCTAAAAAGACAGGCTTACCATCGTTGAGTGCGACCATTTCTGGATAACTTACCCAATAAGGAGATGGAATGATGACTTCATCCCCTTTATTTAAAGTTGCCATCAATGCATTAAAGAGAATCTGTTTACCGCCGGTTCCAACAATAATTTGCTCTGGTTCATAATTGAGATTATTTTCCCTTTTAAACTTTGCAGAAATTGCTTGGCGCAATTCTGGAATTCCAGATATGGGAGGGTATTTTGTTTCTCCTCTTCGAATAGCTTCAATGGCCGCGTTTTTGATGTTGTCTGGGGTATCAAAGTCTGGCTCTCCAGCGCTTAAAGCAATAACGTTGCGCCCTAATGTTTTTAAATGACGGGCTTTTTGGGAAGCAGCAATTGTTGCAGAAGGTTTGATACGAGACAATTTGTCGGCAATAAAAGCCATAATTTTAAATCCTTATATTATATCAACAAATGGTTATTGCTTTAAGGATATTCTATAAGAGATTATATTGTATGCAATAAAAAACTTCCAAAATACTCTTACACGGGCTTTACATTTTCCTTTTTTGAGATTTTTACAAGATAATCTCTTCTTAAATTTTAAGAAAGTTTTAGAGGAAGTATAAAGGGGGGAGGTGATAAATTGTGCAAAGGAGATAAGCAGTCTTTATTTTAACAAGGTGAAATGATGCTTTATACAAAATAAAAAAATCTTCGTCGTTACAGACGAAGATTTTAAATAAAATATTGCAGAATTTAAACCTTAAAGGGCTGCAAGGTTGCCAGCGGCAAATTTTCCTGAACGACGATCTTGAAGAACATCATAAGAAATTTTTTGCCCTTCATTAAGACTGTTTAGACCAGAACGCTCAACGGCAGAAATGTGTACAAATACATCTGCACTACCATCACTAGGCTGAATGAATCCGAAACCTTTTGTTGTATTAAACCACTTAACTGTTCCTGTAGACATAGGAAACTCCTTAGAATATATAATTATATTGAGTATTGAAGCTTTCATTCCTTCAATACGGTTGTAGATCGAAATTAGGTGGGAGAAGTTTCGTCAAAAGTGCAGATTGCACAGGAAAGAAAGTCACGTAACCGAAAATTCGATGAAACTTCTATAAAAGTCTTTAGAACAAAAAGCAAGCCTTAATCAATTTTTATATAAAGAAAAAATAAGAAAACAGTGTATACTTTGCTGAGTAGAAAAAAATCAACTGAAATAACTTTGTAGGGAACGTACTTCAAGGCGCCTTTTTTTGAGTGCTTTGATCGCTTCTACGACGGCTTCGGCTCCAGCTATTGTTGTATAATAGGGAACATTTTGCATGAGTGCTGCATAACGTAATGATTTTGAGTCTGAGATGGCACTGGCAGTGCTAGTTGTATTAAAAATCAATTGAATTTGGCGATTACGAATAGCATCTTCAATATGGGGGTGTCCCTCTAGGACTTTGTTGATTTTTGTTGCTTCAACGTGGTGTTCGGTAAGAAATTTATGTGTTCCACTTGTGGCGACAACAGAAAAGCCAAGCTCAGTTAAACGTTTTACAGGATTTAAGATGCGTTTTTTATCTTCATCTCTTACAGAAACGAACAAAGTTCCCTCTTTAGGGAGTTTTACACCAGCTCCAAGTTGGGCTTTAGCAAAAGCAAGCGAAAATTCATAGTCCAGTCCCATAACTTCACCGGTTGAGCGCATTTCTGGACCAAGAAGTGTATCAACACCTGAAAAACGAGCAAAAGGAAACACTGCTTCCTTGACGGCAATATGTTGTTTTTCCTGCAAAGAAGGTAATCCACCATAAGCTTGAAGAGCATCATGAAGTGTTTCTCCTGCCATAATACGTGCAGCCATTTTAGCAATAGGGCGACCAATCGTTTTTGCAACAAATGGGACAGTACGTGAAGCACGGGGATTGACTTCTAAGACATAAATGGTGTCATCTTTTATAGCATATTGTACATTCATTAAGCCGCGAACATGAAGTGCTTGTGCTAATGCTTTGGTTTGGCGCTCTAATTCAGTAACTATTTTATTTGAGAGCGTACGGACTGGTAAAGAACATGCTGAATCACCAGAGTGGATACCAGCTTCTTCAATGTGTTCCATAATACCAACAATCAGTGTTTCTTTGCCATCACATAGACAATCAACGTCTATTTCAATTGCTTCTGTTAAATAGGTATCAAAGAGAAGCGGATTTTTACCAAGCAATATATTGATTTGTCCTGTTGTGTCGTTAGGATAACGGACTTTGATATCTTCTGAAATTAATTCAGGGACACTCTCCAGTAAATAATTTTGTAAGCTACGTTCATCACGGATAATTTGCATAGCACGTCCTCCTAAAACATAAGAGGGACGTACAACCAATGGGAAGCCTAGTTCGTGGGCAATGAGGCGTGCTTGTTCGATGGAGTGAGCAATACCATTTTGAGGTTGTGTTAAGTTAAGTTTAAATAACAGTTTTTGAAAGCGATCTCTATCTTCAGCTAAGTCGATAGCGTCAGGTGAAGTACCCAAGATGGGAATGTTGTGTTTTTCTAGAGCGCTTGCCAATTTCAAGGGTGTTTGTCCGCCAAATTGGACGATGACTCCAACCAAATCTCCTTTTTCCTGTTCTGCTTCTAAAATAGCGATAACATCTTCTGTTGTTAAAGATTCAAAGTAAAGGCGATCAGAGGTATCATAGTCGGTTGAAACTGTTTCAGGATTACAGTTAATCATAATCGCTTCAAAGCCTGCATCACGCAGTGCAAAAGCAGCGTGGCAGCAACAGTAATCAAATTCAATACCTTGCCCAATGCGGTTTGGTCCACCGCCTAAAATAGCAATTTTTTTGCGTTCAGAAATGTGTGCTTCCGAGTGCTCTACATCTGCAAAGGGAACTTCATATGTTGAATACATATAGGCTGTAGGAGAAGAAAATTCAGCGGCACAAGTGTCAATTCGTTTGAAGACGTGTTTAACATTCAGTGATTTGCGTAAAGCTGCGATATCATCGGGTTCTTTTCCAGTAAGGGAGGCTAATCGCGCATCTGAAAATCCCATAGCTTTTAACATACGTAAGTTATCTGCGTCTTGGGGTAATCCATGAACGCGGATACGCTGCTCCATTTCAATGATGGAGGCTATTTGTTCTAAAAACCACGGATCAATTTTACTAATTTGGTGAATCTCATCTATGGGTAAGCCTGTACGCATGGCTTGAGCAATATAGCGTAGACGATCAGGGCTTGGTATTGCAATGGCGGAGCGTATAGAACTTTTTTCATCACCTTCAGCATGCTCTGGAATAACAATTTCATCAAGACCCGTAAGTCCTGTTTCAAGTCCACGGAGTGCTTTTTGTAACGATTCTTGAAAAGTGCGTCCAATGGCCATGACTTCTCCTACAGATTTCATTGCAGTTGTAAGGACAGGCGATGAACCGGGAAATTTTTCGAAAGCAAAACGAGGAATTTTTGTCACAATATAGTCAATAGAAGGTTCAAATGATGCTGGTGTTGCACCACCCGTGATATCATTTTTTAATTCATCAAGAGTATAACCAACAGCCAGTTTAGCCGCTACTTTGGCAATGGGAAACCCCGTTGCTTTTGAGGCAAGCGCTGAAGAGCGAGAAACACGCGGATTCATTTCAATAACAATGAGGCGCCCATTTTCAGGATTGACAGCAAACTGTACATTGGATCCCCCCGTTTCAACACCAATTTCACGCAAAACAGCAATCGAAGCATTACGCATACATTGATATTCTTTATCTGTTAAGGTGAGAGCAGGTGCTACAGTGATCGAATCACCGGTATGAATCCCCATTGGATCAATGTTTTCAATAGAACAAACAATGATACAGTTGTCGTTCTTATCACGAACAACTTCCATCTCATATTCTTTCCACCCTAAAACACTTTCTTCAATTAAAACTTCTGTTGTAGGCGAAGCTTCAAGACCGCGTTCGATAATTTCATAAAATTCAGAACGATTGTAAGCGATTCCACCACCGGTTCCACCAAGGGTAAATGAAGGACGAATAATAGCTGGAAGTCCAACAACATCAAGAGCTTGAACTGCTTTTGCTGTTGCATGGGCGATATAATGTTGTTTGCGATCAATTTCGGTATGTCGCCAGTTTCGCTCAAGTTCTTCGAGTGCTTTATCAAGTGCAGCACCAGAAAGTTTTGCTTTAAGTTCAGCACGCGTTTTTGCGTGCTGTCGGCGATTTTCTTCTTTTAATTCTGTTGCATTGGCTAACATAGAGCGTGGCGTTTCCAAACCGATTTTTGCCATCGCTTGGCGGAATAAAGCACGATCTTCAGCTTTATCAATAGCATCAGCATTGGCCCCTATCATTTCAACATGATAGCGGTCTAAAATACCCATACGCTTTAATGATAAAGCAGTGTTGAGGGCTGTTTGTCCTCCCATAGTGGGCAAAAGGGCATCGGGACGTTCGTGGGCAATAATTTTGGCAACTATTTCAGGAGTAATGGGCTCTATATACGTTGCATCAGCTAGATCTGGATCTGTCATAATCGTGGCAGGATTAGAATTTACCAAAATAATTCGATAACCTTCTTCTTTTAATGCTTTACAGGCTTGTGTGCCTGAATAATCAAATTCACATGCCTGACCAATGATAATAGGTCCTGCTCCGATGATAAGAATAGATTTTATATCTGTGCGTTTGGGCATGGCTTTTTCCTATGACAAATATCTGTGCGCAATCGTTGCGGGTAAAATATTTCAGTTCTGAGGCTACAGTCATTTTATAAGTTAAGTGATAAAGAAAGTAAGCACTAAAATACCTTTTCCATGCTTTTTTTCATAAAATTGAAGATAAATTTCTTTTTTGAGCTGAGTCATCTCGTCAGTATATCAAAAGTATGATCTTTGATAAAAAATAATAATAGTGCTCCAACAAATTAGAATATTTAAGCATACTGTGGAGAATAAAAAGCCGGAACATCTTTCCAGTCCATTGCAGGCATATTTTGTGTTTTTATGACGTTGTTTTCCTAAAGAGGGTGCGCACTTTTTCTGTTGCTTGTAAAACATAAGCCATTATTTATGGTTCGATGGGATTTCGTAAAATGAAATGGGAAGTTTATCTTGTTGTTCCGTAAAGTACTACCGTTTAGAGCTGTGATATAAGGTATGAAAATTTACTACATTAAGGTGTTTTTTGTTAGAGTCTATGATAGAATTCAGGGCGGGATTTGTTTTTAGAGAGCTTATGAAATAAACCATATGAAATGGTCTTAGTTGGAATCTGTTAGATAAAAAGCAAGATTGTTGATAGATCGGTTCTGGTCGAACTTTCCGTTTTAGGGTAGGAAGAAAATCAATAGATGTATGTTTCCATTTCATAAAAGGGTGAGAGTGTATTTTAATACAATGGCTAAGGAGATAATTTCAGAATGATTTTGTTTGCTGTTAAAAGATAGTGAATACTCTCTCTTTACTTTATAGATGATGTTCAAAAATATTTAAAAATATAAAGAAGGCTAAAATGCTGAACATTTCCCAAACGAGAATATTCTGTCTGAAAGATGTATCAATAGGAAAGCTTTTGGTGGCTAGGTCTCAAAAAGGGATTTGTTATATAGCGTTAGGAGACACTATAGAGCAATTATTACAGGAGTTTACGATACGATTTGGCAATGCACAACAAGTTGTAGGTGACAATACATTTAAGAGAGAAGTTGCTCATATTATAGCCATGATAGAAACACCTAAGTTGGTCAAAAAATATAATTTTCCCTTAGATATAAATGGTACAGTTTTTCAACGACAAGTATGGGCAGTATTATGTGATATACCATGTGGTGAAACAATTTCATATGAAGTCTTAGCATGCCGTATTGGTATACCGAACGCTTTTCGTGCCGTTGCTAATGCGTGTGCACGTAACGAATTGGCTGTTATCATTCCTTGTCATCGTGTTGTGCGTAAAAATGGTTTTATTTCAGGGTATCGTTGGGGATCCAAACGGAAACAGATTTTGCTACAACGAGAACAAAATGGAGGAATTTAATTTTGTGTGATGGGCATTATAATCGTTACAGTTGTTCCTTTCATTTCTTTTGAGGTAATTTCAAGTTTTCCTTTGTGGAGTTCTAGCAAGGAGCGTGAAATGGCTAAGCCAAGACCTGAGCCCGTGTGAGATTTAGTAAGTTGATTTTCAACTTGTTCAAAAGGTTGCCCAAGTTTTTTAATTGCTGATTGGGGAATACCAACACCTGTATCTGTAATTTTAAAAATAAGGTTGTTTTTTTTCTTGAAAGCACAGACATCAATATTTCCGCCAGAAGGCGTAAATTTAACGGCATTAGAGATGAGATTAAGGAAAATCTGTTTCATTGCACGACCATCAACTTCAGCATGAAGTTCTGGCGTAATATTTGTTGTAACAATAATATTTTTTTCTTGAGCTTGAGGCGTTAGTGTCCGTACTGCTTCACTAATGATGGGCTCAAGATCGGTATTTTTACAATCAAGCGAAAATCTTCCAGCTTCAATTTTTGACATATCAAGGATGTCATTGATAAGGGTTAGAAGATGGGTTCCCGAATTGTAAATATCATGCATATATTCCTTATAGCGTTGTGAGCCAAGAGGTCCAAAAGTCGATTGCAACATGATATCTGAAAAGCCTAGAATAGCGTTAAGTGGAGTGCGCAATTCATGGGACATATTAGCCAAAAACTCTGATTTAGCTTTGTTAGCACTTTCAGCACGCTCTTTTTCTGCCTTGAGACTTTTATTAAGTTTTTCAACTTCTGAGGCACGTTGTTGAGCACTTCCTCGAGCACGTTTGAGTTCTTGAATAAAAGAAAAAAGACGCCTTTCACTGTCTTCAAATTTTTCCTGTTGTTGTTTAAGCTCAGAAATGTCAGTACCAATACAAACCAATCCTCCGTCTTGGGTTCGCCGTTCGTTAATTTTGAGCCAACAACCATCTGCCGTTTGGCGAATACTGGTTAAGTTACCAGTACCATCATCTTTAAGGGGATATTCACTGAGTGCAGGGCGTGCCATGGCTTCGACGGTTGCACGTTGGATACCGGATTGTAGAATTTGTTTAGGAATAGCAGCATATTCGCAAAATTTGCTGTTGGACATGACTAAACGTCCTTCTGAATCCCACAAGACGAAAGATTCTGAAATGTTTTCAATCGCATCACGGATACGAAGGTCGGCTTGCGCTGTTTGTTCAGCCAATTGTTGCTGTTCACTAATATCGAAGGAAATACCAACCAAATGGGGTTCTTCTTCTTCAGTAACTTCAGCACGAATGCGCATCCAGACATAATGGCCATCGGCATGACGCATGGGAACGTTAATATCGATATGCTTTTTTTTACCGCTCATTAATTCCTGAGCAAGATCAAAAAAGTTCGCATCATTTGGATTGATAATGGCGCTAATTTGGGAAATTGAGAGCAATGCATCTTGAGGGACATAGCCCAGCATTTCATACATTGCTCGTGACCAGTAGACGCGTCCACTTGCCATATTCCAATCCCATAGTCCACAGCGTCCACGCATCATTGCCATATCAATACGGTTTTGAATTTTTTCTGAGACAAGATCCGTTTTGCGTGCTCGTACAATTTGGTTGTAATAAGCATAAAGAAGAGCGAGGATAACGCCACTAGTTCCAATGAATAGGGTTATATTTAACGAGAGAATTTTCCGCCATTCCATGGCGCTATCTTGCATTTTTTCGCTAATGAATACGCCATATTGCCCATTTTCTGTTTGCTGAAATGAAGCAAGAGCAGGGGCATCTTTTCCTATTGTGATTTTCATAATTCCAACGTGCTGTCCAAGAGATTGTAAAGCAATGCTGTCAGAGATAAAATCTTGCAAAGGTTTTCCTAAAGAAATCTCTGAACTGGATGAAGCTAAGACATTTCCTTTTTGATCAATAATGGCGATCAGAGTGCTAGGATTAATAAGATCTTGATTACGAAAAGTGGTGAGGATATTTTGCAAATGACTATGAGAAAGGGCAGAGACTTTTCCTTTCTGAGAAACAGCCAGTAAGTCATGATTAATTGTATTGGTAATATGAGAAGCTAAGAGAGTGATGGTAGAACGCGTGTTCTTATCAATCGTGTTACGCCAATCATAGAGTGATATAAAACGAATTGATGCAAGTACAATAAGAAATGCTAAAATAACAAACGGAAGTGAGCGACGCAACCAAGGTTCAATAAAGAGAAGCTTTTGATAGGCGGAGCCAGAAAGCAGATGAATACGTTTTTTCTGCGCTTTATGACTTGGAGCGCTCGATTTTGAATCAGCATACACCTCCGTTGGCGCATGATATGCGTCCAATTTAGCCATTTCCAGTTCCTTTAATTATGGAATAATGTGATTTAAAAACTGCTTCGATATTCATAGTAACCCCATCGAATGCAATGAATCAAAACAGGAGTCTTCTGTCCAGTCTTTTTTTTTAAAAAAATAATTTTACTTCTATGAACTTGGAATATGAAAAGGAAAAGCCACTTTAAACATGATCTATAAACAGGCTTAGATTGCCTGTTTATAGATTTAATGATGATTGAATAGTCTGTAGAATTTATTTAAAAAATATTATAGAATATTGATTTAAAATAAATTTTCGTTTCAAGTGAGCAGACGGTTGATGATATCAGCGACATCGCTTGATAACTTTGGCGCAGCAGCAATCATTTTTAATTCAGTTTCAAGTTTTTGTTGTCGAATGGGTTCTAATTGTCGCCAAGAGCGCATCGTTGTTAATAACCATGAAGCGAGCTGTGGATTTTTTTTGTCAATTTCCAAAATAATTTGGCAAAGAAATTGATAAGATGCTCCATCCATCCTGTTAAAGCCCGTGAGATTGTTAGAGGCAAAGGCACCGATTAGGGAACGCACACGATTGGGATTATCTTTTGAAAAGAGCGGGTGTTGCATGAGCTTTTGAACATTCTCGAGCGTTGATGCCCCTGCAACCATTGCTTGAATGGAAAACCATTTATCCATGACCAAAGGATCATGGCGATAGCGGTTTTCAAAATCATTTAAGGCATTTTGCGCCTGCTCACTTTCATTAAAACGCTTCACGAGAACAGCGATACTAGCCATACGGTCAGTCATATTATCAGCTGTTGCATATTGTGTGGCAGCACGATTTGGATTGGCCTCAGTAATGGAAAGATAATCCAGTATTATATTCTTTAATGCTCGCTTTCCAGCTTGTACAGTGTTTGATGAATAGGGCTCTTTGGTTTGCATTTGCCCATAAAATTTTGTGAAGAGTCCTTGATGTGTATGCGCGAGCGAAGCTAAAAACTGATTGTGCACATGATGAATACGCTCTGGATCAACATTTTTACCAAGTGTATGGGCAAGTTCAACTTCGCTCGGTAAACTTAAACAAAATGCACGAAACTCAGGTTCAAGACTTTCATCTGTAATGATAGCTTCAATCAATTTTATCAAAGCAGAGGGCATACCCTCTTTTGCTTTTGTTTCATCTTGAATGTTTTGAATCAAAGCTTGCGTCATTAAATGATTAAGAGATTGCCAGCGATTGATGTGATTGTCATCATGTTGTGCAAGAAAAATAAATTCGCTTTCATTGAATGGAGTGTGTAGATTGATTGGTGCAGAGAAGTCTCTAAGGAGTGATAAAACAGGTTTTTCACGCAGACCCTTTAATGTAAACGTTTGGTTTTCCTTGGATAAAAGCATAACGTTTGATTGAATATCCGTATCCGCTTCATAGGTGAGGTTTTCTCCATTAGGTCCTAACAAGCCAAATAATATAGGGATAAGCATGGGCTTTTTGGTATTTTGTTGTGGGGTTTCGGGAATATGTTGCTTTGCATGAATTGTTAAAACACCATCGCTATAATGACTATCGATTTCTACATTTGGTGTTCCAGCTTGTTCATACCACAACATGAATTGGGAAAAGTCTTGACCAGATACTTCAGCAAAACAGGCGATAAAATCTTCAATTGTACAAGCTTGTCCATCATGACGTTGAAAATAAAGATCAGTACCTTTACGAAATAGAGAGGGTCCTAAAATAGTCCGTATCATGCGAACAACCTCAGCACCTTTTTCATAAACAGTTGTGGTGTAAAAATTGTTAATTTGGCTATATTGACGAGGACGTACAGGATGAGCGAGGGGACCAGCGTCTTCGGCAAATTGAGTAGCTTTTAATGTTTTTATATTTTCAATTCGCTGTAGGCTGCGTACATTTTGATCTGATGAAAATTCCTGATCACGATAAACAGTGAATCCTTCTTTTAAACATAGTTGAAACCAATCGCGACAGGTAATACGATTACCACTCCAATTATGGAAATATTCATGTGCAATGACACGTTCAACATTTCTATAATCCTGATCGGTTGCTGTTTCAGGATCTGCGAGAACATATTTATCATTAAAAATGTTAAGTCCCTTGTTTTCCATTGCTCCCATGTTAAAATCGGAGACAGCAACAATATTAAAAACATCAAGATCATATTCGCGCCCAAAACATTGTTCATCCCAACGCATGGAACGTTTAAGAGCATCCATTGCATAGGTTGCGCGTTTTGTTTTTCCTTTTTCCACATAGATACCAAGCTCGATACGTCGTCCAGATACAGTTGTAAAATGGTCTTCTAACTTATCAAGATCTCCACCTACTAAAGCAAAGAGATAAGATGGTTTGGGATAAGGATCTTCCCAAATGGCAAAATGGCGATTATTCTCTAAAGTTCCTGTTTCCACCAGATTACCATTTGAAAGCAAGATTGGGATTGTTTGGGAATCTGCTTCAATTTTCACTCTATAGGTAGAAAGAACATCTGGGCGGTCGTAAAAATAAGTAATACGACGAAAACCTTCCGATTCGCATTGTGTGCAATAAACACCATTTGAAAGATAAAGTCCCATAAGTTGGCGGTTGCTTTCAGGATTCAGTTCCGTAACCAATTTCAATGTAAAAGGAGCCGCTGGTGGGTTTGTAATTTCTAAACGTGAAGGCGTCACTTTATAAGTGTTTGGGGCTAACATCTCATCATTAATAGAAACGGAAATTAAAGTAAGATCATCACCAGAAAGAACAAGAGGTGTTAATTTTTTTGTATTGTGACGGGATTCAATAGACAATATGGCTGTAACATAGGTTTTTGTTGGTGCCAATTGGAAGGAAAGTTGTGTTTTAGGGATAGCGTAAGGGGTTGGCTGATAGTCTTCCAAACGATAAATAGATGTTGTTGGCTGTTCCATAGTTTTTCCCATTCGTATTTTAAGAGTTAAAGAAGAAGGTGTTTAATTTTAGAGTCAAAGAAGATTACAGAATTACAAAAGGCTATCGAGGCGATTTTTTACTTCTAAGAAGTCTATCCATGTAAGTTTTTTTTGACTAGGGGTTCGGAGAAGGTAGGCAGGGTGGAAAGTTGGCATAACAGGTATTTTAATATTATCCTCACTTTCATAAATATGCCATTTCCCTCGTGTTCGGATAATCCCATTTTGAGATCCCGTAAGAAGCTGTGCAGCAATGCCTCCCAGTGCTATAAGTATACGAGGACGCGCTAAATAAATGTGCCGTTCAATAAAAGGACGGCACAAGGCAACTTCTCTTGGTGTTGGTGTACGATTTCCTGGTGGACGCCAAGGAATAGTGTTGGCAATGTAAACATTATTTCTTGTTAAGCCAATTGATGCGAGGATTTTATTAAGCAACATCCCTGCTTTTCCCACAAAAGGAATTCCTTGTATATCCTCTTCTCGTCCTGGTGCTTCGCCTATAAGCATCAGGGGGCTTCCAGCTGTTCCATCTGAAAAGCAGGTATTTTTTGCTGTCAATTTTAGTGAACAGCCATTAAATGCAAGGAGCGCAGATTTTAATTCATCAAGTGTTTTTGCATTGTTTGCACTCTCTATAGCTGTGGGTTCATTTTGTATAGCCCCGCTAGAGTTATGCAGCGGACGATGATCTGATTTTACGGTGGGAGATGTTTGTTGATTATGAGAAATGTTCACGACAGATATTAATTTGCTCTCTGAACAAGCAGACTGCTTAAAACGATTAATAGGGAAATCTGTCAGAACAGCATCCGCACCACTTTCTTTATAAAAGTTTAAGAGTTCTTCATAGGAAATTGAGCACGGCGTTTGATTTAACATTTTATTTTTTCTAATGATCTAACAACTATAGATCAAACAAAATTATCCTTCAAGTTTTATAAATGTATTCGCTAGCCATTAATGTACAAGAACGCTGATAGGATTCTCTCTTTTCACAAAAAAGGCAAATCGTAAAATGCGAGTGTTCGCGATTATATACATCTTTAAATGTACAATTTGTTTAAATTACGCTATTTTAAATTTTTAAACAGACTAAGCCCTTTATAATAAAAGAATTCTCTACTGAATGCAAGTGGTATGATAACATTTTTGATCATTATATTTTATATTTAATAATTAATGAAAGTGACTTTTATAGTATTTTATTTATAAAATTAAGTATAAATTTTTTATTATTATATTTTTATCTTTTTTTAATAATTTTTATTAAAAATATTAAATATATGAATGAGATATATAAATATTACTTTTATATGTGAAAATACTAGACTTTACAAACTGTTTTTACAATGGGTTAAAAGCAATGTGTGGATATATGCTTTTGCTTTTTTTACCGCTTCAGTCATAGATTCATTTAATGCTAAATGCGCTGCAATAGCGCTTGAGAGAATGCAACCTGTTCCTCGCATTGTTCCTTTTAAACGTGGCGTAGAAATATTTATGACTTCAGTTTTGTCAATGAAGCTATCAATTGCAAGAGGACCCTCTGCATGTCCCCCTTTTACTAAAATAGATCGAGCTCCCAATGACAAAAGTTTTTTTGCTTGTTGTATTGCTTGCTTATCATGAGATGCCAATGGACTTTGGCTAAGAAGAGCTAGTTCTTCTCTATTTGGTGTTAAAAGAGTAACATGAGGAAGCAGTTTATCGATCATCGTGTAGATGATTGTTTCTGTTGTTAGTTTTCCTCCTGATGAAGCGACAAGTACGGGGTCCAGAATAACTGGAATATGGGGATAGTCTTTGAGTACGTTACAGATTGCTATTATAATTGCTTTTGTCCCCGTCATACCGATTTTTATTGCGCTTATTGGATTTGCTTCTAGGGCAGCACGCATTTGCGCAGCGACGAGGCCTCCACGCATTGGAGTGATTTCGACAACGCGATTATCATCTTGTACGTTAACACAAGTGATTGCTAAATTTGCTTTTATTTGAAAATGTGTGGCGGTTTCTATATCACGAATAATACCGGCACCTCCTGTTGGATCCGTGCCTGCAACAATAAGAATGGAAGGTATTAACGCCATGTTTGTGTCACTTTTATCCACTGCTGGACACGCTCTTCAGGTTTTTTATGGAGGATAATATCAGTCACAACAGCAGCACTATTTGCTCCTGCTTTTAAAACACCAACTGCGCGTTCTGGTGTTAAACCACCAATACCCACCAAAGGTAAAGCACCAATCCGTTTTCTCCATTGTTTGATTTTTTCTAGTCCTTGCGGCATCCATTTCATTTTTTTTAAGATTGTCGGATAAATAGGACCAAGTGCAATATACTCAGGATTGACAGAGAGTGCGATATCCAATTCATGTTCATCATGTGTACTAAGACCAAATTTTATACCACTTTTTCGAATTGCGTGAAGATCAGCATTGCTTAGGTCTTCTTGTCCCAGATGAATAAAATTGCACTTTTCATCAATTGCTATTTCCCAATGATCATTAATAATTAATTGTGCTCCCAATTTATTGCATATGTTTTTTGCGCGCTTGATATGTTGACGGATTCTTTGTTGATTTTCATGTTTCATACGCAATTGTACGAGCTTGATGCCAAGAGGGAGCAAACGTTCAACCCAATCAGCGTTATCAACGATGAGGTAAAATGGATCCAGTTTCATGAAAATACTGCTTTTCCAATCACTGGTGTTGAAGGGACCGCTACATTGCGTGCTTCGATCATGCCAGCTTTATATCCCATACGTCCTGCTTGAACAGCTTTAGAAAATGCTTCAGCCATTAAGACAGGATTACCTGCTTTAGCAACTGCAGTGTTAAGCAGTACTGCATCATAACCGAGTTCCATAGCAATGGTGGCATGTGATGGACGTCCAATACCGGCATCAACAACAAGAGTAATATCAGGAAGGTAAGCGCGGATAGAACGCAATCCATCAGTATTATGAGGTCCTTTGGCAGATCCAATAGGAGCACACCAAGGCATAATGACACGACAACCAACATCCAAGAGCTTTTCAGCAACAATGAGATCATCCGTTGTATAAGCAAAAATTTGGAATCCTTCATCATTTAAAATTTGCGCTGCTTCGATTAAGGAAAAAATATTTGGCTGTAAGGTGTCTGGGTTTCCTATCACTTCGAGTTTAATCCAAGCTGTTTTAAAGAGATCTCTTGCTAAATGCGCTGTGGTTACGGCCTCTTTAACAGTATAACAACCAGCAGTATTAGGAAGCACTGTTACCCCAAGTTCTTGAAGAAATTTCCAAAATTGTCCACCTTGTTTTCCACCTGCAGTTTCACGGCGCAAGGAAACAGTCACAATTTCCGTATTCGATTTATGAATAGCATCACGAAGGATTGCAGGTGAAGGATATTGCGCTGTACCTAATAGAAGACGGGAAGAGAATTGTCGTCCATAAAGATTCAGCATAATTTTAGCCTCCTTGCATTGGGCTTAAAATTTCAATTTTATCCCCTTCATGCAAGACAAATTGGCTTCGTGCATCTATGGAAACAACTTCAGCGTTAACAGCGGTTGCAAGCCAATTTCCTTCATATCCCAATTCTTCAAGTAAGAGACCGAGAGTCATAACTTCTGTTTGGACAGTTTCACCATTAACAAATATTTTCATGCTTTATTCCAATGCCAATTTCATTGCTTGTTTTGCCATTTCTGGAGACAAAAGAAAACCATGTCTATAAAATCCATTAATAAAAATACAATTACCATCTTTATGCACAGAAGGGAAGTTATCAGGATAACATGGACGAACACCAACGCCAGATTCAATAATTTCTGCTTCAGCAAAAGCAGGATGTAAAGTATAAGCCGCATTGAGCAGTTCCATCATTGATCTCACTGAGATTGCACCATCAAAGTCACTTTCAATCATTGTTGCACCAATCATAAAAATATTATCTTGTCGAGGTACAATGTAGAGAGGAAACCGTGGATGAAGAAGACGAATTGGACGCGAAATTTTAACATCGGTGCAGCGCACGAGAAGCATTTCGCCACGTACGCCCCGTATATTTTTATCTTTTCTTAAACGCGCTATTCCTGTCGCATCAATAACAATATCAAAATTTGTTTCAGCTGTCTCTACATCAACAAAACACGCTCCATTGTTGAGAAGCTTTTCTTTTAAAGCCATAAGTGCTTTGCGAGGATCAATATGGGCTTCATTTTCATAAAAGAGCGCACAGTTAAAACGTTCCGCAAGATCTGGTTCAAGATGAGCTATTTCTATATTATCTATGGTTTTGTGATTATGCGTGCGCTCAGAAAATCGTTCAAGCTCTCCTCTATCTCGTGTAGGTGCAACCACTAAAGTGCCTTTTTGTATGACAAGGTTGGGGAGCGTTTTACGCCACCACTGTATAGCTTGTATACCAAGATCTTCAACAATCTGTTCCGCATTTTCTCTCTCACAGTAAGGTGCGAGCATTCCTCCTGCATACCAACTAGCACTTCCTATAGGAGAATGAGGGGGAGCCGATATAGTAACAGAAACACCTTTTTGCTGTAACATAAAGGCAACCGTTAAGCCGCCTACACCTGTACCTTTGATAAGAATGTTCTTCAACTGTTTGCTTTCTCTTTTTGAGGAGAAACGATTTCCATATAAAGCTCACCATTTTTTTGATATTTCTCGGCCATGGCGATCATACCTTCCCCTTTTGTTTTTCTTATTGCTGCTGCCTCACGAATATCATGAGAAATACGCATAGAACAGAATTTTGGTCCACACATGGAACAAAAATGTACCAATTTATGGGCTTCTTTAGGCATTGTCTCATCATGAAAGGCACAGGCTGTTTCCGGATCAAGAGAAAGGTTGAATTGATCATACCATCTAAAATCAAATCGTGCACGCGAAAGAGCATTATCGCGCAATTGTGCTCTAGGCAAACCTTTGGCAAGATCAGCAGCATGAGCAGCAATTTTATAAGTGATCACACCAGTTTTTACGTCGTTTTTATCAGGCAATCCTAAGTGTTCTTTAGGTGTTACATAACACAGCATGGCAGTTCCAAACCATCCAATCATAGCAGCACCAATGGCCGATGTAATATGGTCATATCCCGGTGCGATGTCAGTTGTAAGAGGTCCCAAAGTATAAAAGGGTGCTTCATGACAGAGATCTAATTGTTTTTCCATATTTTCTTTAATTTTATGCATTGGGACATGTCCAGGTCCTTCAATCATAACCTGTACATCTTTTTCCCAAGCAATTTTTGTCAATTCTCCCAAAGTTTTAAGTTCAGCAAATTGGGCTTCATCATTAGCATCGGCAATAGAGCCAGGGCGCAATCCATCTCCCAAGGAAAGAGAAATATCATATGTGCGTGCAATATCACAAATTTCATCAAAATGTTCATAGAGAAAACTTTCTTTGTGATGATGCAGACACCATTTTGCCATAATAGAACCGCCTCTTGAAACAATACCCGTTATCCGATCAATAGTTAGAGGGATAAAAGGTAATCTTAATCCTGCATGAATAGTAAAATAATCAACACCTTGCTCTGCTTGTTCAATGAGCGTATCACGGAAAATATCCCATGTTAAATTTTCAGCGATACCCTGTACTTTTTCGAGTGCTTGATAAAGTGGGACAGTTCCTATGGGAACTGGGGAATTTCGAATAATCCACTCACGAATATTATGAATATTCCGACCTGTTGAGAGATCCATCACTGTATCTGCTCCCCAGCGAATGGCCCAAACCATTTTATCAACTTCTTCTGCCATAGATGAAGTAACTGCAGAATTTCCAATATTGGCATTAATTTTAACACGAAAATTGCGCCCAATAATCATTGGTTCGCATTCTGGATGATTGATGTTTTGAGGAATAATGGCGCGTCCGCAAGCAATTTCATTGCGAACAAATTCTGCAGTGTAAATTTCTGGTATTGATCCAGCAAATGTTTCATTTGATGGTACATTCTGCTGTTCTTTTACTGCTAATCCTTCATTTTCTCGTATAGCCACATATTCCATTTCTTCGGTAATAATGCCTGCGCGCGCATAAGCTATTTGTGTAACTGCTTTGCCATTTTTTGCTCGTAAAATGGGACGTTTTTGTTTAAAGGCTGGTGTAAGGTTTTTATCAGAAGCCAATCCATTATCTTCAGGTTTTACTGATCGTGCAGGATAAGTTTCAGTATCATCCCGCTTAGAGAGCCAAGGCAAGCTAATTGCTGGCAAGCCTTTTGTAATATCAATGATCATATCTTTATCTGTGTAAGGGCCAGAAGTATCGTAGACGCTTAAAGATTTTTCACTACTGCCATCAGTTAATGAAATTTCACGCAATGGGACGCGCACATCAGAAAAGAGAAGGCTCTGTTGATAAATTTTGCGTGAAGCGGGAAAGGGGCTACAACTGATTGATGGAGTATTTTTCTGCACAAACTTTTTCCTTATAGACATAGGGTTCAAAAATAGGTTGCGATGTTAATGGGGATGTATTCAAATTATCAATTACGAGCATTCGGATGAATAGGAATAGTATTGCTTTATAGTAAAGCAAACCCAATAAAGCTCAAGAAAACTTATTTTGAAAATTGATACAATATCTATTCTAATATTTGCATGTCTCCTCCCACTTAAAGTATTTTTGTTAATACGAATATGGTTGGCTTAAATATCTATATTGTCAATCATAAAAATATATTTAAACGATTTTGGTGTGTTTTTTAAGAGTGAAAATAGATATTATGAAGTGATAAACTATGATACTGAAGCTTTTATAAACAAGAATAAAGTTAAAAACGGATTATCAAGGAAAAATTAGATAGTTTATAGCTCTGACCGAGATTTTTTTCATATTAAAATAATAACTCAGAATACCATAAGATTCTCTCATCATACATCTTTTCATATAAAATCATTTCCTTGCACGTCATCAGTGGGAGCATATGGGGCAAAACACTTGAAGAAAGAAAGCCAAAAGTCATTCATGAACATTCTCAGATGCGAGGACTATTGCAATGTGGGGACCAACAAAATGTATGATGGGTTCCAGCTTGTATCTTCAAAAGCTTAAAGATGATGATCTATATTGTATCATTGACGTGCGCTGTCGTAAAATGAACGGAGTATATTTTGAGCAATATTTCTTTAAAAAGTGCGTGATATGCGGTACCATTATATTTTGTGCGGGGCATTCTATTTTTTATGATGGGATGTTCCCATTAAGAATGCGATAAACAAAAGCGTGAAACAATACCTAATCTTTATTATTAAAAATAATATTGCCTTGAATGTTTTGAAAATCGTAAAGCTGAATAAAAAAATGATGATGAAAATGAACAAAGGCTTTTCATCTTGAAATTTCATCAACAATTTTAAATAGTTGGAAGAGAGAGAAAAGCAAAAGGATCTATCTCAGCATAAAGTATTACGTAAATTCATTAATTAATTTGCACTAGAAATGTGTGCAAAACGCTGTGTTTTAGCTTAAGACGAGATAAAAATTCATTTTCTGAGACATAAAGCTCTTTGTTTTCATGGCAAAGTTATTCAAGAGTCATGTGGTATCGTGCAACAATATTACAGATAAGAAATCACTAATTATATACAAAAAGCTTTCTAATTATAATGGAGTACTCTTATTATTATAATACAAAAAGAGAAAAATTGAGTAAATTTGCATTAAAAAAATTTTAAACACTAAAATAGGTAATAAATAAAACAAACGCAAACAAAGAATTATTATGATAATGATTACCAAAGCCAAAAAACAATTTTAGAATAAGTAGGGAATTATGAGGAAGAGTAACCAAATTCCCACTAATATTGCTATTATTAGCAATTTTACAATTGGTAGCCATATAAAAGCGGCAGCTATACAGGAAAAGATGATTGGTATACCTCAGAGATAAAAAAATGTGTTAACAAGAGACTCATAGATAAATTCGTTAGTGAACTCTTTATCTACACTATCATAGCATTCTATAATCGCTTTTCATTGTCCCACTAATATCATAAAACTAGTTATGAACATTATGAAAGATATAAAAAACAGTTTATCTTTTAGATCTTGTTAAAAAATCATTTTTAAGTAGTGCAATTATATTAAATAATGAAGTAACCGCTGGAAAGAATAGAGAAGAGCACCAATAATTGTAAGATGTTGTTGAGAATAATTTATTATTCTTGCAAAAAAAATATACATATAATAATATATATAGAGGGATGTGCTAAGTGCGGGAGGGGAGAATTTTGTTGCGGGGCGCTTAAAAAATAGGGGTATTGTTTATAAAAATTGGGGGAGGGTGCTAGGTTATGTTTTTTAATGTTTTCCGGATCGGATACAACCTTCAGATTTGGTGAAGGTGTGTGATGTTTCTTTAGTATTTCAAAGTATTTCAGCGTGAAGAAGTGTCCATATTGAATATATTTTCTATGGTGCATTTAGATTAGACAAAAGCTTGTTCAAAAAAACATAATGAAGCATGCAACGAAGTTGAAGCTAACTTTTAAAATTTTAATACAAGTGATAGCCAAAAGATAGAGTTTCTTTGTTTTAAAATATCGACGCGATAGATTTAACCTATTGAAAAAAATAAAAAAAGATAATGTTTAAGTCAGAAACTTTCTATGTAGATGATAAGTTATTACATTCGATAATGGTTATATGAAATCCATAATAAGGAAAATTTTGAACAGTATTTATAAATTTTGCAATAAGACGCAAGATTTGAAAAATAATTATATAACAACAGCAAAGCAACAAAACAAGATATTAAGTAACATCAGATGAGGTGGTTACATTACACATTAGAAGAGAAAACATTAATACTAATGTTATGAAAAGCATCTGGTGAATTTAGGTTATTAAATTGCAAGGAGTGAAGAGAGATAAAATGCGTAAATACGGATGGTGCAGTGATTATGATGTACCAATCAACAGTGGCAGCACATTTTGGTGCACAGAACGAGAAGTTATTAGAAAAACTATGAAAATAATGGGGGATTTATAATGTCTAATATTTACGATTGGTCTCTAAAGGCTGATGAAAATGCTTATTCAGATAGTATCATTAATTGGGCAGAAGGTCAGCCGCCTAGTTCTGTTAATGATAGTGCACGGGCGATGATGCAGCGCGTGCGTGAATATCTTGCAGATAATGGTGGATCTATTAATTCAAGCTTTATAGTAAATGTGGAAGATAAAACAACATTAATTACCTTAAAGACAGTTTCGCCTATAAAGAAATACAATAATGATATCGTCATACGTTTTAAAGCTTGTGGTGTAAATATTGGCACGACAAAAATAACTGTTAATAATATAGGAGAAAAGCTTATCTATAAAGCAACTGATGCGGGGGTTATACCATTAGAAGGTGGAGAATTTCAAACAGATGGCATTTATGAAATGGTATACAATAATGGTGTTTTAATAAAAGAGCATGAGGGTTGGTATTTATTAAATCCTACACCACCAAAGATAGAAAGTTTCCCCTCTGGATTCATTGCAACATTTGCTATGCAAAATGTGCCAAATGGTTGGCTTTTGTGTGATGGTAAGGCCTATAAGCGTGAAGATTATCCGCGGTTATTCAATGCAATAGGTGATAAATGGGGAAAAGACAGCAATAAAACTTTTAAAGTTCCTGATTTTAGAGGCATGTTTTTACGCGGCTTTGATAATGGTCGGGGTTTAGATAGTGGTAGAAAATTTGCAGATGAACAACAAGATAGCATAAAATCGCATACGCATATTGGGAGTATTGAAAATGCAGGCGAGCATACGCATAATTTTGAGTATCAAGGGGTAGGATGGCCAGTTGGTGATATTGGGAGACTACCAAATCATTATACCTATAATGCGACCCTGAAAGGGAGAACAGGTTCTGCTGGTGCACATACACACAAGGTAACTCTTTCCCATACGGGTGAGGCAGAAACGCGCCCTGTTAATGCAACCGTTGTCTATGCTATAAAATCATGAGTATGTTTGAGTAATAATAATCTATACACCCTGATAATTTTGTTAACGCGGAGCAATTCCGCGTTATTTTCTAGCATATGAAGAGGAAATCTATACTGTTAATATGATACTTGAGAGAGTCAAAAAAAAACAATTTTTTAAAATGACAGATGACAAAAAAAGCTCATATAAAAATAAAAAAAATTCTTGAATATTTGCATGTTTTATTTTTCTATGGACTTTAGTTTTTAGATTGAAACCGATAGCTTAGAGATCTAATTTCATAGGAGGATGCCGTTTGAGGGAGTATAAATGGGATATCTTCTTTAGGTAATTCAGAAACGTTTAAAGAACAATGATAAACATCGCGGAGATTTTGTGTTGTTAAAACGTTAGTTGCATTTCCTTCGCAATAAATCTCTCCTTCCTTGAGCAAGATCATGTTATCGGCATAATGTGCTGCGAGATTGAGGTCATGAAGAACAGCAAGAACGCCGCCACCAGAATGGGCAAATTGTTTAGCAATATCCATAACGATGATTTGATGTTGAATATCGAGGCTAGCAATAGGTTCATCTAGTATCATCCAGCGAGGAATCCCATTATGAACAGGTTTCCAGATTTGACAAAGTACACGGGCAAGTTGTACTCTAGCTTGTTCTCCGCCTGATAATTGGTGATAATACAGGTTGCCATAATCAGAAAGGTCAACGCACTCTAAAGCTTTTTGGATAAGATTTTGCACTTTGGTTTTGGCAATGGTAAATTGGTTTACAGAAAGGCCAAGCCCTACAACTTCATGGACTAAGAATGGAAATACGAGCGTTGTTGATTGTGGTAGCACAGCGCGCATTTTTGCCATTTCATGAGTTTTTGTTTGGCATACATTATAACCATTTAAAGTTATTTTTCCACTGTAAGGAATTTCACCACTCAGAGCTTTGATAAAAGTACTTTTTCCTGATCCATTAGGACCAATAATAATGGTAAAAGCACCACTTTTAGCTTGAAGATTAATGTGTTTAAGAATCTGCTTCTTTCCGCGCTGAACACAAATATTTGTTGCTTTAATCATGAAAAGTCTGTTCCTCGTTTGCAGATAAGGATCCATAGAAAGAAAGGTGCACCAAAAAGTGCTGTTACAATTCCAATCGGTAATTCTGCGGGGGCAACAATTAAGCGTGCAAACGTATCAGCAAAAATAAGTAATGCTGCTCCTAAGAGAGCAGAGCAAGGAATGAGATAGCGATGATCAGGACCAATGAGCTGACGTAAAATATGAGGAACAATAATACCAATAAAACCAATACCCCCACTGACAGCAACAGCACTACCACACATAAGAGCAACAAGGGGAATAGCAATATTTTTAACGCGTTGAATATGGAAACCAATATGGCCAGCAACAGCTTCTCCAAGAGCAAGGGCATTAAGTGCTCGTGATAAAAAGGGAGAGAAAAGAAGACCAATAATGATGAAAGGGAGAACGAGCCATACTTTCAACCATGTAGCGCCCGCAAGAGAGCCAAGACTCCAAAAAGTGATATCACGGAGTTGTTGGTCATTTGCGATAAAAATCAATGTTCCGACAACTGCACTGCTTAATGCACCAAGAGCAATACCAGCAAGCAGCATGGTTGCAATAGAGGTAAAGCTATTATGCGTTGCTATTATGTAGAGAATAATCGTTGATAAAAGTCCACCAAAAAAAGCACCTATGATAACTTTGTAAGGCTCTAAAAAAGGTGCAAATGAAACAGGAAAAGCAATACCGATAACAATTGCTAAGACTGCTCCAAGTCCAGCACCTGCTGATACACCTACAATTCCTGGATCTGCAAGAGGATTACGGAAAAGCCCTTGCATAAGAACACCGGAGACAGCTAAAGCTGCTCCAATCAACAATCCAAAGATAACACGGGGAAGCCTTATATCGATAAGAATAAGATAATCACGTGTCTTACTACTCACTGAAAAGTCTTGCGTAAGCATCACATGAAGAAGATTAATGAAAGAAGCGCTTGATGCACCAAGTAAAAGCCCGCTAAAAATGCTAAAGGTAAGGAACACTACTAAGCTAAATAATAAAATTTTTCCCAATCTTGCACGGTTTAGTCTTTTATTCTCTTTTGTTTCAGGGGTACGCACCATGGATGGATTGTCTAGCATTTCTATCAACTCTTATCATTTTGATTTGTACCATAAAGTATATGGATAAGCTCTTTTGATGCATTTGCAGTGCGTGGACCAAATCCCAAAAGATACATGGCATCCATCTGTTTAATGGCGTGATTTTTTGCAGCAGTTGTTGCTTGAACTGCTGGAATGGCTAAAATTTTATCAATGTTAGCAGATTTTCTACCATGCTTGACAAGCAAAATAACATCCGGATTCGATTTCAATAACGCTTCGTTATTGAGAAGCTTATATCCTTTATAATCGGTAATAGCATTGATCCCACCTGAAAGTTTTATCATACCATCGGCAGCTGTCCCTGTTCCAGACGCCATAACACGCCCATTTTGTACTGATAAAACAAAAAGAACGCGCTTTGGTTTTGTTACTTTTTCCAAAAGCGCATCATTGTCGACAAAATCACGACTTATTTTTTCAATTAATGTAGCTGCCTGCATTTCCCGATGAATGGCTTTACCAACGAGGCGGATTTTTTCTATCACATTTTCACGGGAGTAGTCTTCTGGTATGATCACCAGAGGTATTGATGTTTTTTTGAGAATATCAATGGTTGAAGCGGGACCGCTTCCTTCAACAAGTAAGATGCCCTCTGGAGAAAGTGATAAAATACCTTCAGGAGAGAGCGCGCGCATATACCCAAGCACAGGAAGCTTGAGAGCTTCCTCTGGATAGACGCTTGTACTATCGCGAGCGATAAGTTGATCTTGTCCCCCTAATGCATAGACAATTTCTGTAAGTGCTCCGCCGATAGAAACAATTCGAGCATTTTCAGGAAAACCGGTTGTGGGTTCAGCAATTACTTGTTTAGAAAAACAGGTAAGAGAGAGCAGTAAACACATAAGAAAAAGGTTTGATAACCTATGCAAAAGAGATATGAACATGTCCGACCTTACCTTATCTTAGTTACTGCTGTTTTCTTGGCACGATGGTAAACCATTCAATAAAGAGCGCCAATCTTCACGTTCTTTTTGACCCTCCTTGCGTACGCCAAAGAATTGAATAATCATCTCGTCATCTTTATCGAAAACTTCAAGTGAGTTGACATACCCATCAATTGTAGGTTTGCGAACACGCCATACCTTTTTGATTCCAGAAACGAGTAAATGGAGGTGAAATTTCTGATCGAGAACATTAAGCCAAGGTCCCATTTGCTTAATATTCTTTACTTGTCCAGTAAAAATTTGGATACATCCTTTGTTTCCAACAAAACACATAATTGGTAACTCTTCTTGCGCAACTTGTTTGAGCATCATCTCAACAGCTTCTATTTTCAACTCATCGGCAAATTCATTTCCGGCATGTTTTACAGCATTATGTCGATTAATTTTCAGTTCAGAAATAATCCCATGAAGTTGATGCACATCAGTCATCTGTCGCCAACGATCTCGGAACTTTTCAACATCTAGCTTTGTCGTATCACATTGTACTGGAGTAGGAACGGGAGAAATATCAAGTACGGGTGATTGATCGTTATGAAGCAACTTGTCAACAAGTGCAGCCCATTCTTCCATATTTGTTGCGTCTTTAGAATAGAGCTTGAAGATAGCAATGCCATATTGATCAAAAAATTGCAGACTTTTCATAGGTGTTCCGAGAATAATCACGTCATGCTCGAAACCAAACTTCCACTGTTTTGAAAAAATACGCAAGTCTATTTCACCCAGTGTTATCGGAATATGCTGGCTTTGAACAATCTTCTCAAAACATCCTGTTATTTCATGGACAGCATTTTCATTCCGTGTTAATGCCATAACTGTTCCAAGTTTAGGAGCATTTTCCAAGAGAGTAGCGACATCAGTGCGTAGTTTTTTTGCTTTTCCAATTGTACAATAAGCCGCAATGAGTTCTGCTTCGGATATACCAATAGAGTCCGCGAAATCGCGGCTACGCATCTCCTTTTTTTCTTCACGCAAGCGAATAATCATTTCGGCTGTGTATGACATGGGCTTATCCCTATGTTTCCTGTTTGAAGGTTAATTGTTTAATTTTAAAACTCAAAGACAGTAAGTTGAACCACCATCAACTAATGGTTCAACTCACCACCAAATAAGCCTTTATTTTATCAACAGTAGAACAATAAAAACCAATAATTACAAATAGCTAAAGCGCTAACCTCAAAATTTGTTGTTCAAAGAACAATGGGAACAAAAACGCAATAATTTATGTTTTATCGATATAACCTTTTTAATTGATCTAATGGTTAACAAAAGTGACTAAAATTTTTGCACAAACGAAACTTTAAAGTTGCGACCCGGCTGACTATAATAATCCTTCGGTGTGGTACTCTTACCGGAAGGAAGATCCGATACATTCCAATATTTTTCATTGAACAGATTATAGACGCCCACCCTCACAACAAGGCCTTTCTCGCCGAATGGCTTCAACCAACCTGATACATCAACAACCTTGTATCCGGGTATCTTTTGATAATCAGAATCCTTAGCAACTTTATCACGTTTGGCAGATGAGGTAAGCACGACATCTGCACCCCAAGTTTCTTTTGCATATCCTATCCCGATAACTGCTTTAAAAGCTGGAATTGAGTTAAGATATTCATTTTTATCAGTGTCCTTTCCTTGTGAATAAGCAAGGGCAACATTGGCATGGAAACCATTATTAAGAACCCAATGTATTTTTGTTTCAGCACCATAAATACGCACATTCGCACGATTTGTATAATGACGACGCGAAAATCTGAATTCTTCTGAAGGCCCTTTATCTATAGTATCTATGAAGTCCTTATATTGATTGAAAAAGGCATTGAGTGTACCGCCGAAATTTTCATTTCCATATCGCACACCAACATCATACCCATTACTCGTTTCTGCTTTAAGATCAGGCTCTCCTTTCACATAATAGGCACCGGGTTTTATATAAGAGACGTAAAGTTCTGAAATGCGTGGTGCACGAAAAGCTTGAGCCCATTGAGCATAAAGTCTTATTTGATTACGCACATCCCACTCCACACGTAATTTGGGAGAAAAATGTGAACCACTTCTTTCTGGAGGAAATTTATCAGAAATCAGAGCTTTCTCATAAGAGGGTGTTTTCTGAGGGACATACTTATACCAATCATAACGAATTCCAGGTGTTACACGGAAATGGTTATCAGCAAAGGCAATTTCATCTTCGAAAACAAAACCCAAATTATAGCCATTTGTATCTGGTGAATCTGACCGATTAGCGGGTACAAAGAGGCACCCCCGTGCATTTTCCGGCAAGTGACAATTATCTTTCCCGAACAAATAATGATGAAATTTAGATGACATAACATTAGTGGCAAGCTTTAATGTATGATCTACAGTGCCAATATGAACTTTTTTAAGAGCATCAGCATTGAAACCATAATTAGTGTTACGCAAAAAATTGTCTCTCAAATAATCCCCGTTTGGGGCTGCAACACGAAATCCAGTCATAATATAACGATTTGACTGTCTTTGCCAATACATTTTTCCATGAAACGCATCAAGAACAGAATCTTCATTGCCGTTATAGTTATAAGAAAGAGAAAGGCGTTCACGAAGTTTGTTGTCTTTATCATAAACGGAACCTGGGGCATACCTTTTAGAAGCATCCAATGAATGTGTGTTTCTATCATCATCAAAACGCTCTGCGGTAAAACCAAGTCGGTGATTATCATTAAAGTATTGATGAATTTTAAAGAGCAAATTATTTCGGTCAAACTGAGCAGGATTTTTCCGTGTACGCTCTCCATAACCTTCTACGGTTCCCATATTTTTACGTTCATGACCTTCTACATGAGACCCTTGAAAAAGAAACAATGTTTGGTAATTACGCACCGCAATAGCTTGATCTACTCGCCAACTGTTATCAACAGAATGATAACCACCCTTTATAAGACCACCCCAATTCCTCCCTTCCTTGATAAGATCTTCAGGATTAAGAGTACGTAAAGCAACAACCCCCCCTAGAGCACCAGATCCATAAAGACTAGAATCTGATCCCTGAATAATATCAAATGTAGAAAGTGCACCAAAGTCAAATGTTGTATTTCCACCGTTCCCGCGCAATATATCATCGAACCATGGAAGAGCGATACCATCCATAGTTGTAAGGACACGATTTGCATCTAACCCACGAATTACAAAACTATTTTTTCCTGTGTTGTAAGTTATGGACGGATCAAGACGACTAACATCATGGACATCACTTATTTGTTTTTCATTAATATCCTTAGCGGTTTTATGATTGGTCAAAATGGTTACTGAACCTGAAGAATCTTCTATTTTTTTCCCTTTAATAACAATTGGCTTAAGTTCAGTTACAGCACCACGCTCTTCATCTCGTGCAAGAACAAATGAAGGGGTACAGACCGATAACGCACTTAAAATTATACAGCTTTTATAGATATTTTTTCGTCTTATTTGCATAACACATCACAACCCTTTTAACATCCCCTCTCTGTTTTGAAATTTATATTTATACAAAAAGGCTGGACTCGCTGATTAAAACTTGCCAGCCAAGTAGAAATGATTTTGAGAACAGCACAAAATCATTGAAAAACCATATTAAACATGACAAAATCAGTCAAGAAAAAAGTTGCAATTTCAAAATAGCCTGTTTTAATGAGGTTGAACACCAATATTAAGCTTAAAATAGTGGCAGAAGAAACGATGAATTTTGCAAATACAAGGCAATTATTAACTCTTTGGATTGGTGCATTTGTTGGAGCTTTCTTTTTGCATGTATTATTGGCAGCACAGTTTTATTTTCAAAGTACTGGTGTAAGTAATGGCTCGCTTTCGTCGACGATTATGCTGACTTTTGCGCAAGAGATTGTAGATCCAGATGTTAATATAGATTTATTGGACATTAATACAGAGCCAGAAGTATTACAGTCAGACCTTCTAGAGCAGGAGGAAGAGGGACAGGAATTCATGGATGAAGTTCAACCCGAGGAGCCTCAGCATACTGTAGAAAAAGATGATTTCAAGTCTTTGGAAGAACCTCTTCCTCAAAAAGTGGAGCATAAAGCGCTCGTCAAAAAAACAATACCGATGCTAAAGGCTAAAGTAAAGCGCTCCAATACAAAGGCGATACCTTCCTCTCCTACCAGTCAGAGTGCTAATGCAGCAGCGCTTGAGGATGCACTGTTAATGGAATGGTTGGCAAAGGTACAAGCACAATTAGAAAGGCAAAAAGAATATGTTGTTGGACATCGTACTAGCCGTGCAAAAGGAGCGGTAAAGTTAGAGTTTAGGGTACATGAGCAGGGGAGTATTTTTTCTAGCCGTGTTGTAGTTTCTGCTGGTGATCCAGAACTTGATCGTTTAGCTATGGTGGCACTTCAACGTGTTGGCACTTTTCCTCCGCCCCCTGCATCAAAGGTGAACAAAATTATCAGAGTGTCCCTGATATTTAGTTGATTTTTTATATGGGGCGCTTTTCTTATAACATATTGATTTATAATAATTATTTATAATTTGAATGAAAGTTAAAATATAGTTCGTTCGAATTTTTTGACGTTGCATCAATCAAAACCATTCGCTTACTTATGACACAAGTTGAGGGAGAGTATGGGTAAAAACTTCTAAAAAGCAGTGAATATACTTCTTATGAATGCTCTAAATGAAAGGGCTGTTACAACATTGGGAGTTAAGGTATGATAGAGCTATAGCTTTTATTCAGTAAAGGTTAATTGTGTCTAATCGCTTTTTATGCCATTCATGAAAGGATTTTTGTAAGTACTTTTCAGATACACCGTTGTGAAATGGGCTTAGAAACATTAAAACAAGAATATAAATAAGAAAAACATACTATTTTGGGATGCTCTGTTTTGTGTGAAGGATGTGAGCTTATATGTAAAAATGGGGAAAAAAGCAAAGCTTTATCTTCATCATTAAAAGATATTGACATATTTAAAAGTCGTAAAACCGAATGAAAAGGGAAGGGGTAGAAGAGAATTGTTTGTCTTTAAGGCTTTCTAACTCAATGAGTCTGTCTTTCTGTTATCAGAGATAATCCAAACGATATATATATATAATAAACGTACTCTTAATTTGGTATAGAAATGTTATAAGCAGAACAAAATAGTCTTTAAATATGTTGTTGCACAAGATTTGAATATTGACACTAATAAGCAACAATAAAATGACCTATTTGTTTCATTCTCCTCTTATATTTGTAATCATCTATGATATTGTCGTTTATGTTAAGAAGAAATGAACTATTTGTACGACATGTTGATTTATAATGATAACTCATCATTTTGTATTTGAAATAAAAGCCCCGAATAGGCTAGGGTTTTCTCATTTCGAATTTATTGATACTGAATCAATTAAAATTACTTGCTTATACATCATAAGCAGGTTGGTATGTGGGTACTATTTAAAAAGGAATAAAAACACTTCTTATGAACGCTTTCAAATACTATTTGTGAAGTTAAGGCATATTATTTCCGTTGACCAGAAAGCAGGTCGGTTTTTATATCTATTTTCCCAGTGAGTCTTGCTTTGTAGACACCATAATTTTCCATGACACGCATCACGTAATTACGTGTTTCTGTATAAGGAATACGCTCAATCCAATCAATGACGTTATCGAGAGGTTGTCCTCGAGGATCGCCATAACGTTTTATCCATTCATTGACTCGACGGGGACCCGCATTATAGCCAATAAGAGTTAGTATATAGGATCCATTAAAACGTTCCAATTGTTCATTGAGAAAATGGGCACCTAATGTTGCATTATAATGAGCATCACTGCTAAATTTTTTAGGAGACCATGCGATTGAGTATTTTTTTGCCAATGCTTTTGCTGTTGTAGGAAGCAATTGGAGTATACCTTGTGCACCTGCTTTTGATATGGCTGTTGGATTAAATTCGCTTTCTTGGCGTGCAATGGCATAGATAAGTGATTTTTCCTCTACAGAAATATTAGTAGAAGCTGGTATAGCTCCCAGAGGATGGGAGAGTGCACCAACATTTTTTCCCTGAAAAACAGCCATTTTTCCAATTTTGAGGCTGGTATAATAGTCTCCATTTTTTTCTGCCATAACAGCCAGAAGAGCTAATTCGCCGGGGCTTTCTATTTTTTTTCCGAGCTCTCTATAAAAAATTTTAGCAAAATCAGCATAGCCGGCTGCTTCAAGACGTTGAATTGCTTTGATCGCTTTTCGTGCACTAAAATGTTGTCGCTCAGCGGTTGTTGGTTTGGGAAAGGAAACTTTAAGCTTTTTTTGGTTGAGTCGTGCAGCGGCTAATTGACCATAGTAAGTTGCACCAAAATGAGCTGCACGATGAAAGTATAGCTGGGCATTTTTATGTTCTTCTAGCGTTTCTGCTGTTCGTCCCATCCAGTAATATCCACGTGATGCAGAAAAAGGTAAAGAAGAGAGTTGAGGAATACGTGAAAAATGCTGCATTGCCAATTTAGGGTTATGAAGAAACCGTAGTGCGTACCATCCTGCATGAAACTGAGCATCAATAGCTAATGCAGATGTTATACCAGTGTGCATTGCAACGAGTTGGTAAGCAATTTTTGGTTTGTTTAAATCGAGCATTTCACGAGAAAGGGCGCGTTGTTCTTTCCACAATGAATGAGGGTTCATAAGGCGGAGTGCATTTTTTGATGTTTTCATCATGAGTGCTGCAGCTGCATCATATTGCTCTGTTCGTCGAAGATGGCGTATTCGAGCAAACTGAAAAAGAGGATCTTTTTGCCATGATCTCTCTACAGCCTTTAATTTTTGTGTAGCTCTAGGATCATTTTTTTCAACAGCCACAAAAGCATCAAAAAGAGATTGAGCATGGGCTAATTTTGCAATGCGTGCTGCTGAATCAAAACGATATGCATACAGCATAAACTGCATGCGTTTCAAATGATCAATAGGTTTTAATGCAGCGCTTGCATTTTTAAGAACAAATATTTCTTCTTTTGCATTAAGCTGTGTTTTATGCCACCATGGCGCAATAACGTGTCGAGCACGGGTGGTTTGTCCCGTTGCGATAAGTGCTTTAGCGAAGAGAGCCATTCCTTGCGCTGTTTGGGGCGGGTGATGAGAAAATTTTTGGATGATTGCGTGTGTAACGTTGGTTTCGTTAAGAAAAGCACGTTCAGCATTGCGTTGCATCGTTTCTATACCTGGCCATCCTTTTAGCATGTTGATTGCATTAAATATTTCAGAACTTGGTATATTAGCTTGGTTTGATACCCCCAGCGCCCATGTCAAAATATAACGATCAAGACTATGTTTTTCCATTGAATTACGAAGATTTATTGTTTTTGCAATATTGTTGTTTGCTAGTGCATCTAGCCCAGCTTTCAGTTGCTGAAGTGTAGCAGTATTGTGTGATGTCGTGTGTATCTGTTGAAGAGGCTCTAGAGCTTCTTTTTCGGTAAAGGGAGTAGGGCGCAACAAAGGGATTGGCGCTTTCCCGTGCAAAAGGGGTGTTTGCGCGTATGCACTTGAAAATAAAATTCTTATTGCCAGTATAAGTGCAATAAAGGTTGGTACGAAAAGAGAGGTGGAAAATACACGCATAGAGAAAAGACCTTAAGACCTTGCTTTTTGTAAAAACTTAAGGATTTATAGAACACAAGCATGAAAAACGCGTTAATATAGACGGTTTATTTTAAAGAAATGTGCAACATTTAAGGAGGGAGATTTTTATCTTATGAGGGCTTTTTTTGAAATTCATCTTGCTTCAATGATAGAGCAAGATTATGCTCTATTTAAAATTTATAAAAGGCGATTATTAAAAAAATAAAAGCGAACATTATAGGGAGTTTATCATGCTCAAGGGAGCTATAACTGCGCTTATTACACCGTTTGACAATAAGGGCGCAATTGATGAGAAGGCGTTTTGTGATTTTATTGAATGGCAGATCACACAAGGGATTAACGGTGTAAGCCCAGTTGGGACAACCGGTGAATCAGCAACGTTAAGTCATGAAGAACATAAGCGGATTATAGAATTGTGTGTTGAGCAGGTCGCAAAGCGTGTTCCTGTTGTTGCTGGAGCGGGATCAAATAGTACAAGTGAGGCTGTAGAGCTTGCACAATACGCGCAAAAAGCTGGTGCAGATGCAGTTTTGGTTGTCACTCCCTATTATAATAGACCAAATCAATCTGGTTTATACAAACATTTTTCTTCCATTGCCAAAGCTGTTTCTATTCCGATTATAATTTATAATATTCCTGGTCGTTCTGTTATCGATATGGCTGTGGAAACGATGAAAGACCTTTATCAAGATTTTAAAAATATCATTGGTGTAAAAGATGCAACGAGCAGAATTGAACGCGTTAGTGAACAACGTGAAAAGTGTGGGAAGGATTTTGTACAGCTTTCCGGTGATGATTGTACAGCGTTAGGTTTTAATGCACATGGAGGTATGGGGTGTATTTCAGTTTCCTCCAATGTTGCTCCAAAGCTTTGTGCAGAGCTTCAGTCCGCTTGTTTTCGTGGTGATTATAAAACAGCACGAGAATTAAATGATCGCTTGATGCCTCTTAATCGAGCTGTGTTTATTGAACCTAGTCCAGCAGGTATTAAATATGCTGCTGCAAAATTAGGATTTTGTGGTGATACTGTGCGTTCTCCGATTGTTCCATTAACAGAAAGAACAAAGAAGATTATTGATGCAGCCCTCAGTCATGCTGGTCTTTTAAAAGCATAACAATGATATTGACAAAGCCATGAATAAAAAAAAGAACGCGCCCGTACGGAAAATAATTGCTGACAATCGTAAAGCACGTTTTAATTTTGAAATCCTTAATAATCTCGAGGCTGGTCTTGTCCTTCAGGGAGCGGAAGTGAAGTCCTTACGTTCTAATCATGCCAATATTGCTGAAAGCTATGCGAGTTTTGAGAATGGGGAATTATGGTTAGTAAACAGCTATATTCCTGAATATACGCAGGCTAATCGTTTTAATCATGAACCACGACGTTTGCGCAAATTATTACTTTCAAAACGTGAGATGGCACGTTTTTTTAATGCAACGTCTCGTGAAGGAATGACACTTGTTCCTCTCAAACTTTATTTTAATGAACGAGGGCGCGTTAAGTTGGAGATCGCTCTAGCGCGGGGGAAAAAGCTTCATGATAAGCGCGAAACGGAAAAAAAACGCGATTGGGGACGTGAAAAAGCAAGACTTTTAAAAAGATATGGATGACGGATGCGATCTAGATATCCTTTATTTATAGCGCTATTTAAAACAGTTTTAGCATTGATCTAAGTATGTTTTTGCTGCCTGAAAAATTTGGTGAAACATGGCGTCTGTCAGGCGTCCAGTATTTGTATTATAACGAGAACAGTGATAGCTCGAAAAGATGCGTAATCTGCCGATGTTATTGATTTCGCCGTGTCCAAAAGGGTGAGCTAAAACTTTTGCATTAAGGGCACGTATCGTTGAGTGGTGCGCAATGGTGCCTAAGGTAATAACGGCTTTAAGTTTGGGAAGATTTGTTAAAAGAGGTGAGAAGAAATAGCGGCACGTGTTGATTTCTGCACCGGTGGGTTTATTTTCTGGTGGAACACAACGAACAGAGTTAACGATTGCTGCATCAATAAGTTCAAGAGTATCATCTGCTCTTTCTTTAAAGGTTCCTTGGGCAAAACCAAATTTTTTTAAAGTTGAATAAAGTAAGTGCCCAGCATAATCACCAGTAAATGGACGTCCAGTTCGATTTGCTCCGCGTAATCCAGGAGCAAGCCCAACAATAAGAAGGCGTGTTGTGTCTGGCCCTTTATAAGGAAAGAATGGGCGCACCGGTGCATTATACCAACTTGGTTCTTTTACACGCCAGCCAGCGATAAATTGATGAAGCCTAGGACATAAGTTGCAATTTTGGGGTGGTTCTGGGCAAAGTGGTGTTAATTGGCTATTCATGGTGTTAGGCATCAATCGTTTTTTCTATTTTTTTGAGTCTTTTATAGCGTATATGACGGGTTATGTTTTGAGAAACAATCTATAATGAATATAAATAAAATTTAGTATAAACTTATTGCTAATTATTATGTAAAGAGAGGTGATCTTTCAGTAATTTATTCGATGAATAAGAGTACAATACATATGATGTTCAAAGAAAAAAGTTTTTTCTTTAAATAAAGATATTATCATAAAAAGTATGTATAAGGTTGCTGTTATTGCAAAGGATTTTAAACAGCTGATATTCCTTTTAAAAGGATAAAGACTCCAGACAAGCATTTTGTCAAGAAAGACCTCCCTTTGTTTGAAGCCAATCTATTGGAATGCTTTTAAGAGCAGCTTTGATAACGAGCATGAATAGGTTATACATTTTTATAAATTTTCTAAGAATTTTCTTAAATAAGTTCTTTAATCAAAAAATATAAAATTTTGTGTTGTTTTTCTTGTGTTTTATTTTGATTATTGTATATACTTTCCTATCCGCTATTAATTTTTTTATTTGAGAAAGAGGCATAAATGGCCCGCGTAACGGTAGAAGATTGTATTGATAAAGTTGACAACCGCTTTGAATTGGTACTTTTAGCAGGTCATCGGGCGCGTCAGATTTCACAAGGAGCGCAGATTACAGTTGATCGTGATAATGATAAAAATCCAGTTGTTGCTTTGCGTGAAATAGCAGAAGAGACATTGTCGCCTGCTGATTTAAAGGAAGACCTTATTCATTCTCTGCAAAAGCATGTAGAAGTAGATGAGCCAGAAATGGCAAGTGAATTTATTACCCATTCGGATGAAGCTGAAAGTGTTTTTAATACGTCGTCGCAAGAAGAAGGTATTTCATTTGATCATATGTCAGAAGAAGAGCTTTTGGCGGGTATTGAAGGTTTGGTTGTTCCAGAAAAAAGTGACGATTATTAATTGCGGTAATTTATATTACAGGGGTAAAGATGCTTTGTCTGTAAGGAGCGGTTGTTTTTCTTGTCTTTATTGATAAGACGTGTTCAATAGAGATTAGGGGTGTGAAAAGATAAAGGATATGCTCGTATGATGCGTCAGTGTGAGCTTGTTGGACGTGTTCAACGTTACAAGTCTGACGTAGATGAGGCTCTTTTAAACAAGGCCTATGATTATGCAATGAGAAAGCATGCACATCAAAAGCGTGCCTCAGGCGATCTTTATTTTTCTCATCCTTTAGAAGTTGCTGCTATTTTGACAGATATGCGGTTGGATGAGGCAACGATTGCTGTTGCTCTTTTGCATGATACAATTGAAGATACAAGCGCTACACGAGCAGAAATTGATCAGCTTTTTGGTTCTGAAATTGGGAAGTTGGTTGAAGGACTTACAAAGCTTAATAAGCTTGATCTTGTATCCAAGAAAGCCGTACAGGCAGAAAATCTTCGTAAACTTCTTATTGCCATTTCTGATGATGTTCGTGTTCTTTTAGTCAAACTTGCTGATCGTCTTCATAACATGCGCACCCTTGGTGTTATGCGTGATGAGAAGCGCCGGCGAATTGCTGAGGAGACGATGGATATTTATGCGCCGCTTGCTGGTCGTATGGGTATGCAGGATATGCGAGAGGAATTAGAAGATCTCTCTTTCTTTTATTTAAATCCAGAAGGTTATCGTACGATTACCAATCGTCTTTCTGAGTTATCAAAACGCAACCGTGATTTGCTTTCCACAATTGAAAACGAGTTGACGAAACTTTTTTTCGAGCATGGCATTAAAGCGAATGTTAAAAGCCGTCAGAAAAAATCGTATTCCGTCTTTCGCAAAATGGAAAGCAAGGCGCTCTCTTTTGAACAATTATCCGATATTTTTGGATTTCGTGTGATTGTTGAAACAGTGCATGATTGTTATCGCGCTCTTGGTGTTATTCATACGACGTGGCCAATGGTTCCTGGTCGTTTTAAAGATTATATTTCTATACCAAAGCAGAATGATTATCGTTCCATTCATACAACGATTGTGGGACCATCGCGACAACGTGTTGAATTGCAGATTAGAACTGCTGCTATGGATGAAATTGCTGAATATGGCGTTGCGGCACATTCCATTTATAAAGAGCAAGGTTCTAATTATTCGGCTTCGAGGTTATCAAATGAAACAAATGCGTATGCATGGTTGCGTCAAACGATTCAATCTTTGTCAGATGGAGATAATCCGGAAGAATTTTTAGAACACACAAAGCTTGAGCTTTTTCAAGATCAAGTTTTTTGTTTCACGCCGAAAGGTCGATTAATTGCTTTTCCTAAAGGAGCTACGCCTATTGATTTTGCTTATGCCGTCCATACCGACATCGGTGATTCTTGTGTGGGTGTGAAAATCAATGGTCGTATTATGCCTTTAATGACCAAATTAAAAAATGGTGATGAGGTTGATATTATTCGTTCACACGCTCAAATTCCACCAGCTGCATGGGAATTTCTTGTTGTCACAGGTAAAGCACGTTCAGCTATTCGACGAGCAAGTCGTGCCGCGGTACGTAAACAATATTCGGGTTTAGGATATCGTATTCTAGAGCGTTCATTTGAATATATGGGAAAACAATTTTCAAAAGACGTTTTGAAGAAAGTTTTGCCACGTTTAGCACGTAAAGATGTAGAGGATGTATTGGCTGCTGTTGGGCGTGGAGAGCTGTTTTCCGCTGATGTGATTAAAGCGGTTTATCCTGATTATCAAGATCACCGTGTGATACAAAAGTCATCTTTTAAGCCTGGGGAAGAAGGTTGGTTTAATATTGAGAATGCTCAAGGTATGATTTTTAAAGTTCCAGAAAATGAAAAGAATGCAATGGTCGAGAATCATCAATCTAAAGCATTGCCTATTAGAGGAACCCGTGGAGATATACCCGTACGTTTTTCACCGGAAGGAGCAGTACCTGGAGATCGGATTGTTGGTATTATGCAGCCTGGGGCTGGGATCGTTATTTATCCAATACAGTCTTCAGCTTTGATGGCGTACGATGATCAGCCAGAACGATGGATTGATGTCCGCTGGGATATTGATGCCCAAATGAATGAACGTTTTCCTGCACGGATGAATATTTTGGTTGTAAATAGTCCTGGTTCTTTGGCTGAAATCACACAAATAATTTCTGCTAACGATGCCAATATCCAAAATTTATCTTTTATCCGTACAGCACCGGATTTTACAGAAATTATGATTGATTTGGAAGTGTGGGATTTAAAACATTTGAATCGTATTTTTTCTCAGTTAAAAGAGGCAGGTTCAGTAAGTACAGTACGGCGGGTTCATGGATAAAAAGAAAGATTTTGCAATGAATACACAAGACGTCATTGATATTTTTAAACAAGCAGATGCTATTCTAGAAGGGCATTTTATTTTAACATCGGGGCGCCATAGTGCGACTTATATGCAAAAAGCGAAAGTATTCATGCATGCTGACTTGACGGAAAAGTTATGTCGTGGATTGGCAGAAAAAATCAAAAAATCTATCGAGGGAAAAATTGATTATGTTGTTGGTCCCGCAATTGGCGGTCTTATTCCTTCCTATGAAACTTCACGTCACCTTGGTATTCCTTCTCTTTGGGTAGAGCGTGTAAATGGCATCTTTGAATTGCGTCGTTTTGAAATCAAGAAGGGTGCACGGGTTGTTATTGTCGAAGATATTGTGACAACGGGTCTTTCCATTCGTGAGACTATTGAGGCGCTCGTTGCAGCAGGAGCAGAGGTATTGGCCAGTGCATGTATCCTTGATCGTTCTGGTGGTAAGGTCAATGTTGGAGTTCCATTGATTGCGCTTGCTGAATATGAAATAACCTCTTATACTAGTGATGCACTTCCTGCAGAGCTTTCTGTTCTTCCAGCGATTAAACCAGGCAGTCGAAATATTTAATTGTCTTTCTATTTTTTTTTGTGCAAAAGCTTAAAAAGATTAATTTGGGTGATATAGATTATTTCATCATCAAAAGATGTATATTGAGAGTCATATGCTTTTTCGTAGTCGAGAACCAATAGATTTTGTAACGCGTATTCGACTTTGGTTATGGCCACGTCGTTCATTTTCTCGCTCATTTTGCTACATACATAAACGTATTTTGCGTATATCAGCAACACCGCATGAAGTAGCATTAGGGGTTGCTGTTGGCATTTTTTTAGCTTGTTCTCCTTTCTTTGGGTTGCATATTATTTTGGCAATATTTTTATCTTGGCTTTTGCGTGCAAACTTTGCTGCCGCAATCATTGGGACGGTTTTTTCTAATCCACTCACATTTTTATTGATTGTCATGGCTGATTATAAAGTAGGGTATTTTTGTTTATCACTTTTTAGCGATGTCAAAGAGATTTCTCTTTCGCAAATTCGTGCTCTATTTAATGGTTTGACATTGTCAAATCTCTCTCTCCTCTTTAAAGGTGCATGGGACACAATTATGAGTCCTATGATTTTAGGTGGAACTCTTTTAGGTATTGTTTTTGGTGGTTTATCTTATATAGGTGTTTACAGAGCAACGGTTCGTTTTAAACAAAAGCGATATCAAAAGATTATAAAAAAAAAGCGTTTTAAGAAGCGTTCATCGTAAGAAAGATCGGGTAATATCGTATGATTGTTGGTCTTGGAAATGATCTGGTTGATATACGACGTATTGAGAAAATGTTGGTTCGCTATGGTGAGCGTTTTACCCAACGTATTTTTACGGATATTGAAAGGAATAGATCTGAAAATCTCAAAAAAAGCTCCTCTTCCTATGCAAAAAGATTTGCTGCTAAAGAAGCATGTTCTAAAGCCTTAGGAACGGGAATCGCTTGTGGTATTAATTGGAAAGACATGGGGGTAGTTAATTTGCCATCTGGTAAACCAATAATGCAATTAACAAATCGTGCGCAAGTGCAACTTCAAAAGTTATTACCTCCTCATCATGATGCAGTTATCCATCTTAGCATAACAGATGATTTTCCTTGGGCACAGGCATTTATTATTATCGAAGCACTTCCACGTGGATAGATGGTGTGAGAGATTGTGCTTTTGTTATTTGAATATTATGATGAAAAAAAATTATATCTGTGATGAGAAGGCAGTTGGTGATGATCCAAAAAGATAAAGTGCATAAAAAAGAAAAAAAAGGTGGGCTTCGTGAATTTATTTCTGTTTTAATACAGGCTCTGCTTTTAGCAGCGTTTATTCGGACACTTTTTTTCCAGCCTTTTAGTATTCCTTCCGGTTCAATGCGTCCTACTTTGTTGGTGGGAGATTATCTGTTTGTTTCTAAGTATGCATATGGGTATTCTCGTTTTTCCATCCCCTTTTCTCCTCCTCTTTTTTCTGGACGGATTTGGGCATCTCAACCTCAACGTGGAGATGTGGTCGTTTTTCGCTTACCAAGTAATCCGAAGATTGATTATATAAAACGCGTTGTTGGGTTACCAGGTGATCGTATACAAGTCCGTCAAAGTGTTCTTTATATTAATGATGAGGCTGTTTCACGTCACTTTATGGGGGAGATTGATAATTCTGATATAACAGAGGTTAACTATCCTGTTGAGGTTTATCGCGAGACAATGCCTAACGGTGTCAGTTATGATACACTTGATTTAGCTTTCATCCCGAAAGTTGATGATACAAAAGTCTTTGAAGTTCCTCAAGGACATTACTTTATGATGGGAGATAACCGCGACAATTCAGATGATAGTCGTTTAGATGTAGGCTATGTTCCAGAAGAAAATCTTATTGGTCGCGCGAGCGTGATTTTCTTTTCTATCAGTAACGGTTCAAGTGCTTGGCAGATTTGGCGCTGGCCATTTGATGTGCGTTGGAAGCGTTTGTTTTCTTTCATAAATACGGTTCATGATTTGCCGCTTATCAAGCAAGGAAACAACGATGAAACGTCTAATGATTGATCAACTTTTCAAGTTGACGGGGCATCGTTTTAAAGATGAAGAGAGGTTAAAGAAGGCATTAACACACTCGAGTGTACAAGATTCGGAACAGGGGAATTATGAACGACTAGAGTTTCTAGGGGATCGGGTTTTAGGGCTTTTGATTGCAGAAATGCTGTATCAACTTTTTCCTCAGGCAAGTGAAGGTGAATTATCAGTCCGTTTGAATCATCTGGTCAATGCGCAGACGTGTGCTGATATTGCGCGTGAAATGAGGCTGCCTGATATGATCCGTGTTGGTTTTGAGATGAAAAATTTCGAGGGGCGTCGACTCATCAATATGCATGCAGATGTCGTGGAAGCTTTAATTGCCGTGATATATCTCGATGGAGGATTGGAAAGTGTTCGCCCTTTTATTCAAAAATATTGGCATAGTCGGGCAAAGAAAATGGATGCTGGTCGACGTGATGCCAAGACCGAATTACAGGAATGGGCGCATATCCAAGGCAATGCACAACCACATTATCAGGTTATAAAACGTTCAGGTCCAGATCACGATCCTGTTTTTATGGTAGAGGTAAGTATTTCTGGGTTTGCTTCAGAGATTGGGCAGGGAAGTTCCAAAAGATATGCCGAAAGAATGGCAGCTGAAAAAATTTTGCGACGAGAGGGTGTATGGAAAATAGTGGGAAAAAATGATCATGAGTGACGTTATGAAAACGCGTTCTGGGTTTGTTGTGCTTATTGGGATGCCTAATGCCGGTAAATCGACATTGGTTAATCAATTGGTTGGAACAAAGATTTCAATTGTAACGCATAAGGTACAAACAACACGAACTTTAATCCGCGGTATTGTCATTCATGATGATGTGCAAATTGTATTGGTCGATACACCGGGTGTTTTTCGTCCCCATAAGCGCTTAGAACGTGCCATGGTCTCTGCTGCTTGGGGAGGGGCTAAGACCGCTGATGTTCTGCTCGTTTTAATTGACGCTCAAATTGGTCTTTCGGATGAAGTTGATATGATGTTAGATATTGTAAACAACATGAAACAAGAAAAAGTTCTTGTTCTTAATAAGGTTGATACAGTTGTTAAATCATCTCTTCTAGCGTTAACCACTAAAATAAATGAACGTGTAAAGTTTGCGCAAACATTTATGATTTCTGCTCTAAACGGTTCTGGTTGCAAGGATTTACTTCATGCGTTGAGTAATATGATGCAGGAGGGGCCATGGTATTATCCGGAAGATCAAATTTCCGATATGCCCATGCGTCATCTTGCTGCTGAAATTACGCGTGAAAAACTTTTTCTTCGTCTTCATGATGAACTTCCTTATTCCTCAACAGTTGAAACAGAAAACTGGGAAGAGCGTTCAGATGGTTCCGTTAAAATTAATCAGGTTATTTATGTCGAGCGTGAGAGTCAGAAAAAAATTGTCTTAGGAGCAAAAGGCGATACAATTAAAGCGATTGGTCAAGCAGCACGTAAAGAACTCATGGAAATTATGGATCAAAAGGTTCATCTTTTTCTCTTTGTGAAAGTGCGCGATAATTGGGATACCGATCCAGAACGTTATCGCGAAATGGGATTGGATTTTTTAAAATAAGATTTTTAAAAATAATTAAAGTAAAATGAAGTGGAAAGAACAAGCCGTTATTCTTGGTACACGCCAATATGGTGAAACAAGTGTTATTCTTGAGGTTATGACACGTGAACATGGTCGTTATATGGGAGTGGTAAAAGGGGGGCGATCGCGTCGTATGGCTGCTCTTCTTCAACCTGGAAATTTTGTGGAGGCTGAATGGTGGGCTCGTTTAGAAGAACATTTGGGACTTTTTCGGCTTGAAGCTCTTGATTTACATGCGGCACGATTAATCTGTCTACCAGAAGCACTTTATGCTTTGCAATTGATAGCTTTTCATTTGCGGCTTCTTCCCGAACGTGATCCGCACCCCGTTTTATATGATATTTTACACCTTTTTATGCAGAATTTTGATGAACCATTTGTAAATGCAGAATTGCTTGTACGTTTTGAAATGCGGCTTCTTGAAGAACTTGGTTTTGGGCTTGATTTATCTTGTTGTGCTGCAACAGGTCGTCAGGAAAGGCTTCATTACGTATCACCAAAATCTGGACGGGCTGTCTGTGAAGAAGCAGGGGAACTTTGGAAAAAAAAGCTTCTCATTCTACCACAGTTTCTTGTGCAAAGAACGATTCGTCCTACTGATTCTAGTGACATAATAAATGGTTTTATACTGACGGGTTTTTTTCTTATGCGTCATGTCTGGGAGCCACGAGATATAAAGCAGCCGTCAGTGCGCATGAATTTGATACAATTGTTTGAGCGCCAATTTGGTATACAAGCATTAATTTGTTGATCTGATGATAATTGAATGGGAAAATGAAAGTTTTAAAGACAATTGCTGAAGTCCGCCAATATACTTCAGAGGAACGACGTTTAGGTTTTTTGATTGGTTTTGTTCCAACAATGGGGGCATTGCATGATGGTCATCTTGCATTAGTACAGTATGCAAGAGCAATGTGTGATCGCGTAGTGGTTTCTATTTTTGTCAATCCAAAGCAATTTGGACCTCATGAAGATTTTTCTCAATATCCAAGAGATTTGAAGGGCGATTGTGCTTTGTTAAAAGAAGCAGGTGTTGAATGTGTTTTTGCCCCTTCTGTAGATGAAATGTGGCCACTAGGAAATGATACAATTGTGCAAGTGAAAAAATTATCACGTATTTTGATGGGAAAATTACGTCCAGGGCACTTTTGTGGTGTAACAAGCGTTGTTGCTAAACTTTTTAACATTGTCCAACCAGATAAGGCTTTTTTTGGGGAAAAGGATTTTCAACAAATTTTAATTATTCGGCGTATGGTTGAAGATTTGGCTTTTCCTATTGAAATTGTTGGAGTTCCTATTCTACGGGAGTCAGATGGTGTAGCTTGTTCTTCACGCAATCAGTTTTTAACATTAGAAGATCGTAAAGCTGCCAAAATTATTCCTGAAAGTGGGAAAGCAGCTGAAAAGCTTTACCATGAAGGTGAACGGTCGGTTGATAAATTATGCAAAACTGTTCGTGATATTTTACAACAAGAAACGCGTGCAATCATTGAAGCAATAGATTTACGGGATATGGAAACTTTATGCGTGATTAAAGGAACATTGAATAAACCAGCAGTTTTACTTCTTACTGTTCGCTTTGGAGAGGTAAGGCTGATTGATCAATATATATTGCAAGAGAAGGGCGGAAAATGAGTGTACATAAAACCGTAAAGCGTATAACATCTTCCGAAATACGTGCAAGAAAGGGACAACAGCCAATTGTTTCCTTAACAGCTTATCAGGCTTATACTGCGCGGATTGCTGATCCATATTGCGATATCCTTTTGGTTGGTGATAGCGTTGGTATGGTTGTGTATGGGTTTGAGACAACGCTTCCTGTTAATTTAGATATGATGATTTTACACGGACAAGCCGTGGTGCGTGGATCTCAAAAAGCTCTTGTGGTTATTGATATGCCTTTTGGCTCTTATGAGGAAAGTCCAGAGCAAGCTTTTTTTAATGCATCGCGTATTCTTGCTCAAACGGGGTGTGGTGCAGTTAAGCTTGAAGGTGGTGTTTATATAGCGGAAACAATTGATTTTTTGTGTAAACGTGGCATTCCAGTGATGGGGCACATCGGTCTTACACCCCAGGCGGTGAATCGTTTTGGTGGTTTCAAAACACAAGGACGAAAACAGAGTGATTGGCAAAGAATTGAAGCCGATGGGGCTGCAATTGAGGAGGCCGGTGCTTTTGCTATTGTTTTAGAAGGGATTGTCGAACCTTTAGCAGTAAAACTGACAGAAAAGCTTTCTATCCCTACGATCGGTATTGGTGCATCCAATCAGTGCGATGGACAAGTATTGGTTATGGAAGATATGTTGGGCTATGGTGCTCATGTGCCAAAATTTGTACGCCGTTATGGAGACCTTGAACAAGCCATGGACACTGCAATAAAGAATTATGCAGAGGATGTCACATCTCGTGCTTTCCCAGCGGATAATGAAGTTTATAAACTAAAATAAACTTCAGTTTAAGATGAAAAGTTTTACAAGGGAACATTTGTTATTTTGATAATGAAAGTGTATTATTTCATATATTTTGTATGCAATTTGAGCTGTGATTTTTTTAAGAAAGCTTTCTTAAGGAACTCAACTCCTATTTCGCGACGGCTTTTGTGAATGGTATAACGGTAAAGCTCCTATGAAGTGTACAATTTACAGAGCACTAGCATCTTTACGCTTCATAAGAGACATTTCAAATTCTTTCTTTAAAAGTTTTTACCCATATGCCGGTCCCACTTATGACGTGCAAGAGAATGATTTTGATTGATTCAATATAAACAGATTTGAAATGAGTGAATCTCACGATATTAGGGCTCTCATTCAACATGAAAAAACAATGAATTATTATTATAAATCAGTGTGATGAGTCTTTAATGATAAGGAAGAAACAATGCGAAGAGTCTATAATCTTTGGGCATCCAAGTCATTGAAGCGAGTTAAAAATGCGTTTTCAATTTGTTGGGTAGAATAGGGGTATAAATTAAGATCATCGGGTAAAATATTATTGGGAGAGCCAAAATAGCGAAGGGCTTCTTCTGTACTAAATCCAGCAAGCGTAATCGCTTCATAATATGCAGCGATACGGTCGGCTTGTTTGATTTTTTTTAAAAGTTTTTGAGAAAGATCAACGGGAAGAGAAAAGCGCATGTGGATAGCATCTTGGATGCCCTTTTCAATGCGTTCATATTGTTTTCCTATGACAGCTTTAAAGGGGGAAATCATATCGCCGATGACATATTCTGGAGCATCATGAAGAAGAGCATAAAGACATTCGTTGCGTCCCGATTGTGGAAAAAGTTTTTGAAATATTTGTTCAACCAAAAGTGAATGTTGTGCAACAGAATAGGCATGCTCCCCTCGTGTTTGACCGTTCCAACGTGCCACGCGAGAAAGTCCATGGGCAATATCTTCAATTTCAACATCAAAAGGAGAAGGGTTGAGAAGATCAAGTCTGCGTCCAGAAAGCATTCTTTGCCAAGCGCGTGCTTCTCCATTTTTTAATAATTCAGCTTTAGCCATGCGTATTTTCTATAGTATTTTCAGGAAAGGTAAAATTCATATTTTCAGCAATGTTTATAGTGACAGGAATGTTTTTTACAGTAAAGGGGATGTTATGGTCCATAGAATCTTTGACGTGGTCAATACGCATTAAAGCGAGAGCCTCATTTTCTACACACGTTCCCAAGTAGCCAAGCACTTTTGTTCCTGCTTCAATGCTAGATTGAGGGGTTAATTCACACTGGCCTTTTACAATAAAAATACGGCGACGTGCTGCACGGCGGTGGTGCATTCGTGAAACAATTTCTTGTCCAATATAACATCCTTTATTGAATGAGAGTCCATTGATTTGATCGTAATTAATATCATGAGGAAAGACTTTACCAACTTCATAGTCTTGACCACTTTCCGCAATTGCATAACGGATACGCAATTGATTCCATGTATCATGATATTCTGAAGTCAAAAAAGGTTTTTTGCCATAGATTCGTATTATTTTTTCTTGTTGTGGGAAGCGTTTATCAACAAAACTTGAATCAAAATTTAAAGCATCTGATTCTTTATTCAAAGAAACCGTAACAAGCTCTTGTAATGGTTGTGTAATTTCTACTTTTTTATGCAGCTTATAGAGCAACAGACGTTGGTGAAGCGTATCAGCTAAAGGCATCCTGATATCAATCAGGTAACCATTTTCTTTTTTTCCGATAAGAAAATCAGCAAGAACCTTTCCTTGTGGGGATAAAAGGGCTCCAGGGAAAAGTTCCTGTGGACTGATTTTTTTTACATCTGTCGTGATCAAGGATTGTAGAAAATCTGTTGCTTCTTCGCCTGTAATTTGAATAAGTCCGCGGTTTTTTAAGCAAATGGCATTTTGTTTTTCAATCATGGTTCTTGCCTTTCTGCTCAAAGTTACATAATCGATAAGTGAGCAATATGTAAGGAGCGTGGCTATGTTTAAAACATTTGATACAATTTTTAAAGGTGCAACACTTGTGAATCATGATGGAAGAAGCAAGCGTGATATTGGTATTACAAATGGTCGTATTGCTGAAATAGGCAACCTTACATGTGCATCGGCTAGTGAGGTCATTGATTGTACGGGGCTTCATATTTTACCAGGAATTATTGATAGCCAAGTGCATTTTCGTGAGCCAGGAAATGAATATAAGGAGGATTTGGAAAGTGGCTCGTATTCTGCTGTGTTAGGGGGTGTTACGGCAGTTTTTGAAATGCCTAATACCAATCCGTTGACAACATCAGAAGAAACATTAAACGATAAGGTTAAACGCGGATTTCATCGAATGCATTGTGATTTTGCATTTTGGGTTGGAGGAACGCGTGAAAATGCCCATGAACTCTCTGAGTTAGAAAGACTTCCTGGTGCGGCTGGAATTAAAGTCTTTATGGGGTCCTCTACCGGTGATCTTTTGGTTGATGATGATGAAAGTGTACGCCTTATTTTGAAGAATACACGCCGTCGTGCAGCTTTTCATTCTGAAGATGAGGCGAGGCTCAAAGAGCGTAAAATATTGCGTATTGAAGGGGATGCATCGTCACATCCGATTTGGCGTGATGAAGTTGCGGCATTAAAATGTACGCAGCGTTTGGTAAAAATTGCCCATGAGACGAAAGCACGGATTCATGTGTTACATCTTTCGACAGAAGAAGAAATTGATTTTCTAAAAAAACATAAGGATGTTGCAACAATTGAAGTGACACAACATCATTTGACTCTCACGGCTGATGATTATAAGAAGTTTGGTACATTAATTCAGATGAATCCGCCTATTCGTGAGTCGCGCCACCGTGAAGCTCTTTGGTACGGTGTTCAACAAGGAATTATTGATGTCTTAGGCTCAGATCATGCGCCTCATACTCTTGAAGAAAAACTTCAACCTTATCCCTCTTCACCTTCAGGAATGACAGGGGTGCAAACAACAGCAGCAATTATGTTGACACATGTGAATGAAGGAAAAATATCTCTTGAACGTTTTGTTGATCTCACTTCACATGGCCCTAGTCGTATTTTTGGTATAAGCTGTAAAGGGCGCATTGCTGTTGGGTACGATGCTGATTTAACCATTGTTGATCTTAAGAGAGAAGAAATTATTACGAATGGCTTAATTGGTTCGCGTGCCGGTTGGACACCTTATGATGGTCAAAAAGTTAAAGGTTGGCCTGTTGGGACTATTATCCGTGGTATGCGCGTTATGTGGGAAGGTGAAATTGTCACACCTTCACAAGGAGAGCCTGTTAAATTTATGGAAACTTTGGTGTAAACAGATTAAAAAGTATGCCGTAAAATATCATCTTTTAGAGTGATGATATAGGGTATGTCAGCCTCTTTGGCACATAAGTATTTTTTATGCGGGGTGAATATTCTTAGGCTTATTTGTAGAAACTATGAAGCAAATTACATGAGTGGGAAGCCAAGAAGAATCTTATTCACAAGAACCTAGATTATTTACAGAGCAAATTTAGTTAACAATCTTCATCCTTTGAGGTGTGGGGAGGAAGCCAAAGAACGATTTTGTATGGGAAAAAGGCGCTTATACGAATAAAAGCGTATCGAGACATTATTCTTTAAAAGTTTCTCTATTTTCAGAGCTGGTTTATTGCTCCCCGCATTTGTGAGAGGAATATCATTGATATCGCTAAAATGGAGAAAGATACTTTTTGTATAGATTAATTATTTATAATGCATGAGGAGGTTTTCAGATAAAATTCTTCCTTCCTTTATGTATCTTTGATTGGCTTCAATGGCTGTTTGTGTACAATGGTGATAATTTTCTGAGAAAGCACGATACGCTTCATTAAACGCTTCATAAAAATAAGCACGTCTTTGTGGAATGGGGTGTTCTGCTTCAATTAGTGCATTCATATAATCATACCATTGGTTTGTTGGAGGCTCGCAAAGATTTTGCAGAGAATGCAATGATCCCAAAATTTCTGCTAGTCGGAGTAATTTTTTTTCATAAGGTGGAGATTGTTGCGCAAAGGTTGGCATTGAAATGACAAGAAATATTAAAATAATGATGTTCATCAATCTATTATGCATTATTTTTATTGCTTTCTTTGAATAAAACTCTGTACAGATAAAATAATTTTGTCATGAGAACTGTGTAAAAAAATAGAGTTAATTGCTACATTATTCTCAATTATTGATTATAAAATATAGGGCGTAAGAGGCAGTAAGGAACCCATCGTGGAATATTGAAAATACTGACGAAGCTTTGTGTGGTTAAAAATTTAAGATTTGCTTCCTGAAAGCTATCTATTTTTCACATAGGTTTATTTTATATTGTGTTGCCTATAGAATTTTTTCTAAGCTCGTTTTCTTTAAGAAGAGAAAGCATCTCTAATGATAGAATGCTTTTGTTCAATCAAATAAAATAGATTGTTTTTATGATAAATGATGGATACAGCCGTGAATACAATGGGAAAATGGTAAGAAGAATTTACTATAAGAAAAAAGTTTTTAGCCTAAACCGCGTAATACGATAATTTGAGATAAGATGCATCTAAAAGGAGCGGTGCATAGTATCGTCTATGGAGTCAATAATGAGAGAGTTGCGATTTTATAATACGCTGACACGTAAAAAAGAAAATTTTACACCAATAGATCCGACAAGAGTACGTCTTTATGTTTGTGGTCCGACAGTTTATGATTATGCGCATATAGGAAATGCACGCCCTGTCATTGTTTTTGATATTTTATTTCGTTTATTGCGTCATGTTTATGGCAATGAGCATGTTCTATATGCGCGTAATATTACAGATGTTGATGATAAAATTAATGCACGAGCAGCTTTTGAATATCCAAACTTGTCATTGAATGACGCCATTCGTCAATTAACAGAACGTACATATTTCCAGTTTCAACAAGATACAATAGCACTTGGTTGTCTATTACCAACCAGTCAGCCGCGCGCAACCGAGCATTTAGAGGAAATGCGCTCTTTAATTGAAAGATTGCTTGAAAAGGGGCACGCTTATAAAGCGGAAAATCATATATTATTTTCTGTAAGTAGCATAAAAAATCCTCCCCACTATGGGGCATTTGCAAATCGTTCTTTAGATGAAATGAGGGCGGGGGCGCGTATTGATGTTGCTGCTTATAAAAGGGAAGAGATGGATTTTGTTTTATGGAAACCTTCTGTGGAAGGGGAGCCAGGTTGGGAATCGCCGGCCGGAATTCCTGTTTTAGGTCGTCCAGGTTGGCATATTGAATGTTCTGCGATGTCAATGGCAAAGTTATTAGCGCCCTATGGCGGTGGTTTAACTTGTGATGATCCAACCGCGAATGTTTTTGATATCCATGGTGGTGGACTTGATTTAATTTTTCCTCATCATGAAAACGAGATTGCACAAAGTTGTTCAGCTTTTGGGACGGAGCGAATGGCAAATTTTTGGATGCATAATGGTTTTTTACAAGTTGAAGGCAAAAAGATGTCGAAAAGCTTTGGCGATTTCATCACTATTCGTTCTGTTTTAGAAAATAATTTTTTGGAGTTTAATGGTATTTTAATCGATGAAATGAAGAAAAATTGGGCTGGTTTGTCTGCGCGTTTTTCGATGTTGCAAACGCATTATCGTGAACCATTAAATTGGACAGCGCAGCGTTTAATACAATCGAGTGGCGAACTGTATCGTTGGTATGAATTGCTTCGCAGCAAAAAAAGTGAGATGGAAAACAATGAAGCAATTAATGATACTTTGATAGATGCACTCAGTGATGATCTTAATACTCCAAAAGCACTGACTCTTTTGCGAAAGTTCTATAAAGAAGGGAATGCGCTGGCTCTTGCTAATGGGATGAATTTATTAGGACTGTTACGACAAGAATGGATTAAAGAAATAGACTGCCCATTATTTATAAAAAAAACTTTTCTTGATTCAAAATTTATTGATCAACGTATTGCTGAAAGACTACGACTTATCCATAATAAAGAGTGGGAAGCAGCGGATACAATTCGTGATGAGCTTGCAGCCGAGGGGGTTCTTTTAAAAGACAGTAAGGATCCGCAGAGTGGTGAGCGCATAACTGTGTGGGAAATAAAACGATTTTAATTTTCCTATTCCAGCAGCTTACATAAATAAAGGGAGGAAAGTTTGATGGAATTTTTATATCATTATGGATATATCGCGCTTAAGCTGGCTGTAGGTCTTGTTGCCTTCTTATTTATTTTAAGAACGACGGGGCGGGGCAGTCTTAGTCAGATGACACCAGTTGATTTGGTCAGTAATTTTGTTATGGGAGGTATTATTGGAGGCGTTATTTATAATCAGAATATTAGTAGCATTCAATTATTGCTTGTTTTACTCATCTGGCAAACCTTGATTACATCTTTTAATTTTTTTGCACGCTATTCAGTTTTTTTTCGTCGTCTTATTGCAGGGCGGAATGTTACATTAGTTTTAGATGGGGTTTTCCAAATAGATAAGATTAAGAACTTAGGGATCAATGTTAATAATCTCATTACGATGTTACGTCTTAAAGGGTGTCACTTACATGAAGCCGCTTTTGTTCGTTTGGAAACCAATGGTGATTTCACTGTCATTAAAAAGGAAGAGGGGAAGAAATCGACGATTTTAATAGAAAATGGTGAAGTTATTGATGATGGACTTAAAGAGATTGGTAAAACAAAAAAGTGGCTTCAGGCAGAATTGAAAAAAAAACATGTAAAAGTTGAAAATTTATTTGCAGCAGAGTGGTATGAAAATACAGATCAAAATAATAAATTGTATAGTGGATTATTTCTTGTTCCTTTTTCAAAAACAGTCTAACTTTAAATAATGAGTGGGTATAGCTTATTGGAAGCGTAATGAAGAGATAAATCTATAAACAACCACAGGGGGGTATTTTGCCTTTTTCGTGTGGATGATAGAGAAGTAAGGACTTTATGAAACGCAATGAAATGACAAAAACTGTATCATCAGATACAGGGAGAACTCTGCACACACTTTACAATTTATGGCCCTATATGTGGCCAGTAGGGCGACGTGATCTAAAAATACGTGTGCTATGGGCAATATTTTATCTTGTTTTGGCTAAGCTCGTTCTCATATCTGTACCGTATTTCTTTAAATATTCTACGAATGTGCTTGATTCAAGCTTTCAGCTACCTGAATGGTTCCCATCCAGTTTAATTATTCCCATCATGCTCGTTTTGGCTTATAATGTCGCACGTATTATGCAGGCTGGATTAAATCAATTACGCGATTCCCTTTTTGCCACTGTTGGTCAATATGCTGTTCGTCAATTGGCTTATAAAACCTTTGTACATATGCATGAGTTATCCTTGCGATTTCATTTGGAACGCCGAACTGGTGGGCTTTCTCGTGTGATTGAGCGTGGTACAAAAGGAATTGAAGCGATCGTAAGATTTTCAATTCTGAACACAGTACCGACAGTTCTAGAATTTATATTAACGGCACTTGTATTTTATATAAGTTATGGGTGGCATTATCTTCTCATCGTTGTTGCAACGGTTGGATTATATATCTTGTTTACCATTAAGGCGAGTGATTGGCGCATTCGTATTCGGCAACAAATGAATACAGCAGATACTGAGGCCAATACGCGTGCTGTTGATTCTCTTTTGAATTTTGAAACGGTCAAATATTTTGGCAATGAAACTCTAGAAGCCGATCGATTTGATGCTTCTATGGTAGGTTATGAAAAAGCCGCAACAAAGATTTGGACATCGTTAAGCTGGCTTAATTTTGGTCAGGCTCTTATCTTTGGTATTGGAATGACGATCATGATGCTGATGTCAGCTTATGAAGTTTTTTATAAGACACAAACTTTGGGAGATTTTGTTTTTATTAATGCACTTTTAATGCAACTTTCCATTCCACTGAATTTTATTGGTTCAATTTATCGTGATATTCGACAAGGTTTAACGGATATTGAAGCAATGTTTGATCTTTTAGATGTTCAGAAGGAGATCGTTGATAAATCGGATGCTAAATCTTTAGAGATAAGCGATGGGACCATTCGTTTTCATCAGGTAAAGTTTTCCTATGATTCGACACGTCAGATTCTCAGAGATATTGATTTTGAAGTTCCTGGAGGGAAAACAGTCGCCATTGTCGGTCCATCTGGTGCAGGTAAATCGACTATTTCTCGGTTGCTTTTTCGGTTTTATGATGTTGATGCGGGTTCTATCACAATTGACGGGCAGGATATTCGTGACGTAACACAAAAGAGTTTGCGTGAAGCGATTGGCATGGTCCCACAGGATACAGTGTTATTTAATGATACAATTGCCTATAATATTTGCTATGGGCGTCCAAGTGCTACAGATGAAGAGATGCGCAAAGCTGCTGAAATGGCACAAATATCAAAATTTATTGAAATTTTACCGGAAGGTTTTCAGTCTATGGTAGGAGAGCGAGGTCTCAAATTATCAGGTGGTGAGAAACAACGTGTGGCTATTGCACGGACACTTTTAAAAGCCCCCCCACTTCTTATTCTAGATGAAGCAACATCGGCTCTTGATACGGCGACGGAACAGGAAATTCAACAAGCATTGGATATTGTAAGCCGTGGGCGTACAACATTGATTATTGCTCACCGTCTTTCTACTGTTATCAATGCTGATGAAATTTTGGTTCTTAAAAGTGGTCGTATTATTGAAAATGGGACGCATACAGAGCTTTTACGCAAGAAAGGTTTATATGCTTCAATGTGGAATAAGCAGCTTGAAGCATCGAAAGCTGAAGAAAAATTACGTAAAATACGTGAAGAAGATGAGACGAGTGTTGTTAATCGTAAAAAATAAATAGGGCAAAATGTAATCTATATCTTTATATGGAGTGATTGATTAAATACATAAAAAGATACAAGAGGAACAAAAAGATTTGTTGCTTGTTTAAGTTTACGATGAATAGGAAATTATATGAGTATTCTGCAATCTTTCCATAATAGCTTTGTACCGGTTCATAAAGAAGGTTATCCTTTTATTGTAGCGTTTTTTGTTATTTCGCTCATCCTTGGTTGGATATGGAGTCCGTTGTTTTGGTTTGGTCTCGTTCTCACGGTGTGGTGTATATACTTTTTCCGTGATCCAGATCGTGTGGTCCCTTTGAATTCAAATTGGGTTATGTCGCCTGCAGATGGGCGTATTTCATTTGTGGAATCATGTGTTCCACCTGAAGAATTAGGATTAGGGAAAGATGAAATGATCCGTATTTCCATTTTTATGGATATTTTTTCATGCCATATTAATCGTATTCCTATCAGTGGTACAGTAGAGTCTATCGTTTATCATCCAGGTCGATTTACCAATGCTGAGTTTGATAAAGCTAGCCAGTTTAATGAGCGTAATGGGGTGGTAATTGATAGCAAACATGGTAAAATCGGTATCGTACAAATAGCGGGAATGGTTGCACGCCGGATTGTTTGTTGGTCAAAAGAAAACGATGCCGTTATGACTGGTGAGCGATTTGGATTGATTCGTTTTGGTTCTCGCCTTGATATTTATATACCAACTGAAATGAAATTGCGTGTTGCAGTTGGACAGACAGCAATTGCTGGAGAAACAGTTTTGGGTTCTTTTGATGATAAGAGTGCCACAACGGACTTCAGATACGATTAGGACTCACAATGAAAAATTTTTCGCCATTTTCTTCATTCAATCCTGAGGGGCAGCATGATGATGTTGCAAGTCGGCGGCGTTCACCTACATCAATGCGGTATGTCATTCCCAATATCATTACTATTTTAGCAATTTGTGCAGGGATGAGCAGCATTCGTTTGGCTTTTGAACATCGCTATGAAGCTGCTATTTTAATGGTGCTTTTGGCCGCAGTTTTAGATGGTGCTGATGGTCGCATTGCCCGTTTAATAGATGGTAGTTCATCTTTTGGGGCACAGATGGATTCTCTTGCTGATGTTATAAATTTTGGTGTTACCCCTGCACTTATTGTTTATTCCTTTATCTTGAATCAAGCAAATCACATTGGTTGGGTTGCAGCCCTTGTTTATTGTGTTGCTTGTTGTTTGCGATTAGCACGTTTTAATGTGATGTTGGATAACACCAATATACCTAAGTGGCAGAAAAGTTATTTTGTTGGTGTTCCAGCACCAGCAGGAGCATTACTCCTTTTATTGCCTACCTATTTAGGCGCTCTTGGTTTGGTCCCCAATTGGGGGTGGGCATTATTTTTTAGTCTTTATACTGTAATTATTGCTTTTCTTTTGATTAGTCGTTTACCAGTATGGAATGCAAAAACAATTGATCAAAATTTAAGGCGCGATATCGTTATACCGTGCATGTTGATTATTGTTATTTATGTCGGTTTTCTTGCGACTTACACATGGAAAACTTTATTGATTACAGCTGTTAGCTATATGATTTTTCTCCCCTGTAGTTTTATCGCTTATAATAAACGTGCTACTTTAGAAGAGAAAAAGGCTGATGCTAAAGCTATCCAAGAATCATAAAGTATTTCATTCTTCTGTTGAGAAGTACAGGAAAAAGAGAGAGTTAAACGATGTACTTCTCCGATGATGATCAATCAGGTACATGATAATCTACAAACCGATTTTTATGGACATTAAAGAGTTTTCCAGTTTCCTTTAAATCAGGTGATAGCAAATGTACTATCTTTTTTGCAACCTCTTGTGGTGAAGGGAGAGTTTGTGGATCTTCACCGGGCATAGCTTCAGCGCGCATGGCAGTGCGTGTTGCACCAGGGTTGACACAATTAATCTTAATAGGGGTTTGTTTGAGTTCTTCTGCCCAACAGCGGGCAATCACCTCTAAAGCAGCTTTAGAGGCTGCATAAGCTCCCCAGAAAGGGCGCGTAGTATGCGCAACGCTTGAGGATAACAGAATGGCTCGTCCAGCATCAGATTCACGTAATAAAGGCTCAACAGCTTTCATTAAGCGCCATTGGCTGAAAAGATTTATTTGAAAAACATCTTCAAATACCGTGTTTTCTATATGCGCTATTGGTGAGAGTGTTCCAAGGATTCCTGCGTTTGCAACGATAATATCAAGTTTTTTCCAGCGTTTGGCAATTGAGATAGCAAGAGTATCGATGTTTTCCATATGATGCAAGTCAAGGGGAACAAGGGTTGCATGAGCCCCTTTTTCTTGGATTTGATTATCTAATTCAGTAAGTCCACTGACTGTTCGTGCAAGAGCAATAATATGAGCGCCGCGTGCAGCAAGCTCGAGTGCCAAATAATAGCCAATTCCTCTTGATGCGCCAGTAACAAGTGCAACACGCCCATGGAGATTAAAGTCACATTTTGTCATCATTAATCTCTTGTTTTAAGAACAGATGATTGATGAGTTTTGGAGAGATTTTCTTGATCAACCAGTTGCGTAGGATAATATCCAGTAAAATAATGGTCAGTAAATTGTGGATCGGCGTTATTCCGTTTTTCCCCTGCTACAGCAAGATATAATCCATCCGTTGAAAGAAATTCTAATGAATCCGCTCCAATAAAATCACACATAGATTTTAAATCTGGATATTGATTTGCTAAAAGGCTTTCAACTTTAGGTGTATCAATACCATAAAAGTCGGGATAGAAAATCATAGGGCTAGAAATGCGCATATGAACTTCTTTTGCTCCTGCATCACGGAGCATTCGCACAATTTTAAGGGATGTTGTTCCACGTACAATAGAGTCATCAACAAGAATAACACGTTTTTTTTCAATCACAGGACGGTTTGCAGAATGTTTTAACTTGACACCAAAAGCACGAATTTGTTGTGTTGGTTCGATAAAAGTACGACCAACATAGTGATTACGAATAATACCAAGCTCGAAGGGAATTCCAATTTCTTGTGCATAGCCAATTGCAGCAGGAGTTCCTCCATCAGGAACAGGAACCACAACATCACCCTCACAAGGAGCTTCCTGTGCTAAACGGATTCCCATATTTTTGCGTGTTGCATAGACACTACGACCTCCAACGATTGAGTCCGGACGGGCAAAATAAACATATTCAAACAAGCAAAGTTTTTCTGGTTTTTCATTTTTTTGTTTTATAATTTTTTTAGTAATTTCCCCATTTTTTTGTATTTCACATATGATGATCTCCCCATTTTTAACATCACGGACATACTTTGCTCCAATAATATCAAGAGCACAAGTTTCAGAACAAAAAATAGGCTTACCATCAAGTTCCCCCATGACGAGGGGTCTAATCCCTGTTGGATCGCGTGCAGCAATAAGCTTTGTACGCGTGAGCGCTAACATAGCATACCCACCTTCTACTTGCCGAATTGCATCAACAAAACGATCAGAGGACGATTCATAACGTGAGCGGGCAATAAGATGAAGAAAAACTTCTGAATCTGATGTTGATTGACAGATAGCTCCAGAAGCGATGAGTTCACGGCGTAATGTAAGACCATTGGTAAGATTACCATTATGAGCAATAGCAATGCCTCCAGCTTTCAATTCAGCAAAAAGGGGTTGAACATTGCGTAATGCTACTTCTCCAGTTGTTGAATAACGGGTATGTCCAATAGCGCGATTTCCTGGTAAGCGTGCAAGTGTTGTAGGATTTGTATAGTGATCACCAACAAGACCTAAATGCTTTTCTTGATGAAACATTTTATTATGGTAGGAAACAATACCAGCCGCTTCTTGCCCACGATGCTGAAGTGCGTGGAGTCCAAGAGCTGTTAATGTTGCTGCATCTTCATGCCCAAGAATACCAAAAACGCCACATTCTTCATGAAGGGTATCATCATCTAATGAAAATTCTTGACAGAAAACATCACTCTTTATCATCATATTCTTTCAGTTGTGATACGAAGGAATCATTAATATCACATTCTACATCATTTAGTTCTCTTTCCTCATGAAAAGCTATTCTCTATTTTTTAAAATTATCTTTTCATGAGAGTGTTGCTCATACGTATGTTTATTGCTGTCTTTAAACAAATTTTCCGCCTTTTCGAGAACCGATCCAATATCTTTTGGGAGTATTTCCCAAACTTTTTGTCCTAGTGAATCTAAAATAGGCCTTGTTTTTGCATTTTTTAACCAATTCGCTTGAAGCTCGGGTTTAATCAGTGCATTAATCAGCAATATACCGATGACCATGATAAGTAAACCGCGAAGTGCTCCAAAAATAAAACCAATAGCACGGTCAAGGATACCAATTCGACTATCAATAATAAAATCAGAGATCTTCATTGTAATAATTGAAGTAATAATGAGAACAATAATAAAAATCGTGACCAATGTTGTGATCAATGCAATCATTTTATTAGAGAGATAGTGTTCAAAGAAAGGTAAGACAGGCTTGAATAAAAACAGTGTCGTAATAGCTGCAACTGCCCAAGAAATCAACGATAACACTTCACGTGAAAACCCTCGAAGCATAGCAAGAAAAGCGGACAACAGGATGATTACTACGACAATTCCATCAAGGATTGTTATGATCATTTGTTTGTTCCTTATACATAAAGTTGTGTTCTTCTAAGTCTATGTGCAAATATATTTTTTGTTCTTATAGCAAGGATCTTTTGTATTTTATAGAGTTTTTTCTATATTATCATATCTATGGTGCAGATCATTTTTTACTTACGGTAAGAGTAGCAACGAGTTCGGGAAGGTCGGAGAAAGTTTTTTGTTGAAAATTGAGCGACTTCATCATTTCGGTTGTTGTTATGGGATGAAATGCTCCTTGAAAGCCGAGTTTTTTTGCTTCATTGATGCGCTGTGCTGAATGTGAAACAGCGCGGGTAGCTCCTGAAAGACTGACTTCACCAAAATATACATAATCCGTTGGCAATGCGATATTGGCAAGAGAGGATACCAAAGCAGCGGCTACAGCTAAATCGGCAGCGGGTTCTGATATGCGGTATCCACCCGCTACGTTCAGATAGACATCATGCTGTCCAAAACGAATGCCGCAATGGGCTTCTAAAACGGCAAGAATCATAGAAAGGCGATTTCCATCCCATCCGACAACCGCACGTCTTGGTGTCCCAAGGGAAGAAGGAGCAACAAGCGCTTGAATTTCTACGAGTATCGGGCGTGTCCCTTCCATTCCCGCAAAAACAGCAGCACCTGGTGCTTTTTCATTACGTTCTCCTAAAAACAATTCGGATGGATTTATCACTTCGCGTAATCCTTTATCAGACATTTCAAAGACACCAATTTCATCTGTTGGTCCGAAGCGATTTTTTACAGTTCTAAGAATGCGATAATGATGTCCTCCTTCACCCTCAAAATAGAGAACGCCATCAACCATATGTTCAACAACTCGAGGACCAGCAATTTGCCCATCTTTTGTAACATGACCAACAAGAACAACGGCGGCTCCTGTTTTCTTGGCAAAACGGATCATTGCTTGAGCACCGATACGTACTTGTGTGACAGTGCCGGGTGATGAATCTGCTGTATCTGACCATAGGGTTTGAATTGAATCGATAATCACCATATCAAGGTTTTTATGTTCGCTTAAGGTTGCCAGAATATCTTCAACATTGGTTTCAGCAGCAAGTTTTACCTCTGTATTGTTAGCTTCCAGCCTTTGTGCGCGCAGACAAATTTGCGCAATAGCCTCTTCACCTGAAACATAGATGACATTATATCCTTTGCGTGATAAAGCAGCAGCTGTTTGTGTCAGCAATGTTGATTTACCAATACCTGGGTCACCACCAACAAGGAGTGCCGATCCACGGACAAAGCCCCCACCGGTAACACGATCAAGTTCAGCAATACCAGAATGAATACGTGGAGCATCTTCGATATTTCCAGAAAGAGATGTGAGTGTGACGATGCGTCCTTTACGAGCACTCTGCTTAGGACCACTTCCTATGCCGCCATTTATAGTTTCTTCGATAAGGGAATTCCATTCTCCACAAGCACTACATTTTCCTGCCCAACGAGAATGGATAGTTCCACAATTTTGACAGATAAATTGAATACGATTACGCGCCATGTTGATTTAACCAATTTGCTCTGGAAGATAATTGCTATCGGCCAGATCACTGAATCGTGTGAAATCAGATTGAAAGGCAAGTGGCACGATTCCTGTCGGCCCATGGCGCTGTTTTGCAATAATAACATCAGCTTTTCCAAAAGCTTTGTCCATTATTTCTTGCCATTTTGTATGTTCCAAGCTGCCTAACTTTGGTTCTTCATTTTTGAGATAATATTCTTCGCGATAGACAAACAGAACAATGTCGGCATCTTGCTCAATTGAACCAGATTCACGTAAATCTGAGAGTTGTGGACGTTTATCTGTTCTATTTTCTACTTGACGGGAAAGTTGAGAGAGAGCGATAATAGGAATATTCAATTCTTTCGCTAATGCTTTTAATCCTGTGGTAATTTCTGTGATCTCTTGAACACGATTTTCTGATGAACGCTTTGAACTGCTTGTCATGAGTTGGATATAGTCAATAAACAAGATATCTAAACCATGTTGTCGCTTGAGACGCCGTGCACGAGCAGCCAATTGCGTAATTGATATTCCCCCAGTTTGATCAATATAAAGTGGTGCCTTTTGTAGTTGGTTCACCGCACGAATAATCTTTGAAAATTGTTCATCTGAAATATTACCACGCCGAATATCAGAAGAAGAGACTTCTGTTTGTTCAGAAATAATACGTGTTGCAAGTTGTTCTGAGGACATTTCAAGTGAGAAAAACCCTACAATACCACCTTCATTTTCTTGAATATTGGCATTACGATTATAAGCGTTAGCAATATTAAAGGCAATATTGGTAGCTAGTGAGGTTTTACCCATACCAGGGCGTCCCGCAAGGATAATTAAGTCAGATGCTTGTAATCCTCCCATTTTTTCATCAAGTGTTTTAATATGGGTGGCTATCCCTGATAATTGTGAAGAGCGCTTTTTCGCAGCGCTTGCCATATCGATAGCTTTTTTGATAGCCTCATTAAAATTTTCAAATCCACCTCCATATTTCCCTTTTTCTGCTAGCTCAAATAACTGATTTTCAACAGTTTCAATTTGTTGGGTAGGCGTGAGCTCTACAGGAGCATCAAAGGCTGTATTGACAACTTGAGTTCCAAGGTTAATCAAAGATCGGCGGATAAAAAGATCGTAAATGACGCGTCCATAATCTTCAGCGTTAATAATAGTGACTGCCTCTGTAGCTAAGCGAACAACATATTGGTATACAGTAATATCTCCAATTTTTTCTTCCATTTGGATATAGGGCTTGATTGTAACTGGATCTACACGTTTTCCTGTTTTAATAAGGTGAGATAAAACATGATAAATTTTTTGATGCAATGGTTCAAAAAAATGTTCTGGTTTTAGAAAATCTGAAACGCGGTCAAGAGAATCATTGTTGATAAAGATGGCACCAAGCAATGCCTGTTCAGCTTCAATATTATACGGAAGTTGTCGAAAAGAAGGAGAATCTTCTTTTTTTGAAGAGCTGACATTAACAACGTTAGTTTCTTCCATAATATTTTTCCACTAAAATTCCAAGTCTAGCTACTTTAGGCGATAAATTGAAAATCGTATAATTAAAAGAATAGAGCTACAAACCTTCATTTTAAGTTAAAATTATATAATTTTTCAAAACTCTCTTTTCGTTGCTCATTTATCATTTGTGTATTATTTATGTAACGTCTATCTATTTTATTTTATAATATGTGATTTTAAAGTGGAAGTTTTGGTACTCTAAATTTAAGTATTTTGAAGTTACATGATCTTAAAATTCCAATATCTGTGTAAGTAGAATTACTCTTTTATAACTGAAATTATTTCAGATCATGTGAGGATACAATCAACTTACCGCTCATACAAGCCTTACTCTTAAGGGTAGAACTTTAAATTATTTTTGCTTTATATGCTGGAAACAAAAGATATTTCCTCTTAGAGATATTATCATTCTCGGCATGTAATGCCTTTAAATAATATATTGCTAACTCTTTCATAAAAATTAGCTTCTTTATGTATGATAGCCATATGTATGATAGCCATAAAATACTCAATTTTAAAGTGTGAGTATTTTATGAGCAATATTTAAAATAGAATAAAAATATAAAACAGAAAGAAAAAATAGCAATTAAGCTTCTTGATGAGAACTGTTTATATCGTTGTCATTGATTTCTTCTTCCAATAATTCTTCCTGACTTTCTTCTAATAATTCTTCTTGAATATTATATATTTCTTTAGCAGAAGTGAGGGTTTCACCTTCTGCTTGGCGTTGTGCTTCACTGGTAGAACGCGCAACATTAATAATCACAGAAATTTGAACCTCAGGATGTAAGCTAAGAGTGATAGTGTGAAGACCGATCATTTTTATTGGATGGTTAAGTTCGACTTGATTTCTCCCAATAGAAAAGCCTTCCTCTGTTATAATTTCAGCAATATCACGTGTTGATACAGAACCATAAAGTTGTCCTGTTTCACCAGCAGAACGAACAACAATGAATGATTGTCCATCAAGTTTTTCAGCAATTTTTTGCGCTTCGCTTTTGCGTTCAAGATTACGTGCTTCAAGTTGTGCACGTTGTATCTCAAAATGTTTTTTATTGGATTCATTTGCGCGTAAAGCTTTACCTTGAGGCAAGAGAAAATTACGCGCATAACCATCTTTAACTGAGACAATATCACCCATCTGACCAAGACGAGGAATGCGCTCAAGTAAAATAATATCCATAGTTTTTCCTTTCGAACAAATAAATTTAGTGGAGTTTTTTGCGTGATTGAAAATTATATTGAATAGCAGCCCAAATTCCCATCAAAAGCATCATGAAAACAATAGGTGGAGTAAAAACGATTGTTAAAATAGCAATATAAACAAGAGAAAGTATAATAATCCGACCGTTTACCCCTTTTGTAATATTGTGAAGATATGCTAGACCGCTAATTAATATGATGACAGTGTATGCAGTACTAAAGACACGGGTACTCAAGTTAAGAGAAGCGCTCAACTCAAGCATCGATGCTATGCAAACAATAATGAAAATAACAATTCCAGAAATTGGAAGGCGGAGAGTTTGGCTCCAATCATCACGGGGTCTTTTCAGCCATTTCATATGTTGTGCTGCTATCATGGAAAAGTAAAGGTTACTAATGAGAAAAACCAAACTATAAATAGTCAAAGAAACAGCAGTAAAAGTTGCTGGATGCGTCATTAAAAGCTCACTAAAAGCGCGTATATCGGCTTCTTTTATTGACTGTGATTGTTGCAGAGTTTGTGCTATGTTTTCGGTGATTTTTTTTGCAATGACGGGTGTGGAAGGACGGGTTTGAACATAGAGCCCAATGAAAGTTGCTATAAGAGCGATAAAATTAGTTAAATGAAAAATAACTGATGATAATGGATACCATATCAGTTCGTTTTCTTTTTGCGCTGGTCGTGCAAGCCCAAGAAGCCAAGAAGCATAGACAGCAGGAAGGAAAAATAAGAACATAAAGCCAAGAGCAATGTAGGTATTAGTGGTTATTATAAGAACAACAGTGGCACTTATGAGGGCGATGAGACTGGCTAATGTTCCTTGACCGAACGCAACAATAAAAATTGGCAATGAAAGAAAGCAGCCAAGAAGAAGAGAAAAAAAGGGCGCGATATTTGCAATACTGATGATTGCCATTCCTATTACAACAGCAAATAATCCTGCTAAAACACCGATTAATATCTCATAGGTACGATTTTTTTTCATTTATTGCTGTCCTGCTTTCTGCAGTTAGGGGCGTGTCAATACCCCAACTTTGACATGTAATAGCTTAACATAGGATGCAACAAGCTATTTTTTAAAACCATATTTAAAACCATATAAGAAAAGCAACTGGAGAAACTCTCCAGTTGCTTAGCGTGTGGATCGTTTACTTTATAACGTACGGAAGTAAGCCTAAAAAGCGAGCACGTTTGATAGCATTAGCTAATTCACGCTGTTTTTTCTGACTAACAGCAGTAATCCGTGAAGGAACAATTTTCCCACGTTCGGAAATATAACGTTGTAACAATTTGATGTCTTTATAATCAATTTTTGGAGCATTGGCCCCTGAAAAAGGACATGTTTTACGACGACGATGAAAGGGGCGACGTGCAGAGTTTTGATTAGTATCAGTCATCATTCTACCCCTTCTATAGCATTTTCACGTTGACGACGTGGAAAACGAGGACGTTCTTCATCGTGTCCAATGTGACTATTGCGATCGAGGTGTGAGAGCATAGCAGATTTTTCTTTTTCGTGTTTTTCTACGCGAATGGTCATATAACGCAAAATATCCTCATTGATACGCATCTGACGCTCCACTTCAGCAATTGCTGAAGCTGGTGCATCAATATTGACCAAGGTATAATAAGCTTTACGGTTTTTACGAATACGGTAAGCAAGAGGACGAAGTCCCCAATTTTCTATACGCCCAACTTTTCCACCATGTGCTTCAATGACACCTTTGTAGAGACTCAAAAGTTCATCAACTTGCTGCGGTGTAATGTCCTGTCGGGCAAGGAACATATGTTCATAAAGAGCCATTGTTTTGCCTTTCTTCAATTAAATCTTACCGGTTTTAGCGCAAAGCCTCTGCGACTTGTCTTTTTTGGAAATCCAAAGAAGAAAGGACGCGTTTACGATTCGAGACATCCGAGAGCGGAGACACGGGAGGCCGGAAACATGGCATTTCCTACTGATATTTTACAGCCCTCCGTTCAACCTCCAGCTAAAGTGCCGGCAACGAATATTTCATATCTACAGGTTATCTTTTAAAATAGCAAGTTTATACACATAAAAAAATTGATTTGCTAAATCTTGATATATTTCCCTCTTCTACAAAAAGATAGTACTGTAACATAAAGGAGAGAAAAATGGACCTTTTAAACCAGATTGATGTTACACTCTTTGAAATGTTTGTCGGCAATCATCAAGCTTGGTCGATTGTAGTTTTGTTTAGTATTTTTTGTGCAAAGTTTTTAATTTATATTATTCCTCTCCATCTTTGTGCATTGTGGTTTTGTGGTGGGGAGAGGGAACGATGTGTCGTACTAAGCATTTGCATGAGTATTTGTGCGGCTCTTTTCGTAGGTTATCTCATTTCTCTTTTTTATTTCCATCCTCGCCCATTCGTGGTAGGGTTGGCGACACCGCTTATTCAACATCGTGCAACAGCTTCTTTTCCTAGTAATCATGCCTTGACCATTGCATCTTATGCAGCTAACTTTTATTTTTACCGATACAAAGTTGCTTTTAAATTTGCCACGGTGTTTTTGTGCTTGATTTGTTGGGCGCGCATCTTTGTGGGTGTACATTATCCCTTTGATATTTTAGCAGGTGCAATTTTAGGAAGTTTCATAAGTTTGGGTGTTATTCAGTTTATAGCCCCCTACTTTCCTAAGTTTTTATATCAAATTCCGCCTTTAAAATATAATTTTAAGAGTGGTATTCGTTTTAAATAAAGGGCTTTATCTTGATTTGTGCGGATGAATAAGGTCAAAAGAAAATAATTTAATTGTACAATTTTAGGAGTTGATAAATGGGTGCAGCTTTTATTTTTCCAGGGCAGGGAAGTCAACTTGTTGGTATGGGGAAGGCGCTTACAGAGCAATTTATTGCCGCACGGATGGTTTTCGAGGAAGTTGATGATGCTTTGGGTGAGAAATTATCAAAGATCATTTTTGAAGGACCAGCAGATGTTTTAACGTTAACAGCAAATGCACAACCGGCATTAATGGCTGTATCCATGGCCGTCATTCGTGTGATGAAACAATTAGGGCTTCGTATAGAAGAAAAGGTAAAGTTTGTTGCTGGTCATTCTTTAGGCGAATATTCGGCTCTTTGTGCTGCTGGTACATTTACTCTCACAGATACGGCAAGACTTTTGCGTATTCGTGGCAATGCTATGCAGGCTGCTGTCGCGGTTGGTGAAGGTTCTATGGCAGCACTGATTGGTTTGGAAGAGCACATTGTGGAAGAAATTTGCGAAACTGTTTCTGGAGAAGGACTATGTCAGATTGCTAATGATAATGGCGGTGGGCAAATTGTTATTTCAGGTAAAGCAAAAGCAGTTGAGACAGCGGTAGAGATTGCATCAACAAAAGGTGCAAAACGTGCACTTCTTCTTCCAGTTTCTGCCCCTTTTCATTCATCTTTAATGCAACCTGCTGCTGATGCCATGAAGAAAGCACTTTTGACTGTTAACAAAATGCCCCCTATTGTTCCTTTGATTGCTAATGTTTCTGTTGCACCTGAGAGCAATCCAGAGCGTATTACTACTCTTCTTGTTGAACAAGTGACTGGGAGAGTGCGATGGCGTGAAACAATAGAATGGATCGCTGCTAATGGGGTTGATACGCTTTTCGAAGTTGGTTCTGGAAAAGTATTAACAGGTCTAACGCGTCGTATTAACAAAGATATAAAGGGGGTAACAATTGGAACAGTTGATGAAATAGAATCAGCGCTAGGCATGCTTGGCGTTTAATCTATAAGGAGTTAAAAAAATGTTTAGATTAACAGGACGTAAAGCTCTTGTAACGGGGGCTTCGGGAGGAATTGGTGAGGCAATTGCACGCTGCTTTCATGCACAAGGAGCCATTGTTGGACTTCATGGAACACGTGAAGAAAAGCTTAGAGAAGTGGCGGCAGAATTAGGGCAGAATGTTTTTGTATTTCCCGCTAATCTTTCTGAACGCCAATCGATTAAACAATTGGCTGAAGTTGCAGAAAGAGAAATGGATGGTGTCGATATTTTGGTTAACAATGCGGGAATCACTAGGGATGGTCTTTTTGTGCGTATGCAAGACAAAGACTGGGATGATGTTTTAGAAGTTAATCTAACAGCAGCTTCTCTTTTGACGCGTGAATTAATACATTCTATGATGCGCCGCCGTTATGGAAGGATTATTAACATTACATCTGTTGTTGGTGTTGTGGGAAATCCTGGACAAACGAATTATTGTGCTGCAAAAGCAGGCTTGATAGGTTTTTCTAAAGCATTGGCACAAGAAATTGCTTCGCGAAACATCACTGTCAATTGTATTGCTCCAGGATTTATTAAATCTGCAATGACAGACAAGCTTAATGAAAAGCAAAAAGAGGCCATTATGGCTGCGATTCCAATGAAGCGTATGGGAAGTGGGCAAGAAATAGCCGCTGCTGCTATTTATTTAGCAAGCGATGAAGCAGCCTATACGACAGGTCAAACACTCCATATCAATGGTGGAATGGCAATGATTTGAGTATTTATTTTATTCCACATTGATTTATGAGTTGTATTATTTTAGATAGTAACGATTGAAATAGAAAGATGCATCTATTTCTTTAACATGACCGTTGATCAATTGATGTCGCAATGTCAGATTGGTTCATTTTGTAGGGGATATCCACAGGATGTTTTAAATCATTGCTAAAATCTTTTAAAGTAATGCATCTATTGCTTGATTAGATGAGCCGATATAGTTAACCAAATTATAGGAAAATATAAATTCGAGGATTTCAACATGAGTGATACAGTAGAGCGCGTTAAGAAAATTATTGTGGAACATCTTGGGGTTAATGCTGATAAAGTTGTAGAAAATGCAAGCTTTATCGATGATCTAGGAGCTGATAGCCTTGATACGGTTGAACTCGTTATGGCTTTTGAAGAAGAGTTTGGGGTAGAAATTCCAGATGAAGCTGCTGAAACGATTTTCACAGTTGGTGATGCAGTCAAGTTCATTGATAAAGCTTCTGCATGATTACTAAAGGGCAAAGGCATAAATTGCTTTTGCCTATATTCTTCGGAGCTCTTTTGAAAAGAGAGCTTTGAGAGGTGAAGTTTAGTTCAAGGTTAGAAGTTATGAGACGTGTTGTTGTTACTGGTTTAGGATTAGTATCTCCATTAGCTGGTAATATTGAATATAGTTGGAAACGACTTCTTGAAGGAAGAAGTGGTGTCCGACGTATCACTGAGTTTGATGTGTCAGATTTGCCATGCCAGATTGCTGCGCGTATCCCCGTAGGGGATGGAACAGAGGGGACCTATAATGCTGATTTGTATATGGAACCTAAAGAGCAACGTAAAGTTGATGCATTTATTGTTTATGCAATGGCTGCTGCTAACCAAGCGCTTGCAGATGCCGAATGGTTTCCTAAGAGTGATGAAGATCAGATTTGTACAGGTGTGTTAATTGGTTCGGGAATTGGGGGAGTTGAGGGCATTGTTGAAGCTGGTTATACGCTTCGTGATAAGGGACCTCGTCGGGTTTCTCCTTTTTTTATTCCAGGTCGTTTGATTAATCTTGCTTCTGGTTATGTGTCTATTCAATATGGTTTACGGGGGCCTAATCATTCTGTTGTAACGGCTTGTTCGACAGGGGCGCATGCGATTGGTGATGCAGCACGTTTGATTATGTTTGGTGATGCAGATGTCATGGTGGCAGGGGGGACCGAGTCTCCGATAAATCGGATATCTCTTGCAGGTTTTGCAGCTTGTAGAGCTCTTTCTACTTGTCGCAATGATGATCCTGAACGGGCATCTCGTCCTTATGATGCTGATCGTGATGGTTTTGTGATGGGGGAAGGAGCAGCAATTGTTGTTTTAGAAGAGCTGGAACACGCCAAAAAACGAGGAGCGCGTATTTATGCTGAGGTTATTGGCTATGGTTTATCTGGTGACGCTTACCACATTACAGCGCCTTCAGAAAGTGGTGAAGGGGCTCAGCGTAGTATGATGGCTGCTCTTAAGCGTGCACAAGTGAATGTGAGTGAACTTGATTATATTAATGCTCACGGTACATCAACGATGGCTGATTCCATAGAGCTATCAGCTGTTGAGCGTGTTTTAGGGAATTATGCACCACAAGTATCCATGTCATCAACGAAATCATCTATCGGGCATTTACTTGGTGCCGCCGGTGCTGCTGAGGCTATTTTTTCTGTTCTAGCTATACGGGATAATATAGCTCCAGCGACACTTAATCTTGACAATCCATCGATTGAAACGAAAATCGATCTTGTACCACACAAACCGCGTGAACGAAAGATTGATACGATTCTTTCTAATTCTTTCGGATTTGGCGGGACAAATGCATCGTTGGTGATGCGACGTTTTAGGGGATAATAAGTATTTTTATTTAATTTCTGCTTTTGAGTTTTCTACTTTGTTATAAGGTGAATGAGAAATTATAATATTGTCCTTAATCGCTATTGAGGGGTTATGTCCGATGTGAAAAAAGGAAAATCATTAAAGGACGTAAGTGATTCCTCTTCGAATCATTTAGCAGATAGTTATGACATGTTAGTACATAAAAAACGAAAGAAATCATCTATCGTCCGTAATCCGTTGGTTATTCTCGGTCATTTTTTTCTTATGCTGATTGTGGTTATTCTTTTCGCCATAAGTATTCCTCTTTATATTGGAAAAAGTATTTTTGAAGAAAAGGGAAAAATTGAGGAAGAACAAATTGTTCTTATCCATCCTGGCACGGGAATTCGTGAAATTGCTTCATTGCTAGAAAAACGTGGTTTCATTCGATCATCAGATATTTTTGTTTATGGGGTTGGTTATCATCAAAAAACAACGCATCTGAAGGCTGGTGAATATTTAATTCCGGCTCATTCCTCGATGCAGGATATTATGGATATTCTTGTGAAAGGAAAATCTATTGAGTATACATTTACAGTACCTGAAGGTTTAACGGTTCAGCAAGTTTTCGATCGATTAGCTGCGAATGAAATTTTGATTGGAGACCTTCCAAAAATTTTGCCTCCAGAGGGCTGTTTAATGACGGATACTGTTCGTTTTATTCGGGGGACAACGCGTAAAGAGATTGTAAACAGGTTGCGTGAAGGGCAGACAAAATTAATTCATGCTATATGGGCTACACGTTCACCTGATTTACCCATTAAATCAATTGATGAATTTGTTATACTAGCCTCAATTGTTGAGAAAGAAACGGGAATTGCAGCAGAAAGACCAATGGTTGCTGCGGTATTTTATAACCGCCTTACAAAGCATATGCGTCTTCAATCGGATCCAACAGTCATTTATGGTCTCTTTGGAGGAAAAGGAAAACCATCAGGTCGTGCAATTTATCGTTCAGATCTTGAGAAGGAAACACCATATAATACTTATAAAATTAATGGTTTGCCTCCAACAGCTATTGCAAATCCAGGTCGAGATTCTTTGAAAGCGGTGGCACATCCACCAAGCAGTGATGCACTTTATTTTGTTGCGGATGGTTCAGGAGGACATGTTTTTTCTCGAACTTTAGAGGAACATAATATGAATGTTCGCAAGTGGCGAGAATTAAAGGCGAGACATTGAATTTATAATGATAACACATCTTTTTGCATCGTAAATGAGAATGCAAAATATCGTAAAAATTTTCTCTTTAAACTTTTTATGAGAATGATAAAAATCATTTTCTTGTCTGTCACAAGTGGGATTAGCGTATGGATAAAAATATTTAAGAAAGCAGTGAATACACTGCTAATAACTTATCTCAAAAAAGAGCAGAATAACATTGAGAACTGCTAAGAAAACACATTGATTAGGGGAAAGGTTGAGATAATGTATAATTCAAATTTTGGAGAAACATTTATGAACAAAGTAGAGTGATGTAATGACAGTCTTTGAAAGTAAATTGAGTGCTATAAAAATAAATCAACGCCGCGGTTTTTTATTTATTCTCTCTTCACCTTCAGGTGCTGGTAAATCAACAATTTCTCGATTACTTCTAAAAGATGGACAATTAGAGCTTTCCGTAAGTATGACCACAAGGAAAAGGCGTCCTAGTGAAGTAGATGGACTGCATTATCACTTTATTTCAAAGGAAGAGTTTGAATATAAGCGTGATAGAGATGAATTTATTGAATGGGCAGAAGTTCACGGAAATTATTATGGCACTTTACATGAAACTGTTGAAAAAGCATTGAGTGCTGGCCGTGATATGTTATTTGATATTGATTATCAAGGTACCGAGCAGCTGCAAAAAAAGATGCTAGGAGACACTGTATCTGTTTTTATTCTTCCACCATCAATGAAAGAGCTTGTTTCGCGTTTACATCGTCGAGCAGAAGATAGTCAAGATATTATCAATTTACGATTGGAAAATGCACGAACGGAGTTAACGCATTGGCGTTCTTATGATTATGTTGTGATTAACGAAGATTTAGATCAGTCTTTATCTTTTATTAAATCAATTTATTTAGCTGAAACCGTAAAACGCAAGCGCTGTTCTTATCTTGACTCTTTTGTTGATGGGCTTATTGCTGAAAAGATCGATAAATGTCTTGATTAAAAAAGGTTGCATAACAAAAAGTGCAGTTTTTTAGAGCACTAGATGCGCTAAAGTTACAAATTCTGAAACCGATAGCGTTTCAGCACGGCGTGTTCCATCAATTCCAGCTTTTTCTAACAGCACTTCACCTCCAAGTGTTTTGAGATTTTGACGAAGCATTTTTCGTCTTTGTCCAAAGGCGGTTTTTGTGACGAGGCTTAGTTTTTGTGCAGAGCAGGCAAGAGGTTGTATTCGCGGAATAATATGAACAACGGAAGAAGTTACTTTAGGTATTGGTATGAAGGCTTGAGGGGGCACATCAAAAGCAATTTTAGCAGTGGTACGCCAGCCAGTTAAGACACTAAGACGTCCATAATGAGTAGATTGAGGTTTAGCTGTAATCCGTTTGGCAACTTCACGTTGAAACATCAATGTCATTGATTCATAAAAAGGAGGCCATGGTTCAGTCAAAAGCCAATTTAATAAGAGTTGTGTCCCAATATTATAGGGAAGATTTGCAATAATGCGAGGTTTTTCTGGGCTTGTTTCAAAGAGTTTTGAGAAGTCTTGCTTCAGTGCATCATTACAAATAATTTTTAATTTTTTAGGATAGTGTTTTTCTATTTCTAAGAGAGCTGGTATGCAGCGTTCATCGCGTTCTATTGCTGTTACAATGGCGCCCTTTGCTAGCAAGGCACGTGTGAGACCTCCAGGACCAGGACCAATTTCAAGAACAGGTTTTCCTTCTATATTACCTGCGTGATGAGCAATTTTAGATGTTAAATTAAGATCAAAAAGAAAATTTTGCCCCAAAGATTTATGCGCTTGTAATCCATATATATCAATGACCTCACGTAGAGGAGGGAGATTATCTATTGGCATGGTATTAAACTATTTTCGGCAAGTTGATTTGCAAGTTTAAGAGCAGCAATAAAGCTTTCGGGAGAGGCTATCCCTTTATCAGCAATGTCAAAAGCAGTTCCGTGATCTGGAGACGTGCGAATAAAAGGGAGACCTAACGTGACATTAACAGTACTATCAAAGTCTAATGTTTTAACAGGGATAAGGGCTTGATCATGATACATACAAATGGCAACGTCATATGCCTTTCTTGCGCATTCATGGAACATTGTGTCGGCAGGCAGCGGTCCTGCAATATTGAGTCCTTTCTTTTTAAGATATTCAATAGCAGGAGTGATAACTTCAATATCTTCTTTTCCCATTGCACCTCCTTCTCCAGCATGAGGATTAAGACCAGCAACAGCTAGTCGGGGTGACGTTATTTTAAACCGTGTTTTTAAGTCACATTCAGTAATAAGTACCGTTTGAATAATTAAATCACGGGTAAGCTGTGAAGGAACATTTTTAAATGGAATATGAACAGTTATTGGTACTGTTTTTAATCGAGGTCCTGCTAACATCATAACTGGATGGTAACATTTATGAAAAGCTTTATGGGCTAAATCGGCTAAAAATTCTGTATGACCTGGAAATTGAAAACCGGCATCATAAAGATTCTTTTTTGCAATAGGACAAGTGATAAGTGCACATGCATGGCCATTTTGAATCAATTGAACACAGCGTTGAATTGCTTCAATGATTCCAGCGGCATTATTCGATGAAGGTATACCTAATTGGTCACTTTGTTTGTTTTTTAACGGTATGATAGGAAGAGCATTTTGAAAATTTTTTGCGGAATTATTGATTAAAACAGATTGCACCTCAACATCAATCTGTAAAAAACGAGCGCGCGAACGAATAACATCTGGATCAGCAAGAAGCACAAAAGGTGGAACTTGGCGCGTAACACGCAAATTCCACGCTTTTAGTACTATTTCAGGACCAATTCCAGCAGGATCACCACCGCTAACAATAAGAGCAGCCATTATGAATTTTGAATGCGTGCCACTCGCCGCAGTTCTCCTAAATATTTGTCGCTTAATTCTTCAAGTTTTTGCGGGCTTCTTTTTTTACTATCTTGAAGAGAAAATATCAGTCGAGCGACATAATCATCAGAAACTCTTTTTATTTTGCAGACAGCAATTGCTTCGATTCCATCAGATGTTTCTTGTAATTTTGTCATTTTTCCAGCAGGCGTTGCAAGAATAGCTTGTTCCCATGCATTGGGAAGTTGGGGCTCCAGAAACTTTCCTAAGTGGCGGATAGTAACGTCTAAAATACCTCTTGCTTGATTGTGAGCATTGGCACATCCACGGAAATGTGCGCGAAAATTGCTTGCTTCTCTTTGACGTCTTTCAAAAATTTCTGAACGACGATGTGCAGGAATGACAAAAACAATTCGCTGTAATGTATATTCATTGGTTGAAGGTTTTACACCACCATTTTTTAATATCCTGCGTACAGCTTCTTGTTCACTAATCATACCTGTTTCAGCTTGATAGCGTGCACTAACAAGACGCCCCCATCCTATTTGTCCACGGATGTAATCTTTAAAGTGTTGCACAGTGATCTCAGTTTGGATCAAAATCTGGTTGAGCTGATCAATCGTCATATTATTTTGTGTCGCAAAATTCTCAAAAGCTCTATCAACTTCATCATTACTTACTTCAATATTACGACGTTTTATTTCAATATTTTTTAGCGTTTCATCGATAAGCTCTTTTTTAGCCTGGGCCACCAAATTGCCTTGCCTTTGTTGTAATCTGAGAAAAGCTAGGCGCCTTTGTATATCATAATTTGTGATGGGGTTGCCATTAACTGTAACAACAATAGAAGTCTGCGCAAAGACCGTTGGAATCAAAAATTCATTTATTAGCAGGCTACTTATGCTCAAAGACGCAATATAAAATAAAGCAAGAACACGCTTTTTCAATTTATTCATGTGAATAGGCTTTCGCATTGTTTATCAATTCTTATCAGTTACTCAAAATATACGTTTTTTTTCATAAAAACAATGATAAGTTAAATGACTGATACATTCTCTTTATAAATTAATCTATCTTTTTTCCGATATCTGCAATCGTACGCAATGAAAGAGAGAAATTAAAGTTTTGCAAGGGTGTTTTCCTGCCTGGATTCGTTACCTGTTGATAACCGAATGTTAACCCGAAACATTCATCTGTATAATTCAAGCTAATTCCTCGCTTTACAAATGTACCAGATACTAAATCATAACCGGCGTTGCTATTAATAGACCAATAATCTGCCAGTTTAAGTCCTGTTTGAAAAGAAATTTCTTGGCGCTCTTGAGGATATTCATAATCTGGTTGCTTTGCGATATAGGCATATTGTAGAGCCGCCCAAAAATTTTGCCATTTTTGTGATGCTTCGATTTCACTACGGCGGATTTTTCCTGTTTTTTTATCAAAGCGTCCACGCGTTTCTAAGGAAAAACCACTTTTATGGGTTGCACCAAACATTGCAACATAGTCTGAACGTTTTGCCTCTAAGCTAGAATGAATACCGACATTGACAAAGTCCTTTTCTGCAAAAGAATTCTTTCCTGCTAGATGAAAGGATTGTCCAACAAGACCATAAAGAGACCAATTGTCATTAAAGCTTCCAGAATATCTTAGACCTATATTGGCTCTTGTGCCACCTTCTACACGATCATAACCAGAAAATTTATCTCGTTGAAAGAGAGTGGTTGCATCAAAGACAAAGCTTTGAGCATCTTCATTAGGAATTTGTCCAATATATTGTTCATTATTGCGTATAAAAATTTGTGCGGTTGGTTCTATAATATGTGTAGAATGATCCGCTGTAATAAGGAAGGGATAGCGTAGTTCTAACCCTGCTGTTGCCATGCCACGAATTGTTGAACCATGAATTGCGGATGAGGAATTGTTTTCTGTAGAAGCTGTATAATTTTCGCTTGCATTGGTTGTAATGATATCAGCTCGTAGAGAGAGAAGGGGGGTTAAGATGAGTCCGTTGTGCGTGTTGAAGCGCTTTTTCCACTGAAGCTCGTTTGTTAAACGCAAACTGTTTCCAGCCATACCAGAAAGTCTTACTATGTTGAACGGGTTTCCGTTTTGGTCGGTAGAACTGAAGTCAGTATGACGACGATAAATTGATTGCATATTACTATGGAAGGTAAGCTCTCCATTATAAATGGGTTCATCTGGTGTGAAAAAATAATCGATGCGCGGTAGGACCCAAGCTTGCCGAGAGTGACGTTCATAATGAGGATCATTCAATATTGAATCTTGAACTTTAAAATGATAAAAACGCATATCAAAATAATTTTTTCCTGCAAGACCATTCAGATAGATCTGAGAAAGTTGTGTAGGATTGCTATAGTTTTCAAGTTTATAGGCACGACTAAAATGCCGATCTGATTGTGCAAGAATATCCCATCCATAAGTCCAGTGTGAATTAATACGAAAGTCCCCTTTTGTTGCCAGCATATAACGGTTTTTATGCTGTGCGTCAATCGTATCATTATCAAATCTATGCCGTTTCATTTGGTATATATGAGCAAAGCGAATATTATAACTGCCCATTTTAAAACGTTGACGCCATTCTCCTTCGGTTAAAAGCCCTTGTTGGGTATAAACGGTAGAAGAAAGGGTAAAATCATAGTGAGGGGCGAGATTCCAAAAATAAGAATTCTTTATCCCCATACCGAGATAATCAGTATAAAAAAAATGAGGAGTAAGCAGACCGCTAGCACGCCTGACAGTTGGATCATAGATCTCAAAATTTGGAAATTTTATAATCGGGACACCAAAAACTTCAAAACTGCTATTTTCAAACCGAATTTTTTTGATGCTATTATTCCATATGATCTTTCTTGCTTTAATTTTCCATAGGACGTCTCTATCTGGTTTATAAGAGCAAGGTTCACAGGCTGTATAGGTTGCATTTTCAAAGACTGTTATGTGATTGTTTTTGCGTGTAGCATTTTGGGCTGAAAAGTGAACATTGTTGGCTGTATCAATACGTAAGGCGTTTACAAAACCCTCGCCAAGATCTTTGGTCATATCAATTTGGTTGGAATAAATTTTATTACCATCCTTTTCAGTAATTTCAACGTTCCCTTGTGCTATAAGCCGTCCTGTTTTTTGATTGTAAATAATTTTTTGAGCGACAACTTTATTGCCATCATATTCGATTTGGACATTACCTTGTGCAGAAACAGTGTTTTCATCACGATTGTAGATGAGTTCATCCGCAGAGAGCAAAAGAGGACGTTCCGGATTTCGAATGCGACTTTGAGAAGGAGACATAAGGCTTTGAGCGTGCGCACAATAAGACAAAGCGCCTCCTAAAATAACCCCCATAACACTTTTAAAAGCGAGAGCACTTAATTTTTTTAAAATAATTTTTTTAAGTGTTAATGCTTTCACTTAGCCATCCTCTTTATGAAGTAAAAAAGAGATTCCTAAGAATAACGCAATAACAACGGGTGTCCAAGCTGCAATAATTGGTGGAATATATCCAGCATTACCAAAAGCTTGAACAAGTACGGAAATAACATAAAGCATAAACCCAGCTATTACTCCACCAAGAATCAACGTTCTAGATTGTCCGAAACGCGTAAAATTTAAAGATACAGTTGCTGCAATGAGGGTCATTGCCACAAGCAATGCCGGTAATGCAATCAAAGATTGGAAATACATATCAAAATTATTAGCAGAATAGCCAAATGAACGTGCAATCATAATTTTTTTTGGCAATTGGTAAAATGGAATAGTCGCGGGATTCGCTAAACGTTCCGTTAAAAATTCAGGTTTTAGATTGGTTTTTATTTGCAACACGGTAAATTTTTCAGGAGGATGCCCTATTTTATAGATTGTTCCGTTTGTTAATAGCCAAGATCCATTAGTCAAGGTTGCTTTTGGGGTGTTAATCCAATTTTTGACGGTTGCGTTGTCCTTGTATTGTACAAAGGTTGCATCGAGAAGAGAAAGTCCTTGGTCGGTGATAAATTTAGCACCAATGGTTGTTCTGCCTAAATTTGTACGTTGTGTTAACCAGTGGATACCTGTATTATGAAGAGGTGTTAGTACATTGTTATTGCGCCATTCAGTCATCTTTTTTTCTGCTTGAGAAAATCCCCATGCAGCAAGTGGATTAATGAGGAGAATTGAAAATAATCCCAAAAGAAAAGCTCCCAAACAAGCTGGCATAAGAAATTGCCATGCAGAAACACCGATTGAACGAGTCACCACAAGTTCAAGTTTTTTGTTGAGCGAGATAAGTGTTGCCATTGCAGAAAAGAGTGCAATGAAAGGGATAAGTTGTTGCATGATAAAAGGGATGCGTAAAACAGAGAGGAAAAATACATCTTTTGCTGTATGATGTGGAATGGAGGATAGCCTACCGGAGTTCTCTGTGAAATCGATTAAAAGAGCAAGAACAAAAATGCTTCCCCAGAAATAACAAGTTATTTTAAGATAACGTATAAAAAAGTATCGTCCAAGTGTCCACCCAATCATGATGTTTCATCCGAGGAATCTTGAGATTTTCGATGTTCAAATTTGTTCATTACTTTTTGAAAAGCGATTTGAATAATCTCATTAACTTTTGTGGGGAGCCCAATTTTATGATTCGTTAAAAGCATAAAAAAGACAAACGCACTTGTCCCTATGGGCATAATATAAAGGAGAGGAACGTATGCAAGATCGTTCTTTGCTTTTTCTGCGAAAAAATATCCTATCCAATACACCAGAAAAGAAAGGGCAATTGCCGAGAAATTTTCGGAATGACGAGCTTGTCGATGGGAGCTTACATCTCCTGCTGCTGCTAATGCAATAAGTGAAAAAACAATAGGGTAGAGCCATTGTGTTAATCTGCGGTGAAACTCAGCTTTATATTGGAGTGGTTTTCGTTGATAGTAGGGATCTTTTGGATCAGGATTTTGTAAATAAGAAAGAGATCGATCTTTTGGATAAAGAGTAGGTGCTTTATCACTGGGGATAAACTCTCCTAGGCTAAAAGTATATGAGCTAAACTGAACGATTGAAACATTGTTATTCTGATGGTTGACTCTTTCTATTTCACCGTTATTGAGAACCAAAAAACTACCGTTTTTATTGCTCACAATGGATGCGTCTGTTGCATAATAAAAAAGATCAGTCTTAGGATCACGCTGGTCGGCAATGAAAAGGCGTTCAAGTGTTCCATTTGGATTTCGTTCGCCAATTTCTATGTAAAGGTTATTGGCGAGTTTTTGGAAGCTTCCTTCATTAATGAATAGATTAATAAGATCAAAATGAGCGCTTGCTAGCATTTGTCGCATATGAAGACGCGCTTGAGGAACAACAAAATTAGCTATAGAAAAGGAGATACAGGATGCAACAATAGCAAGAAGAAGAATAGGTTTCCAAACAGTACTTTTAGGAAAACCAGAGGCATTGATGACAGCAAGTTCTGAGTCTTGATGCATTGCTGAAAGGATGGTTGTAATTGCGATCACTAATGCAAATGGAATGACAAGAAAAACAACAGAAGGAACCAATGAGAGTGAAAATTCTAAGACTGTGAGGAGTGTTTGTTTACTTGTTGTGAGAAAGTTTATCCGTGCGAGAATTTGTACTGTCCAACTAACGCCCACTGCTGCAATCATAACAGAACTAAACAAAACAAGGACACGTTTCAGGATGTAGAACTCAATAATACGCATAAATTGGGGAAAATCCTCAGTCTTTAATTCGATAGCAAATATTTTTACTGCTTTCGGTTAAAATGTAATAAAGTTCGAAAAAATATCCTTCTATGAATTGGATATTTTAACCAAATAAATAATATAAAATTGCCTATGAGGTCCTCTTTAAATTTTCCGTACATTATATTTTATTTTCAACTATAGTCTACAAAGAATCTAGAAAATAACTTAAAAAAATTTTTATTAACGTTGAAATTAAAATTTTTTGTCTTTTAAAGACACGTGCAAAAAGATAATGCATCTCAATCAAAAAAGAGGGTTTATATCTTGAACCGTTTCCTTTTATACTGTGGGTATGGAAGTTTCTCTAAAAAAGATGTTAGCTTTTTATAAAGAGTGATGAGGGCTTAAGAGGTTGGATATTCTATTCTATCATTTGTCGCAGTCAACGCTGAAAGATATTTTGCCAACGCTTGTAGAGCGTGCATTGGCTCGTTTTGGTAAGGTAACAATACAATGTGTAAGTGAAGAACAACGCGATTCTATGGATATGCATTTATGGGTTTATGCGGATGAATCATTTATTGGACATGGAACTGAGTGTGATCAATATTCAAACTTTCAGCCTGTATTTCTGACGACAGGACAAGAAAATCCGAATGATTCAAAGATTCGTTTTCTCATAGAGGGAGCCGTATGTTCGAATATTGATACTTATCAACGGCTTGTTGTGATATTTGATGGTAGAGATGATGAGCAGTTGAGTCTTGTTCGTGCACAGTGGAAAAAATATAAAATGGAAAATCATAATTTAACGTATTGGCAACAGACTGAAGATCGTTGTTGGGAAAAACAGGTTTAATGCGCCTCATCTCTGTTGTTCTGATTTTTATAGGATTGATAGGAATAGTAAATCCAGCGCTTTTTATTGCGAAAGGATCAGGGGGAGGGCGTTGGGTTTTTATTGTGATTTTTCTTTTAGGCATATTAAATATATGGCCTACAATTAAAAAAATGAAACGGCATCATGATAATTGATCGAATTTTGCTTGTTTTATGGGCTGTGATATTGGCTTTTTTTTGCGTTTCGTGGTTGGGAACAACACATATCCTATCAGGAATGTTTACTGTTGCTTATATAAGCAATATTGCAGATTTTTTATTTTTCTTTTTGAGTGCCTTGTTCGCGGGAATATTGTGGTGGAAAATACGGCAACCCATGTCTTTAAAAATGAAACTGGCAGCATTTTTGCTGCCAGTACTTATTTTATTCTTCTTTATTATATTTTAGTTGGATATTTCATCATCTGTAAATCCGACGAAGCAAATCAGTGAAATAAAAGAAGCAAGAAGCAAATAATAGCCGATATAAGATGTATCAAAATGTTGTACCAGATATTCTGCAATATAAGGCGCAAGAGAGGCTCCTACGATACCCGATAAGTTGAAAGTAATAGAAGAACCAGTATATCGAATTGCTGTTGGGTATGGTGAAGCCAAAACAGCACCAAGAGGGCTGTATATCATCCCCATGATAGACAAACCGATAACAGACATTGCAAGGACTCCTATAACTCCAGAATTTAAGAAATAAGGAATTGCAAAAGAATAGCTACCGGTGATGATTGTAACCCAAATCATCAAAGTTCTACGTCTAATACGATCAGCGAGTTTTCCAGTGATGACAGTAAAAATTCCACAAAAAATAGCACCAACAATTTCGACTTGAAGAGCTTGATAAAATGGCAATTGCAGATGGTTTGTTGAGTAGCTTAACAAATATGCGGTGACCAAGTAAAACAAAACAAATGTTGCCATACCAGAAAATATTCCAAGAAATAGGATTCGTGGACATTTTAAAAAGACATCGATGATAGGAACTTTGACACGTTCTTTACTTTCAAGAGTTTTTTTGAATTGAACAGTTTCATTGATTGAAAGACGGACCCATAATCCTATAATCATAAAAACAACTGAAGCAATAAAAGGAATGCGCCATCCCCAAGCTAAAAGTTCCTCATGATCAAGGAAATGCAACAGACCTAAATAAACGGCAATAGATAAAAATAAACCGATTGGAACACCCAATTGGGGGAACATCGCGTACCAGCCGCGCTTTTCTGGAGGGGCATTTTCTGTTGCGAGCAAAACAGCTCCTCCCCATTCTCCTCCTAATCCCATTCCCTGTCCAATACGGCACAAGGTCAAGAGGAAAGGGGCAAACCATCCAGCGGTTTCATAAGTAGGAAGAAAACCAATAATGACTGTTGAAAGACCCATTGTGAGAAGAGAAGCAATAAGTGTTGCTTTTCTTCCAATTTTATCTCCAAAATGTCCAAAAACAATTGATCCAAAGGGCCTAGCAAAAAAGGCCGCTCCAAAGATCAGGAAAGATTGTAAAATGGCAATCTGATCATTTTGTGTTGGAAAAAACACATGAGGAAATATGAGAGCTGCGGCAGTGGCAAAGACATAGAAATCAAAGAATTCAATTGTTGGGCCAATAAGGCTTGCAAACAAAATGCGACGAGGGGAATTTCTGTTTCTTGTACCTTGCATTTCTAAGTTTATAGACATGAATAGAATGTCCCTTTCAGTATATGACAAATCAAATGATGAGTTAACTGACTATAATTATAAAAATTTCAAATCACTGTCGAGTCGGTATTATGACGTTTCTTATATATTAGAACAATGATTATGGCTTGATGAGCATGAATAAGTGTTCTTTAGATTATCCAAGTTAAGTAGAATAAAGACACTGTTTTAAATGCTGTAGAGGAAGAAATATGTGGATACAAAGGCCGCTCTCATTAACATTACTGTTTTCTTTAATGTTTAATGCCATTTTTATCTATTGAGGGATCAATCTTATTTATAGATCAGCCTTTGGTATCTCAAAAATATTTTTCATAGATGTAATTATAACACTTTTTAAGTGTAACTAAAAGAAATTAAATCTTTTAGTTGTGCATGCATTTTAAAACACAGGGTGTATATTTGATTTGTCAGAGTTTAATCCATCAACGCTTTGTTATCTTAAAAAACATGAGGTTGAGCAATTGCATTGAGTTGTTTTGGTCTATGCACTTTTTTCTAAATGGGGGAATTTAAATTTGAAATTATGGAGTGTGAATAATGCAACGCAATTTGAAATTAAGTTTTTGTGCATTAATGACCAGTGGTTTTTTTGTCAAGATTGCGAGTGCAGATGGAGTAGCTACACCAAAAGAAAAGTTATTAACACCAGTAAGTATCAGTGAACATCTAGAAGAGACAAAAAAATTGTTATCGGAAGTGAGGGGATTAAAAGAAAAAAAAGGGGGATCAAAAAGGATAGAGAATAAACAGATAGTAGAAGGAAATAAGTCTTCAGAAGAGGAAAGGAAGAGATTAGAAAACCTATTCTTTGAAGTACTCACAAATTCAATAATAAGTGATGGTGCTACTATCTATATTACTAATCGTGACTCTGAAGATTCTGAAATAAATAGCTTTAAATATGAAGATGCAGGCTATTCCATCAATAATACGGTTCAAGAAGGTGGAAAACTCTACATTGATGCAGCAAGTGTTAGCAGGGATACGACAATTGAGAGTGGTGGTATTGAATTCGTCCAAAATCTGAGCAGTTCAGAATATGCCACTGTTAAAAAAGGTGGTAAACAAATTGTTGAGAGTGGTGCAAATGCTGAGGGGGCTAAAATCTATGGTGGTGAGCAGATTATTTTTGGGAAGGGGGTTCTTGGAACTGGTTTGTTGCGTGAAGATAAGGGAAGTAGTGCTTATAACACCGAAATTTATGCTGAAGATGGAATCCTAGGACTACAAAGTGTCTATAGTGGGGGGATGGTTGTTGACACAAAGGTTATGAAAGGAGGTGTCCAGAATCTTGATGGTAAAGAGAATTTTAATAATGGATTCTCAGAAGATACTGATACAGCTGATACAGAAAATGAGGATTTTACAATCAATGAGGGGGCTTTTGCATTTAGTACCGAACTTTTTAAAAATGGTGCGCAGAATATCTTAGCAGGAGGGAATGCGAGCGAAGTTACTTTATATGATAGAGCTACTCAGAAGATATATGATTCTGGATACGCGGATAATCTAACAATTAATCACCAAGCACAATCATGGGTTTTTGCTGGTGCAATATTAGATAAGGATACAAATGTTAATGATTTTGGCAACCTCTATCTTTATGCTGGGAATGGTGAAGCTGTTACGGAAGTAGAAAATCTTATTTTAAATGGAGAAGATGCCAAGTTATACTCTATTGCAACTAAAAATAACGCTACTCTCTCTCAGGTTAATATCCAGAATTTAACTGGAAGTGGCAGAGTTATTTTTACATCTTTTGGGGCTGATAAGCATTACTCTAAGCTTAATATTGATGATCTATCAGGTTCTTTACATTTTGAGTTTAATGTCAACTTTGCCAAGCATCTTAGTGATTATCTTGTTATTAAAAAAAGTGGTTCAGGTTATCATACAATAAGTATTACTGATTTTGGAGGTGAGGTTACAACCCCTTCCCACAAAAAGCTTAAATTAATTTCTGATCATAGTGGAAACGCTCATTTTACTCTGACAAACACTTTTGGTGAAAAAATCAGAGCTATTGATGCCGGAACCTACATGTACAGTTTGAAACATAGAAAAAATAAGAGCAATGGTAAAATTTGGTATTTAGATGCGAATTATGCTCTTGATGAGGAAAATACCTCTTTATTTTCTGATTTTAACTTGCAACCATCTGCGATGGCTTCATTATCGAATGATCTCACAGAACGCACAATTGAAAAGGGAATGATTGTTACGATTGCTGATCCTAGCTTTGATAGTACCAGTGAGAAAGTTGATAGCAATGGAGAAACTTCAATTAGTAATATAGTTAAAGATGCTGGAAAGCTTTCCGTTTATAACGGTGGTTTTAGCCTGTATACGACAATTCAAAGAGGTGGTACTGAACTTATTAGAACACAGGGTCTTTCACAGGATAGTACAGTTAAGAGAGGGGGAAAACAAAAGGTTGAAGATGGGGGGAAAACTGAAGGGGCTCAAATTTACGGTGGTGAGCAATTTGTTTCAGGAAAGTCTGATATCAAAGGTGAGATGGTAAGGAGTAGCGCCTATGACACTGTCGTTTCTGGTAAAAATGGAGTGCTAGGATACCAGAATGTGTATGATGATGGAGAGGTTTTTAGCACAAAGATCATGGAAGGAGGGGTACAAAATCTTTTTGTGGAAAAAGATCTAGACCATTATAGCAGTTTTGCATTTGATACGAAGATTTTTTCTGGTGGAGAACAACACGTTTTAGCAGGAGGAATCGCTATTGGTGTTCTCTTACAAGGGAATGCTTTTCAAGCAATAGATTTAGGAGGCTATGTAAAAGATTTAACGATTAAGGATCAAGCACAATCGTGGTTACATTCTGGTGCAACATTAGAAGGAAACACCATGATTCATGATTCTGGACGGATTTATCTTTATGCTGGTGCTGAGCAATCTCATACTGAAGTAGAAAAAATTGTTTTAAATGGCAAAGATACCACATTATACTCTATTGCTTCCAAGATGGATGGTGAAAGCTCTTTGATTGAGGATCTAAGCGGGGATGGACGCGTTGTTTTTACTTCTACCGTGTTTAATCCACATTACTCTAAACTTGAGGTCGGTAATCTTTCAGGTAATTTACATTTTAGGTTTAATACTAATTTTGCAGAACAGCGCGGTGATTATCTTCTTATAAAAAAAGGAGCAGGTCATCACACCATCAGCGTTATCGATTCTGGTGCTGAAATGACCAATTCTCTTCCACAAAATCAGAACTTAGTTTTGGAGCTTGATTTAATTCATGATCAAAGCGGAAATGCGCATTTTACTCTGATAGATTTTGGGGGTGAAGAGATAGCTACTGTTGATAATGGAGTCTACATGTACGCTCTAAAGAAAAAAGATCATAATGGTGGAAAGATTTGGTCTTTATCGACACCATCTACATTGGAAAAAATTTCTACTCCTATCTTTTCTCCATCTCATACGGAGTTGCCTATAGATAACTCTTTTGAGCAAGACAACACTGTTTCTCCTTCGGAAGATTCTATACCCAATTCTTATACAGGTGATTTCAGTTTTTATGCAGAGGATTTCATTACTGGTCTAGGTGAAAAAATTTTACAAAACTCCATACTCGGTGACAATAGCATAGTTTATATTGCTGGTGATGGAGAAACGGATGATTTTAAATTATCCATTAATAATACAGTTCCAGAAACTGCAACACTCTATGTTAAGACTGGTGGTTTTAGTAAGAATACAACAATTGAAAATGGTGGTTCAGAGATTGTAGGGGAACAGGGTATCTCAGAATTTACGATTATTTACGAGGGTGGAAAACAAAGAGTGGAGGGAGGAGGATCCGCATTGAGAGCTGAAATTTATGGTGGTGAGCAGCTTGTTTTCGGAGATGGTTACGTAAATGGTGAAATTGTGGGGAGCAGCACTTATAACACGACACTTTATGGTCAAGGTGACACGCTGGGACAGCAGAATGTATATGATGATGGGATGGCTGTGGGAACAAAAGTGATGAGTGGAGGAATACAAACTCTTGCTAAATGGTTTGCAGATGATGATAGTTTTATACAAAAAAGTGGTGGCTTAGCCCTGAATACTGAGGTTTTCGCGGGTGGGGTACAGCGGGTATTAGCGGGAGGAGAGGCGGATATTGTGACTTTACACCGCCATGCTGCTCAAGAAGTTCATGCTGGTAGCATTGTAAAAAATCTAACAATTAAAGAAGGAGCCAATTCATGGGTTTTTGCTGGTGCTATGTTGAAAGGAAAAATAAAGATTCATGATTTTGGACAAGTCCATCTTTATGCTGGAAATAATAGCTTTTATACTGAATATAAAAATTATCAGACAACAGTAGACGATATTAATTTAGAGGGAGAAAACACCAAATTATACTCTATTTCTACTGGATATGGAAACACAGAAACCTATATTAAGAAGCTAAGCGGTGTGGGAAATATTATTTTTACTTCTACAGAATCCGATTTACATTACTCTAAGCTTTATATTGATAATCTTTTGGGAAGTCTACATTTTGATTTTAATGTCAGCCTTGCAGAAGGAGAGGGTGATTATCTCTTTATCAAGAATGGCCGGGGTTTTCACACAATAAGTATTGTAGATTCCGGTATTGAAATTGTTGATCCTTCTTCAACAGAACTTGATTTAATTGTTGATCAAAGTGGAGGAGCACATTTTACTCTGAGAAGCTTTTCTGGTGCAAATGTTAAAACTATTGATGGCGGAACCTATACGTATGGTTTAAAACAGAGAATTGATGAGGATGGGGGTGAAAAAGTTTGGTATTTATCTGCGGTATTTATTGATAATGTTTCATTTCTCAACAGTTTGCCGCGTAGTAGGAGCAGGTCTGCGCGGCATTTAAATCAAAATCAATTAGTCTCTTCTCTTTCAACTATTACCGTTACAAAAGAGCATACGATTAAGTTGCCACATCGAAGAGAAAACCGCCAAAACTTAAGGCAAAAATCTCCAGCTTCTGTATCTCTAACTGTTTCAACTCTTGGAAGTCAAATTATTGAAGGAGCATATCCAGCAAGTCCTCTTTATTTTTCTGATGGAAAGCAACAGGCTATTGTTTCAGAATCTTCACCATCTTTATCCGATCAAATGATTTTGCGTCCAGTTCATAAAGAACAGCCTTCTCCACAATTGAGAGAGACGCTTTCAGTTTCTCACTTTTTAACCACTCCCTCTACAGATGCGGTATTGTCTATGTCTGTGGTTCCAGCGATGGTTTTTCACAATGAAATGCAAACCGTGCGTGCGGGAAGAGGAATTCTAGATAAAAGTAACAAGAATGCAGCTTTATGGACCTATGCGATCAAGTCTAAAGAGAGTATTGCTACAGAGCATATAGATTTTAAGTTGGATCAGACAGGTATTGTTTTAGGGATCAATAGTTTAAGTGAGTGGGAAAACGGAGAATTTTATATAGGTGGTTTTGGCAGTTATGACCGCGCACGCATTGGGCATGCACGGGGTGGTATGAGCGGTATCAATACTTATGGCATTGGCGCTTATGTCACTTATTTGGATCATAGTGGATGGTATTTAGATGGTATTTTAAAATATAATCATTATCAGAATACTCTAAAGGCAGTTTCAACGAATGGTTTAGGGATTGAGGGAAGTTATAGGCAATGGGCGGTGGGCACTTCCTTTGAAGCAGGTTATCGACTTAAGACGTCAAAGAGCAGTTGGTTGCAGCCTTATGGACAATTTACATGGTTGCAAGTTGAGGGTAAAGAAATCAAATTATCGAATGACATGATAGGTAACATGCGTCCATTCACTTCATTACGCAGTGAGGTTGGCATATCTTTAGGATATGAATTTGGTTCTCGCATGGCTTCCTCATCACTTGCGTACATTACAGCAGCATGGTTGCGTGAGAATAAAGATAATAACCATACATTGATTAATCAACGGCATTCATTTACCACTGACTTATCGGGTAATGCAGGTAAGTTAGGAATCGGTTTGAGCAGTTTAGTGAGTGAGAAGTTAAAGTTATATGGTGAGGCACATTATGTTAAAGGACGTAAAACAAAACAGTCCCTTCAGGGTATTTTAGGTGTACGCTATAGTTTTTAATTATATGGTTATTTTTTGGTTATCTTTAAATATATGATTGTTTTTAAAGATCTTTAATGAAGGTTCAGAGAACAATTTTTCAGAGCATGTGGCTTTGCTTTTCATGATAAACTGTATACCCTTATATACTTTATTATGCATTACTTTTTTCTTTGATAAGAAAACTCCGAGAAAATGCTAAAGAAGCACTATAAAAACGCCCTTATATTCTTGATCAAAAAAGTATTAAAAAACCTGTAGAGAACAGTTTTGTATGAGATAAGGAGGATTTTTAAGAAGGATTGTTTGCAATCTAAGGTTGAAAATATGTTTTGTAGAGCTAATTACGTTTAGTGTCTATGCAGGCGTGAAGGGGGAGGATATGGCTCTACAATATAAATGGAAACGACATTGTTGGATACTCATGTTGAGCAGCTGTTTTGTGCAAGCTGCTGCTGCAAATGAGAGGGGAATACCACTTTTTTGTCAATCTTCAAGTTATGAAAATGGCAAAATATTTCAGGATCAATACAACGAGGATATGAAAACAGGAAGATGCATACTTGGAGCATCTAATGATGTTATTATAAGGGCGCGCAACGAATTAGGCTTTTTAAAAAAGCCTAGCGATTTTACTGAGGATAAGGGCACTAGAGTGTTTGCGAGTCAACAGGAGCTTGACAGCAGTCGTCGTGACAATGTCAGGTATAATGTACAAGAACAAAATATTGCGTTTCTTAAAAAACCTGAACTTATCTTCATTAAAGATGGGGCGCTATTAGAAAATTATGTCCTTGATAATGAAGGTAAAGCATACATTTCAAATGATGGGGAGAGTGATAGCCCAGGGCGATCCATTAATAACACTGTAAGGAATGGTGCAGAGCTTTATGTGTATGCAGGAGGTCTCAGTGAGAATAGTAAAATTGAACATGGTGGAATTGAAAATGTTGAGGCTTTAAAGGGAAAACAAGGCTTTTCAAAAAATGCTGTCGTTAAAGAAGGAGGACGACAAAGTGTTGGAAATGGAGGAAAAGTAGAGGGGACTAAAATTTATGGTGGTGAGCAACTTGTTTTCGGGGAGGGGGATGTTGGAGGAGAAGTTAATGGGAGTAGTGCTTTTCATATTATCATTTATGGTCAAGATGAAACACTAGGCCAACAAAAAGTATATGATGGCGGAAAAGTTTGGGATACGAAAGTTATGCGAGGGGGCGTACAAGAGGTTGGAAAAAAATCTCAAAGTGCTAAAAATGGTGGTTTTGCATTTGATACAGAAGTTTTTGGCGGTGGTAAACAGCGTATCTTTAAAGGCGGTAAGGCTATAGGAGTTACTTTAAATGAGAGCGCTATTCAGGAAATATATGCTGATGGATCTGTAAAAAATCTAAAAATGAATGATGAAACAAAATCATGGGTGCATGCTGGGGCCACATTAGAAGGGAAGACACAGGTAAATCATTCTGGGCAGATTCATCTTTATGCTGGGAATGATCAACATCGTACCATAGTAGAAGATATTATTTTAAATGGAAAAGATACAAAACTGTACTCTATTACTGATGAGTTTGATGGAAAAAGTTCTTTGATACAAAAATTAAGTGGTGAAGGGAGTGTTATTTTTTCGTTTACAGGTTCTGATCCATATTATTCTCAGCTTCATGTGAATAATCTTTCAGGAAATTTACATTTCGCGTTCAATACTACGATTGCCCATAACCGTGGTGATTATCTTTTGGTTGAGAAAGGTGCTGGGAATCATACGATAAGTGTTGCTGATTCTGGAGTTGAAATCACGGATCCTTTTTCAAATAAGCGTGATTTAATTATGGATCAAAGTGGTGGCGCACATTTTACGCTGACAGATCTTAAGGGTGACAAAATTAACGCCATTGATGGTGGAACTTATATGTATGATTTGAAAGAAAGAAAGGATGAAAATGGAAAAGTGTGGTTTTTATCTGCAGACCGCCTTAGTGGACCAGAAACCTCTATTCCAGATCCGGAAAATCCTTTTGTTCCTGGTGAGACATCAACAACACCCTCTACAGATGCAGTGTTAACGTTGTCCGTAGTTCCTGGACTTGTTTTTAACAATGAGTTGCAAATTGTAAGGAATGGTAGAAAAATTTGGAACAGAAATAGGAAAGATATCGAACTATGGACTTATGCGATTAAGAGCAGAGAACGTATTGCGACAGGCCATACACACTTTAAGCTTGGGCAGACAGGTTTAGTCTTTGGTGCTGATCAGTTGAGTGAATTAGGGCATGGAGAGTTGTATATTGGTGGTTTCGGTAGTTATGATCAAGCACGTATTTCTCATGCACGAGGTGGTAATAGTGATCTGAGCTCTTATAGCATTGGAACTTACGCAACTTATTTTGATCATCGTGGATGGTATATGGACGGTGTTTTGAAATATAATTATTACCGAGATAATTTGAAAGCTATCTCCACGAATGACTTAGCTATTCAAAGTCATTACAATCAGTGGGCGATAGGTGGGGCATTTGAAATTGGTTGTTATTTTACACCGGCACAGAATACTTGGATGCAGCCTTATATCAAGCTAACAGGTTTGCAGGTTGAAGGTAAAAAAATAAAACTTTCAAATGGAATGATAGGTGATCTAAGCCCATTGGTTTCATTCCGCAGTGAAGTTGGATTAACTGCAGGACATGAATTCTTTGTGAATTCAGAAACTTCATTAACAGCTTACATTATGGCAGCTTGGTTGCGTGAGAATGTAAATAATAATTATACGACAATTAATAACCAGCATAAATTTATTACAGACTTATCGGGTAATGCAGGTAAATTGGGAATTGGTGTAAACGGTTCGGTCAATGATAAACTGACACTTTATGCAGAAGCACATTATCTAAAAGGACATAAGATTAAGAATGCTCTTCAAGCTATTTTAGGATTACGCTATAGTTTCTAAATATGTGTGTACACGGCTGATTAATTTTATGAATGTAATTGTTTTGCAAGTTTAAACAGATAACGCTCGATTTTATCTTCTTGAGAGTGTAGAGATCTTCTCAAATAGTAAGGATATCTTTATACTCTCCTTTGAAGGCACGAGCGTTTTTTTCATCTATAACTTCAAATATTGCAAATTGTTTCTTGAATTCAAGTTAACAATTTGAATTTTATTCAGATTTTCTGCCTTAAGTTAGAACTTTCTAGCTGCTTATAGACACGCAACTTAAAGTTGTCTATATTAAAAAATACACTTAAAAAGTGTTTTTAAACATAAATAAAACACATTACGATACAATCTAAGACGAGTTACCTACGTAGCCGTGGGATGTTTTTCTAAATAATTGAGAGTGGAGTGTCGATAATGCAGTATAAACATAAGTTAAGTTTTTCAGTATTAATGATCAGTAGTTGTCTTGTACAAGTTGCAAGTGCAGTTGAAAACAGGAATGGAGAGCTAACAATAGTAGAACATGTAAGAAATGGAGCAGAGATACCAAAAGGTTCAGCATTGATTACAAATAGTTTTCCTAGTAGTAAGAGTAAAATTGGAGATGGCAGTGTTGAGATTGTTGAAAATGGAGCAACTTCTATAGATTCTACTATTAAAAAAGGAGGGATGCAGATAGTTACGCGTGGAGGAAATGCAATAGATGCTAAAATCCTTGGTGGTAAGCAGTTTATTCATGAAGAAAAAGGTCTTGATCTTACAAGTGTGGAGAGAAAAAGTAGTGCATATAATTCTACAGTTTCGGGGGAAGGTGGGGTAGTGGGACAGCAGAATGTGTATGATGGAGCGTGGGTTTGGAATACGAAAGTGGGAAATAACGGAGAACAAAATCTTTACTCGGGAGAAAGAAAAGAGGGGGGGAGAGCAATGACTACAGAGCTCTCTGAGAACGGCAGGCAGCACGTTTTAGCGCATGGAGAGTCTTATGATACTACTTTGAAGGGGCAGACTGTTCAAGTAGTATATCCTCAAGGGTTTGTGGATACTTTAACAATTACGGATTCTGCTAGGTCATGGTTTCACTCTGGTATTCAGAAAGTTGTTGGAGAAGTAAGGGTCAATGATCACGGAGAACTTTATTTATTTGCTGGTGATAGGACAAATCATACGACTAAGAAAAAGATTCCTATAGAAGGAAGACCTGAGGAAACAATATTTGAGGTTGGTGAGCGGAATATAGGAGAAAAGCCTCAGATTGAAATTGAAGATTTAGGGGGGAAGGATGGGACTGTTATTTTTACTTCTATTCCATATGATCGACGTCATATTTCACTTCATGTTGAGAGACTTTCAGGAAGTTTGCATTTTCGATTCAATATTAGTGCTACGGGAGATTTGAGTGATTACTTGTCAATTGATTACGGCGCAGGTAATCATAAAATAAGCGTTACAGATTCTGGTCGTGAAATCACAGGTCTTTTTTCACAAAAAAATAGTTTGGGTACTGAGATTCCGTTAGTTACCGATAGAAGCCAAGATGGTGGAGCTTCTTTTACTCTGGAAGATCTTTTGGGCAAGGACATTACAGCTGTCGATGGTGGAACCTATCAGTATCAATTGCTGAAGAGAGAAAGATGTGCTAGTTCTAGTGGTTATTCTGCAATTTGGTATTTAAGTAGAGCCTCTGAAGGTACGACACGTTCGAATACTGAAACACAGTGTGTAAACAAGAAAACGAAGGTCCCTGTTGCATTATCAGATCAAAGTTTTCCTTCTGGAGGAAAAAATACCGGACCTCGTAAACCTACTAAAAAAGAGCAATTTAAGCCACGTCCTCCACGTCATTTAAGAGAAAGACAGAATGTCTCTAGTGTTTCGGTATCTCCCTCTCAAGAAAATCGCACTCATGTGAAGTCTCCTCCAGCAAGTCCTCTTTATTTTTCTGATGGAAAGCAACAGGCTATAGTTTCAGAATCTTCACAATCTTTATCCGATCAAATGATTTTGCGTCCAGTTCATAAAGAACAGCCTTCTCCACAATTGAGAGAGACGCTTTCAGTTTCTCACTTTTTAACCACTCCCTCTACAGATGCGGTATTGTCTATGTCTGTGGTTCCAGCGATGGTTTTTCACAATGAAATGCAAACCGTGCGTGCGGGAAGAGGAATTCTAGATAAAAGTAACAAGAATGCAGCTTTATGGACCTATGCGATCAAGTCTAAAGAGAGTATTGCTACAGAGCATATAGATTTTAAGTTGGATCAGACAGGTATTGTTTTAGGGATCAATAGTTTAAGTGAGTGGGAAAACGGAGAATTTTATATAGGTGGTTTTGGCAGTTATGACCGCGCACGCATTGGGCATGCACGGGGTGGTATGAGCGGTATCAATACTTATGGCATTGGCGCTTATGTCACTTATTTGGATCATAGTGGATGGTATTTAGATGGTATTTTAAAATATAATCATTATCAGAATACTCTAAAGGCAGTTTCAACGAATGGTTTAGGGATTGAGGGAAGTTATAGGCAATGGGCGGTGGGCACTTCCTTTGAAGCAGGTTATCGACTTAAGACGTCAAAGAGCAGTTGGTTGCAGCCTTATGGACAATTTACATGGTTGCAAGTTGAGGGTAAAGAAATCAAATTATCGAATGACATGATAGGTAACATGCGTCCATTCACTTCATTACGCAGTGAGGTTGGCATATCTTTAGGATATGAATTTGGTTCTCGCATGGCTTCCTCATCACTTGCGTACATTACAGCAGCATGGTTGCGTGAGAATAAAGATAATAACCATACATTGATTAATCAACGGCATTCATTTACCACTGACTTATCGGGTAATGCAGGTAAGTTAGGAATCGGTTTGAGCAGTTTAGTGAGTGAGAAGTTAAAGTTATATGGTGAGGCACATTATGTTAAAGGACGTAAAACAAAACAGTCCCTTCAGGGTATTTTAGGTGTACGCTATAGTTTTTAATTATATGGTTATTTTTTGATTGATCTCAATGTGTGTAGAAGGATTTTCAAACCTAGATCGAAGTATCTAGGTTCATCCTCTTTAAAGAAGAATGCTTTCAAAAAGGTATATATTTTGCATGTTTTTTCTTATGTTTCTTTATTGCTTCAATGATAAATTTGATGAGAGGCCTTTAAAATTATGCAAGAAGGTTCAATATTCATTGAGAGTCGGTAGCGCATCTTTATGATGGGATGAGCAATTACAGGTATTTTTATAGTTTTCTTTATAATTCATTCTATATTTTTGAGAATTTGTGTAGATTTTTGCAGAGTCACTTGGCAAAGGGCTCCTTGCTCGCTATAGAAATGGCTAGAGAATATTATAAATGAAATAAAGGTGGTTAAATGGCTTTAGAGCGTACTTTTTCGATGATTAAACCAGATGCAACCCGTCGTAATTTGACTGGCGCAATTACTAAAATGCTTGAGGATGCGGAGCTACGTGTTATTGCGTCTAAACGTGTCTGGATGAGCAAACGTGAGGCTGAAAATTTTTATGCTGTTCATAAAGAACGTCCTTTTTTTAGTGAATTGGTTGAATTCATGTCTTCTGGTCCAACCGTTGTACAAGTTTTGGAAGGCAAAAATGCAATTGCTAAAAACCGTGAAATAATGGGGGCTACGAATCCTAGTGATGCAGAAGAAGGGACAATTCGTAAGGTTCATGCTTTATCGATTGGCGAAAATTCTGTCCATGGATCCGATAGCGCTGAAACGGCAAAAACAGAAATCGCCTTTTGGTTTTCTGAGGTAGAAATTGTTGGTTAATAAAGCGTTTATAATAATAAAGCGTATACAGAAAGCAAAAATCCGAAACACTATATTTCGGATTTTTGCTTTTAAGATTATAGAATTTTTTGAAAGCATAGGGAGCATTCATCGTTTTTTCAGCTTTTAATATTGCAACTGCTTTTGTGAGAATATAAAATCTATTTACTCTTTTTTTTGAAGAGCTTTTATCTACATGCCACCCTTACTTGTAATGTGCAAAAAAGTATTTTATTGATTTATCATTAATAGATTTAAAATGAATCAATCTTATGCTATTCTGATCTCTTATTTAAGTACAAAAAGATAAATCTCCATACTATTCATAGAATGACGTGTTTTAGACCTGCACGAAAATAATCCCATCCTGTCCACAATGTAAGGAGGGCAGCAATCCATAGCATAGTAATTCCAAACTCTACTGTGTAAGGGAAAATTTTATTACCGGCTGGTCCAGCTAAAAGAAATACAATAGCGATCATCTGTACAAAAGTTTTCCATTTTGCAAGACGAGAGACAGGAACACTAACTTTTAATTCAGCTAAATATTCACGTAATCCTGATACAAGAATTTCTCTGCAAAGAATGATAATAGCTGCCCATAGTGTCCACCCAGCGATGGTACTATCTGCGGCAAGCAAGAGCAGACAAGCAGAGACGAGAAGTTTATCAGCAATGGGATCTAACATGCGACCAATATTGGATGTTTGTTCCCAAATACGAGCAAGGTAACCGTCAAGAAAGTCAGTAATGGATGCAATGATAAAAATGGACACAGCAATCCAGCGAGTGATATCACTTGATTGTAATCGCCCTTCTAAAAAAAAGCATGCAACAACCATTGGGACTGCAACAATTCGTGCATAAGTTAAAATATTTGGAAAAGAAAAAGTATGATTTTTCATGGAGCCATTTTTAATTCTTGTGAAAGAGAATATATTACCTAAACCTAACAAGGCGAAGGTTATGAAACAAGCCTATTTTTCATGAAAATGGTTATGAATTTTTTGTGCAATTGTCATAGAGATTCCCGTAACTTTTTTTAAATCTTCAAGTGAAGCACTAGCAATAGCCTTGGCACTTCCAAAATGATGAAGCAACGCACGCTTTCTTGTCGGACCGATATTTTCGATTTCATCAAGTGGGTTTTTGAATGCTTCTTTTTTTCGTTTTATCCTATGAGCTCCAATTGCAAAACGGTGTGCTTCATCACGCAGACGTTGCAAAAAATAGAGGATAGGATCACGTGGAGGAAGTGTAAAGGGGGGAATACCTTTTATAAAAAATCGTTCACGTCCCGCATGACGGTCAACACCTTTGGCGATTCCAACAACTGTGAAGAGGTCATTTAACTGTAATTCAGCAAGTATTGCATGTACGCTATTGATTTGTCCTTCACCACCATCGATTAAGATAAGATCAGGCCAAATGGGAAAAAGATCATTATCTTTTATGTCATGACTTCTATTGGGCTGATCATGCTCTTTTATAAGGCGTGAAAATCTTCGTTTAATCACTTCTTTCATCATGCCAAAATCATCGCCAGGCGTGATATCTATTGAGCGAATGTTGAATTTGCGATATTGATTTTTAACAAATCCCATTTGACCAGCAACAATCATAGCCCCTACAGCATTTGTTCCCATGATATGAGAATTGTCATAGACTTCTATTCGGCGTGGAGGAAAAGGTAGTTGGAATGTTTTAGCAAGACCTTGAAGCAATTTTGTATGAGTAGCTGTTTCAGAAAGCTTATGTTCAAGTGCTTCATGAGCATTGAGATAGGCATGATTAACAAGAGTTTTCCGTTCACCTTGTTTGGGTAAAGAGAGAGACACTTTGTGATTTGCTTTGAGACTCAATGCTTCTGTAAGAAGTGTCTTTTCTTCAATTTCTTCAGATAAAAGGATGCTTTTGGGAAGTGGTTTATCATCGTAAAATTGGGCAAGAAAACTCGCTAAAATTTCAGTACGGGAAAAAGAGGGATCAGCTTTAGGAAAATAGGCACGGTTTCCCCAATTTTGTCCCATGCGAAAAAAGAACACTTGAATACAGGTCATTCCTTCTTTTTGCGCAATTGCAAATACATCCGCTTCTTTTATCGCTTGAGGATTAATACCTTGATGGCTTTGTATATGAGAAAGGGCTGATAAGCGGTCACGATAGGAAGCAGCTTGTTCAAAATCAAGATTTTCTGCGGCTTTATGCATAGCTTGAACCATATTGTTTTTAACAGATTGATCTTTTCCCGAAAGGAACGCTTTTGCTCCCCTCAGAAGTTCTTTATAATCACTGTCACTAATTTCATGGGTACAAGGTGCAGAACATCGCTTAATTTGATAAAGCAAACAGGGACGTGTACGGTTTTCAAAAACTGAATCAGTACAGGTTCGTAATAAGAAGGCGCGTTGTAAAACATGAATTGTTTGTGTCACTGCACCAGCAGAAGCAAAAGGACCAAAATAGTGAGCTTTTCGTGTTCGGGCACCACGATGTTTGTAAAGTCCAGGCACTCGATGATCATCTGTAATCATAATATAAGGGAAACTTTTATCATCACGGAGTAATACATTAAAATGTGGATGCAATCTTTTGATGAGATTGGCTTCTAAAAGGAGTGCTTCTGTTTCTGTATGGGTGACGATAAATTCCATATGATATGTTGCACGAATCATGCGGGTAATACGATTATTGTGTCCTTGTTCACGTGTATAATTTGAAACACGTTTTTTGAGATTACGAGCTTTGCCAATATAGAGAATATCACCATTTTTACCAATCATCCGGTAAACCCCTGGCTTATGCGGAAGGTGTCTAACAAACTCTTGTATGAATTTGACACCTTGGAATTGATATTTCTCATTACTTTGATTGGCATTATTCCATGTAACGTTAGAGAGAAAAGAAAGCTTTTCCCGCTCATTTTTCGGACAATTTATATTATTTTTCAGAACCATTCCGTTTATTAAGAATATGTTTTTTGTTTAATATATGAAATATTCTTTTTTATTAAATAATGATTATTTATATCTTTATAATTTTTTCTATAAATAATATGCTTATAGCATAATAGTACGATTTTAGAGAGCCGGTTTTTCATAAAAAATATGAGAGTTGTTATTCTAAAACAGCTTTATGAATTTGCCCAATTTATCCATTAAAATGATTGGAATAGGAAATTCATGATGATTAAGAAGATAGACTTTCTAAAAGAAAAAAATTAATTCACGCTGATCGTTATTAGCTTATCATTATAATATATTGATATTATTCAAAAAATCAAAGAACTTTATCATTTTATGCCTTTGTATCTTACAACATGATATTTGATTTAGGAAAAATATGAGAAAGATCTAACATAATAGATGTTCTTTTTGAAGCCACTTATGCGTTATTTTGGCATTTTCATCTTGTCCCAGACGGTTGATAAGAAAGGGGCTGAGTTTTTTCATTTCTTCTTCCAAAAGGTAGGGAGGGTTAATAATAATCATACCACTTCCATTCATTGTCGGTGGACTTACACTTTTTCGGATACGCATTTCAAGCTGTAGAATCTTAGGAATTCCTGTTTGATAAAGCGCGTGAAGAAAACTTTCAATTTCTTTGTCATATTTAACAGGATACCATAAAGCGTAGATCCCTCCAGAAAAGCGACGATAGGCTTTCGTTAATCCCTCAATAAGGCGGGAAAATTCTCCAGTTTTTTCAAAGGGAGGGTCAACAAGGATAAGTCCACGTTTTTCTTTTGGTGGTACATGAGAATTTAAAGAAAGCCAACCATCTAAATGCAAAACTTTTGTCTGATAATCTCCTGCAAAGTTTTTTGCTAAAATATGATAATCTTCGTTGTGCAATTCTATTGCGGTGAGGCGATCTTGTTTCCGTAATAATTGACGAATAAGAACAGGAGATCCAGGATAAAATACAATTTCTTTTTTCCCTTTATTGAGGGCATCAATGATATTACACCATGGACGAAGGAGTGCTCTTAAATCCTCTGGGATAGGTGTTGAAAAAAGCCGTTGGACACCTTCGCGCCACTCTCCTGTTTTATGTGCTTCTAAAGAAGAAAGGTCATAAATACCGATTCCAGCATGCGTATCTATAACGCGAAAAGCTTTTTCTTTGCGTTTGAGATATTCTACAATGCGAGTGACAATAATGTGTTTAAAAACATCAGCAAAATTGCCAGCATGATAAATATGCCGATAATTCATGGAGTAAACTCTATCATATGTATAACTGTACCGGATTATTAGCATAGAATATTAGAATTGATATCCATAAAAATACTCTTATAGAAATCAAATAATACCCTCACTCCCAAATAATACCCTACAGAAAAAATATTAATGTCATGGGAGTATTTATTCACTGGGCTATTTTTATATTATGAGATTCATCGTTAAGATTTTAAATTTTTTATATAAAAAATAGATAGGAAGAGGGCAAACATTTCAATAGAGATAGTTGTGTTGTAAGAGAAGTTTCTTATGATTACGGACTCTTTCAGGAAAAATATAAAAGACAAGCAATTAACGAGAATATTAGTGAAGTTTGTTAAAAAAATTAAGGTTATCTTTCAAATTCATTCATAAATTTACTTGTTTAAAGATTAAAGAATTTAAAATGCTTGATAAAAACATTGTTACATTTATCAGTTTTTTAGCGAGCGTAAAATTATGGATAGAGCAATAAAGTGCTGGTATTATAGTGATAGATTTTTGTAAAAGTGTGGATGAATCTCATTGGTTTAAGCGGAGCCCAAGCTTTATATTATACACGCTAAATGGCTAGGTTATTGTGTATGATGCTAAAATAAAACTTTTGAAAAGTGATATGTTCTCTGCAAGCGATCTCAATAAAATGAGGGATTTTTAACTAAAGTAAATAGGTTTATCTATCTCTAACACTGTATTATCTAGCTGATTTATGAGATAATCTTATAAAAAGACTAGAATAAGAAGTTCTTTTACATGGATTATGCTTCGATTCCATGCTTTTGATTGAATGTAAGTTTCTATTAATGCCCATTCTGTTTTCAATACTGAGATAGGTTAAGCACATGATATTATGAGAATGCATGCCCAGAATCCGGAGACTTGTAATAGTTATGATATGCAGCGGTTTAAAGAGCTGGTTATATGGAGATATTTTACTGAATAAAGGCGCAAGCTGGTACCATTTTTATTTTTTAGCAGTATTGCCATACCTCTTAGCACTTGACCTGATTCATAAAGTGCATTTTTACGCTTTCCGCTAATAGTTTTTATTTACACGTCAGATATTTAATTGAATGCGATGATGGCTCATATTTCGTATTGTATATTGAATAATGGATGATAAAATTCCCACCAACGCAAAGAATAAATCTTATGCGTAAGATGATAGTTTTTGAAGAGACTGATGATGTGTCAAGAAAGTTTTTTAGAGATTTTTCTTTCTGAATTTTTTAATTGAATACGTAAATTTTTTTACAGCATGGTATGATTTTTATCAGTAACGGATAATTTGGAGGAAATGTTTGTAATGGTACAACATTGTTTAAAAGGAAAGACATGAGCTATAGTATTTACAGGAAGATGGGTAACTAAGAGATCAGATGAAGTTATTTTAGAAAAGTTTTTAATCCTTTTGAATTTTGTATGAAGCGGTTTATCATTTTTGAATGGTTTGTGTTATAATACGCTAAGAAGGGATGAGAGGATAAAAAGTTCTTTTGCAATAAAAGCGTGTGATTGTTTTTAAGTTAAGAAGAAAATATATAATTAAGATATTATATTTGATACATTCTTCAGAGGAAGCATGAATAAATGAGATCAAATTTAAAAGCATAAAGTTAGAGAGAGTAATGGGTAATATTTTTTCACCAACGCATTTAATTATAATTTTACTGATTATCTTTGTGCTTTTCGGTCGCGGTAAGATTTCTGAATTAATGGGCGATGTTGCTAAGGGAATTAAAGCCTTCAAAAAAAATATGAAGGAAGAAGATGACGGCATTGAGGATAAAGTTGAAATGGCTACTACTTCCCAAATAATTGATGTAGAATCTCAACAATCTCAACAATCTCAGCCGTTATCGGTAAAACATGTAACAGCGCGCAGAAAGGCTTCTTCTGCTTCTAAAAGAAGCAAAACATCTGTTGCTAAAAAACAGCGTGTCAAATAACAAAAACGTAATCATCATTGTGCGTTATTTTTTGATGAGGAAGTCGAATTAAGAGATGTTTGGGATTGATGGACCAGAGTTTGTCGTAATCTTACTTGTTCTCATCATTGTTGTTGGACCGAAAGATTTACCTAAAATATTAAAGACAATAGCAAAGGTAAGAGCTTATATGTTTTTAATGGCAAATGAACTTCGTCATCAGTTTGATGATGCAATAAGACAAATCGAGCTCGATGATTTGCAAAAAACATGTTCGGATATTAGCGATTCAAGCAAGAAGTTGACAGAGACTTTTGATCCCATTCAAAATACATTAGAAGATATCCACGATAATTTGGATGTTAAGGCAACACACCATAAATCAGAAAAAGGTAAAGAAATTTTGGAATGCGATCACAACGTAACCAATAAAGATATGACAGGATCTATAGCTTCTAAAGATAAAGAAGATGTGTCATGAATGTTAAGAAAGATGAGGTTGATGCCCATATGGCACCACTTTTGGAACATTTAATTGAACTTCGTCAGCGAATTATTGCTGCCTTGGTTGCATTTATGATCGCTTTTATGATGTGTTTTCTTGTTAAAGATTATATCTTAAATTTTTTACTATGGCCATATCAGTGGGCAATGAAAATAGCAGAGGGTAATCCTGAGGGTATTCGTTTGCAATCAACGCAAGTATGGGAAACTTTTTTAACGAAGATGAAGCTTTCTGCTTTTGGGGGAATTATTTTATCTTTTCCCTATACGGCTTTTCAGTTTTATAGTTTTATTGCACCAGGGCTTTATAAAAATGAGCGTATGGCTTTTTTACCATTTCTCATTGGGGGGCCTATTTTATTTTGTATTGGGGGAGCGTTTGTGTATGGTCTATTAGCGCCAATAATACTATGGTTTAGCCTTTCTCAACAATTTCTTCCAGATGTTCATTTAAAAATAGAATTTATAGTGCGTATTTCTGATTATTTGGGCTTTATGACATCATTTATCCTAATTTTTGGTTTGATTTTTCAATTACCTCTTGTCATCAGTCTTTTAACAAAAGTTGGATTTTTAACGTCTCATGATTTGGCGTCTAAACGAAAATGGGCTATTTTACTTTCTTTTATCATTGCGGCAATCATAACGCCGTCGGATTTTTTTACGATGTTTGCAGTGGCTTTACCAACGATAGCACTTTACGAGATTTCAATTTTAATTGCTTACAGTATAGAAAAGAGAAGAAAATCCGCTTAAGAAAAATGTATAATCTTATGAGATAAGAAATGAATAAAAACAATATAAATAAGGAGTTTTTATGCTTGATATTAAGTGGATTCGTGATAATCCTGAGAAATTAGATAAAGCACTCGTAAGTAGAGGTCTTGAGCCACAAGCTGAGAGGTTAATACAACTTGATCTTGCACGTCGGTCGCATATTGCTAAGGTGCAATTGGCGCAAGAGCGTCGCAATGTGGTTTCAAAGGAAATAGGACAGGCTTTAGCTGTATCTGATCAGAAAATGGCTGAAAGTTTTAGAGCTGAAGGTGAACAGATTAAAGTCTTTCTTTCTTCTGCAACAGCGGAAGAAAAACAGCTGACGGAGAGTCTTGAAAAAATTCTTTCAGCACTTCCAAATATTCCATTAGATGATGTTCCAGAAGGTAAAGATGAAAGTGATAATGTCGTCATTCGACATTTTGGTACACCTCCAACATTTAATTTTACACCAAAGGAACATTTTGATCTTGGTCAAGATCTCAAGCAGATGAATTTTGAACGAGCTAGTCGTTTGTCTGGAACACGTTTTACAATACTTTCAGGGGCGTTAGCACGGCTAGAACGAGCATTAGGCCAATTTATGCTTGATGTGCATGTCAATGAGCATGGTTATACAGAAGTCTCAATACCTTTTCTTGTTCGTGATGAGATTGTTTACGGAGCAGCACAATTGCCGAAATTTGCTGAAGACCTTTTTCGTACAACAGATGGTCGATGGCTTATTTCTACAGCAGAAGTGCCATTAACCAATTTGGTCAACGATGAAATTCTTGAAATATCAGATTTACCACTGCGATTTTCTTCTTTATCTCCCTGTTTTCGTTCAGAGGCGGGAGCAGCCGGTCGTGATACACGCGGTATGTTGCGTCAGCATCAATTTTGGAAAGTTGAAATGGTCTCGATTACCAGTGAAGAGCAGTCTTTAATTGAATTAGAACGTATGACGGAATGTGCAGAAGATATATTAAAACGACTTGGTTTGCCTTTTCGCACAGTGGTGCTTTCTACAGGTGATATGGGGTTTGCAGCGCGTAAAACCTATGACATCGAGGTTTGGCTTCCTGGTCAAGAATGTTATCGTGAAATTTCTAGCTGTTCAGTTTGTGGAGATTTCCAAGGTCGTCGTATGAATGCGCGTTATCGTAAAGAAGGCGATAAAAAATTGCATTTTGTTCATAGTCTTAATGGTTCTGGTACAGCTGTTGGACGTTGTCTTATTGCCGTGCTTGAAAATTATCAACAGGCTGATGGATCAATTATTGTTCCAGATGTTTTACAACCTTATATGGGAGGCATGCGTTGTATTACTGCTTAATTTTACGAAAGGAGAGACAATATGCGTTTATTGCCAAGAGGTGATGATATGCAAACGCAAGTTTTTGCCATTTTAAAAGAAGCAGTTTGTCAGTATGATAAAAGTGCAGCTCCATTGGAGATTGAATGATACTATGGGGCAAAAGGGTATTTTACAATTTCGTGAAGAGTTAGCCGCTCTTGTACTGAAAATGCGTAGCAAAGGCATTGATGATGTGCGATTTTTTTCGGCATTAGAGAAAATTCCGCGTCAACAGTTTGTTTCTGCTCCTTGGTTTAATAGCGCTTACGATAATAAAGTTATTCCCCTTGAGTGTGGTGAATATATGGAACGCTTGGAAGAACAACTCTTAATTCTTTCGGCATTATCGTTGAAAAAAAGGCATCGTGTCTTAGAAATTGGTACAGGATCTGGTTTTTGTACTGCTCTTATGGCATGTCTGAGTGACCGTGTGACAACGATTGATCGTTATAAAACGCTTGTTGATTTAGCATGCCAAAAATTTCAAACTTTAGGAATTGAAAATATTGTTATACGGCAGATTGATGGAAGTCATAGTGTGACGGGCTTGGGATCGTTTGATCGCATTCTTATTTGGCCATCACGTTTTGATGAACCAAAGGAATTTTTAGAACTTTTAGCTGAAAATGGAATTCTCATTCAGGCGATAGGACCTGACGAAGGGGTACAAACGGTGACGCGCTATACAAAAATTGGTAGTCGATTTGAGTGTTTAGAACTGTTCCAAGTGCGTTACCAACCTTTTATTAAAGGCATTGCAGAGATACTTTAATTTTTAAAAGCTAAGAAATTTCTGCAAATTGTCTACGTTAAATTCATTTTGATCTTATATAAAGATATTTATGAATAAAACATCTCATTTTAACTCTTCGGTAATTTAAAAAAGCTTTAATGGAGTGAGTTGATTATTGATGAGTGAGCAAAACGATGTGTCTAAAAGCTTTGGATAATATTTTCCAGCATAATTCTCAGAGAATAACTTTGTTAGCGGTGGTAACTATTGTTGCTGGTTGTAGTTCTGGTACACAGCGTTTTTCCAACATTGTCTCTCATCGTACGGTATCATCTCAATCAAATATATCAAGCACTATGTATACAGATCCGCGAATGCTATCATACGGTAGTGGTATGATACAAAGCACTGAATTGCCACCTGTGGAATCAAGCGATGATTCGTGGGGAGATGACAATTCCCCCTATAATTTTCCACATCAAGGTAGGATAACTTCTTCTGATGGTCGCGTTATGGGCGCCCCTCCACGTAATCTTGGAACACTTTCTCGTTCACAAATGGATAAATCTCCTATTTTTCGGCGGAATTCTTATATTGTTCAGAGTGGAGATACACTGCTCAGTATTGCACGACAAGTAGGGGTTAGTGTTGAGGCATTAAAATTAGCAAATGGTATAAACAGCAATTCCATTTATATCGGTCAGGTACTTGTTGTTCCAAGCAGGCGTACATTAGCAGCTTCAAATGCACACAATAATAACGATTGGGCAGTGTCAACAACAGAATCTGCATCCCAGTCTCAAGTGATGTCCTCTATAAAAAACAAGAAGTCCTCTCCTATATATAAAGCTCCTGTAACAACGCCACCCTCTGCAAAGATGAACAAATCAAGTTCTGAGAAAAATTTTTCTAAACAGATGACGCAATTGAAACATGAGACTGGTTTGTCAAGTACTGTTACGAATACAGATAATATGACGACTCCGCAAGCCACAGGAATTTCTAAGATGCGTTGGCCAGTACGAGGGCGTTTATTAAGCCAGTTCGGTCAAAAAAAGGGAACAGTAATGAATCGAGGAATAGATATTGCAGTGCCTGAAGGGTCTTCGGTAAAGGCGGCAGAAAATGGTGTGGTTATTTATGCGGGAGATGGACTAAAAGAGCTTGGTAATGTTGTGATGATTCGACATGAAAATAATATTATCACTATTTATGGATGTAACAGTAAGCTTGTTGTTAACAAAGGACAAAGGGTAAGACGCGGTGATGAGATTGCTAAATCTGGTGTTTCAGGAAATGTTAAAACGCCACGTGTATATTTTGAGATGCGTAAGAATTCATTACCTGTTGATCCCCTTAAATATTTAGAAAACTAATTTATTGATGACTTTTAAATTTGAATAGTCTTACAGTTTATAGAAACTTCATGAAAAACAATTGATTTTCTTAAATCAATAACACTCAGCAAAAAATCATTGGTTTAAGGAGAGTAGTTCGTTGGGATCGTTAGATATTACTATCTTTGTGTTTATGAAAGTGTAAAACAATAGTATCATACTTATTTGTCAGCTTTCAGTGTTCCAACGGCTCTTGCATTTGAGAGAAGCATGAAAAAAGATATTTCACGCCTTTCTTAAAAGGTTTTTATCTACAGGCTCATTTCATTCATATGTATGACGTGCAAGAAAATCGTTTTGATTAATTCAGAGGGTTTGAAATGAGAGCATTTGACTGTACTTAGATCTGTTATTCGATATCAAAACGATAAATTATCTATATAAATTAAAGTTTTTTCATTAGAAAATTATCTTGTATCATTTATTGAGTTAGTGAAAAGATTTATATTGTAGGATATATAATAGGGGAAAATGAATCTATTTTTTAAGATTTTTCTCATTGTATTTTGGTATCCTGTCTCTTAAGGATTTATTGCATTTTTGTAAAGCTGTGATTAGATTATGTAGTTATTGCTTTTTATGATAAATTCTTTAAGAATTTTTTTCTGAATCGGAATTTTATTTTAATAGAGTGGGAAATACCTGAAGTTTAACTATAGGAGATAAAAATGTTTATTACGAACGCTTATGCTCAAGTTGCAAGCGATGTTTCCGGTGGAATTTCATTTGTTAGCGCAGTCCCTCTCATTTTAATTTTTGCAATTATGTATTTTTTTATCATTCGTCCACAGCGTGCCCAAATGAAAAAACGCCAAGAAATGCTTAATGCAGTACGTCGTGGTGATACAGTTATAACGGGTGGTGGTATTATCGGCAAAGTTACGAAGGTTCACGACGAGAGTGGTGAATTAGAGGTTGAAATTGGTGAGAGTATGAATATTCGTGTTATTCGCTCAACATTAGCTGATGTGCGCGTTAAAGGTGAGCCGATTGCAGAAAAAAAATCAAAGCTTAATGCTAAAGCAAAAACATCACAAAAGTCTAAATCTAAAACGACAACGAAAGAAAATATGAGTGTCTCTAAAGAGAAAAAAGCTATATCAAAAGAAAATGAATCTTAAGGTGTAATGGCAGTTTATTACATTTTTTAAGCATTTTTATAAAAAGCTTGGCAAGATCAGGACAATTTCATTGGAAAAGTATCTTTTATAGTGGCTACAGAAAATGGAGTTCTTGTTTCCTTGAGATTATTAAAATAGTTGCTTTATTTATAGAATATTGCGCAACAAGATCATTGTTTCTATAAAAAAATTTGCGAGTAAATAAGCTGAAAAAACTTTTTAAAAGATAGATTTATTGAAGCAGGTATAGCAATTTGATTGCGGTTTATTATCAAATTTTCATATACTTGTTGTATGAGAAGATTAGGGGGTTATATAAAATTTCCACTTCAATACTAGGCTATGGTTAAGATATCAATGTTTATATCAGCCTTCCTTTAATTTTTATGGTGAGAAGTAGCAAAGACAATTGGATTATTCAAAAATAAAGGGTGCTTGTTCATGTTCGATGCAATTCAAATTCGTGAAGCACATTTTCCAAGTCGCGCACCTATTGATGCTTATGGAAATGGTGGATTTCGTTTTGCTGATATGTCTCATAGAGGTTCTATTATTTGTGTACCATCAGGTATTTATGGCATTGACATGGCAGGGCCTATTCCCACTCAAGAGGATATATCTCGTATTTTAGAAGAAGCTTCTGAAATCGAAGTTTTATTAATAGGTACTGGAATTGAATTATTGCGATTACCTGAAGAGTTACGGGGTCTTTTATGGGAAAAACGTATTTCCTCAGATACAATGAGTACGGGAGCGGCGGTGCGTACATTTAATGTTTTATTGGCTGAAGATCGCGCTGTTGCGGCATTATTATTTGCGGTAGATTAGAGTATTGTTTAATAAAACAAATGCTCTCGTTTAGTATGAAAGATTTGTATGGTTATTTTACTGCGCCGTAAAATACCGTTGTTTAAAGTGCTGATATAAGGGGAATAAAATATACATAACTTAACACATTAAGTGTTTTTAAATACAGCAGCAAGTATCCAGGGCAGAGCTTGTTCGTAGTTCAATGAATCACATGAGTGATCAACTCTTGGCACTTGAGACAGTTCATAAGAGGCATTTTAATTTTTTCTTATACAGTTTTTACCTACAAGCCAGCCTCGCTTGTGACGTGCAAGGGAATAGTTTTGATTGATTCAACATGGAATTGGTTTGAAATGAAAGCATTCTACGATATTTGGGATTCTAATTTAACATATAAAACAATGAATTATCATTATAAATAAATGTGTTGATAGTAATAGAAACTCACCGAGAGCAATTGGATTTTTTACAAATTGGTATTGGTAAGAATCTTTGTCCTTTAGGATGGGGAGGATGTCAATGATTTGATGAATTTTTTGTGATCAGTGCATTTTTTATAAAATAACATTGTCATCTATTCAGTGAAAAAGTATTTTGCGTTGTTTGTTATTCTAAGTTTCACTATGCATGTTACGATTAGTTTTTAGTTTTTTTACTGTAAATGAAAACTTGAAGTCCGATAAGATAAGTTTTATCAGAAAAGTTATTTATTTAATTTTTTTCTTTCTAAAACGAAAAGTGACTAGAAAAGAAATTTTAATTCACAATACAGTTAAGAGACAGATTTAAAAATCTTATTTTCTGAACTGTATTTGCTTATCCCTCATTTTTTAATATGAATAAAAAGAGGATATTAATTTCATTACTAAAAAAGGGACGTTAATAGGTTCGAATGATAGGCTCTCTTCCTTATTGTCTTGATATTTTACGTACCATAGATCGTGATCGCTATATATCGGTTTTATTTGCGCCTAAAAAAAAGCGCCAAGCATTGGCTGCTCTTTATGTATTTAACGCTGAAGTTTCTCGTATTCGCGAAAGTGTACATGATCCACTCATAGGAGAAATACGGTTACGTTGGTGGTATGATTCTATTGCTCATGGTGAAATGCAAACGAGTGGAAATAATCCGATTTTGAGTGATTTATTGAAAGCAATGACTCTTTTTAATTTACCTAAGGCAGCTTTTTTACGTTATTGTAATGCACAAATTTTAGATCTTTATCACAATCCAATAGAAACACTTCATGATCTAGAGCATTATTGTGGTGAGACAGCAAGCATAATTTTACAGCTTTCTTGTCAGATATTAGATCCTGATACTGCACAAGAGTTTACAGATATCTATGAACATGGAGGGATTTCTCAAGGATTAAGCGGTATATTACGTCTTTTATCATTCATGCAATCACGATATCAATATTATTTACCTACTGATATATTAAAGGCTGTAGGAGTGAATAGGGAAGATTTGGAATCTCACCGTCTCAGTGATCAACAAAAGGGTCGTATTGTTGAAGCTATGGTAGCATTATCGCGCGATCATTATACCCAATTTTACGAGTATTCTTGTGCTTTACCTAGAGTTCTTAAGCCAGCTTTTCTTCCATTGGTCATTGTACCGGCTTCTCTTCAAAAAGCTATACAGCTAGGTGCTGTAATTTTTCAAGAGAGTGCAACGTTGCCATTGATATATCGCTATTGGTTGATAACAAAAGCAGCAATAAGCGGCAATTTTCCAAAGATATTGTAAAAGAATATTACCACGTTGAAATGCGTAACGTATAGACTGATTTTCTCATATAAAAAAAAGATGCTATTGTGCTTCCAAACCATTTTTTGTTATAAAAAATGTTGATGTTTTGGTTGTTATAAGCGCAAAAGAATAAGAAATTTTATGAGAGAAGTTATCTTGGCAGTCTATGGGACTATAAAAAACCCTTATTTTTGAGAAAGTATAAAATCATAATTGATGACTGTTATGATTTATGAATATATTGATTTATAATGAATTTTAAAAATAGTTTTTTGTATATTATAAGTTGGGTGTGTAAATGAAATCATTTAAAGAAGAAGCAATACGCTCCTTATGAATGAATATTAAGGGTAGCAATACGATGAGCTATAAATGAATGACGATAGGGATGACATTTATAGCTAATGGGTATAGCTTAGTGGGCGACAACTTTTACAACCTTTGGATGGATAACATTTTTTAAGGCGTTGCGAAAACGACTCTGCGTTCCGTTGAATATTTTCTCGCAAATCCATACATGCACTGATTTGCGAGAGAATTAATCATTATACAAATGCTGACCCTAAGATATGCAAACAAGAAACCTATCTTATCTCTTCAACTATGGACGAAGAGCTGATGGAAACTTTATCAAATAAGTTCTTTAAATTATGCACAACCCTTTTATTGAAGAGCGTTAAAGATCTGATTATAATTTGTGCTATTAATTTCCAAAGGATGTTCTTTATTGGCAACCTGTAGTATTTCTAGCTTGAGATCTTCTCGTATCATCGTATCTATATTGGCGCGGACCTCAGTTGAAAGAGTATGAGGCGTGATATCTTTAGGCATGCTTACAGTCTTTATTTGATAAATGATACGGTTTGTTGCAACTGGACCTTTTATGATGCCATAATGACCTTTGGGAGCAGAAAATAATGCTTTAATCCCTTCAACGCCAAGGGATTCAGATGAGTCTTGACGCCGGAGGGCTGGTGTTGTTTGTTTTGTAACACCAAGAGTACGAGCAAGAGCAACAAGACTTTTTCCTTCCGTGAGCTGTTTGAGAGCACTTTGGGCTTTTTCATCAAGAAGACGTTGGATTTCTTCATTTTTCCATTGAGAAAGAACATCTAGCTTAGCCTCTTCAAGTGTCTTATCGCGGGCAGGAATAATTTTATCGACCTTATACCAGAGATATCCACCATTTTGAAAAGAGAGAGGATCAAGATCGACTCCTTCGTTTGATTGATAGATGGCATTCAGTAAAATATCTTTTTGAGGTAAATCCGTGAGTATTGCACCTTCAAGCGTTTTTCCCGTTTTATCAATGGTAATTGTGCGCAAAGATAACTTGTATTTGTCAGCTAACTCTTTGAGAGAAGCACCCTCAAAACGAGCATTTTCAATGGCTACATAATTGTTACGGATATCATCAGTAGCACGATTTTTGGCAAGTGTTTGGCAAATATTTTCTTCGACACTTTCAAAAGGAAGAGAGCTTGAAGGTTCAATATGCGTGACGCGAATGATAACAGGTCCCTGTAAGTCATTTATTACAGGACTGACTTGTCCTTGTTGAAGTTCAAAAACTTCAGATGTCAGATGATTAGGAAGTTCATTTTCTGCGAGAGGCCCTTTTTTTATGTCATTAAGAGTCTTTTTTTCAGCTTTTACCAGTTCATCAAAACTCAATCCATCAGCTATTTTTTTTGCTGCATTATCGGCTTCTTCGCGTGAGGGGAATCGCAGTTCTTCAAATGTACGCTTTTCAGGCGTTACAAAACGTGAAGCATTTTGTGTATAATAGGCTTTCGCCTCATCTGTTGAGATATCTTTAGGTTTTACAAAATCATTAAGTTCCATAGATAGCAAAGAGACAGTGCGGTATTCTGGAGCACGAAATTGACTTTGATGTGTTTCAAACCATTTTTGTAATGTTTCGTAATCAGGATCAGCAATTGTTTTCTTTTCTTTTAGATCAATAACGAGATAATCAGCAATACGCATTTCTCCTTGATAAAGAGCAAGTGCTTTATAAAAGAGATTTGGTGCTTTCATATCAGAGAGTAAAGCTGAAATAAGTTGGTTACGCTTTTCTTGTTTGGTGTAATAATTAAGGAAAGCACTTTCACTAATACGTAAATTCTGAAGATAATTATAAAACAAATTTTTATCAAAAGTGCCATTTACTTGGAACATCTTATCAGAACCAATCGTATGAGCTATTGTATCTTTTGAAAGACTTATTTTCATTTTACGTACTTGTTCATCAAGCAATACATTTTGTTGTAATTGATTAAACACAAAAGCAGGAATTTGGTATTGCTGCATTTCATTTGCTGTAAACATTCGTCCAAGATGAGCAGCATATGCTAAACGAGCGCTTTGATCGGCAAGTGCAAGACGATAATCATCGACAGTTACTGTGGACTTTCCAGAAGTAATAAGATCTCTTTCACTTTTTTTGTGTAATTGCGGTATTCCCCATAGAAGAATGAAGCATAAGAGTAAAATAGCAAGGAAAATTCTAGAAATCCAAGAATTTGTAGCATTTCTTATGATGTCAAGCATTGTTCAAGTCCATTTTTAATGTGAATTATTATCAAAGCTGTAATGGAATTTGCAATAAAGAGATGAAAGATGCAAGCTTTAAAGACTTGCTTTCATGTTATAATTTGGTAACTACAGATAAACAGTGTATTGTAATGTATTGTTAAGAGCTCTTGAGGTGAAAATATGTCTCCAAATACTCGGCCTTTTCTTGCTGGAAATTGGAAAATGAATGGAACGAGTGAATCACTTGGAGAGTTGCGTGCTATTGCTACAGGCGTTAGCTCTGATCTCAGTCATCTTTTTGAGGCGCTTATTTGCGTTCCAGCAACGCTTTTATCTCGTGCTTCTGATATGCTGGATGGTGAAAATCTCCTTTTGGGAGGACAAAATTGTCATTTTGATGATCATGGTCCCTATACTGGAGATATTTCAGCTTTTATGCTTAAAGAAGCAGGAGCAAGTCATGTCATTATTGGGCATTCAGAACGTCGTACAGTGTATCAGGAAAATGATGCGATTGTTTGTGCCAAAGTGCAAGCTGCGTGGCGAGCAGGTCTTGTGGCTCTTGTGTGTATTGGTGAAACATTGAAGGAGCGTAATAATAATAAAGTGCTGGATATTCTCACGCAGCAGCTTGAAGAATCTTTACCAGATGATGCAACAGCAGAGAATACCATTATCGCTTATGAACCTGTTTGGGCGATAGGCACCGGCAATACAGCGACTCCAGAAGATATTGCAAAAGTACATCATTTCATTCGTGATAAGGTGCGTTCTCGTTTTGGTGATGAAGGCAATAAGATACGTCTGCTTTATGGTGGGTCCGTAAAGCCATCCAATGCATTTGAGCTTTTAAGCATTTCTCATGTTAATGGTGCTTTGATAGGTGGAGCAAGCTTAAAAGCGATTGATTTTTTAACTATTTGCGATGTTTGTCGTAAACTATAGTAGAGAAATTTGAGTTTCCCCTTGGATTATGTGTTATTTATGTGTAAATAGCTATGAAAGAGTTATTTGAAGAGCAGGATTTATGCAAACAGTACTTATAGTTATTCATTTGTTGATTGTGATTACTTTGGTTGGTGTTATATTAATCCAACCTTCAGAAGGTGGTGGGCTAGGTGTGAGTAATAGCTCAGGGTTGATGAAAACTCGTGGATCTCGAAATCCTTTAACACGTTTGACTGCTATTTTAGCCTGTTGTTTTTTTGTTGTGTCTATTGGGCTTACCGTGGTGGGTAATATATCAAATTCTAGTTCTGATATTTTAAAGCGTATACCGGTTAATTCAGAGCAGAATTCTACCAAGAAAGGCTCAGAATCAGTCCCATCATCAGATGGTGAGTCTTCCCCTTCTATTCTTGAACAGCTAGGAGGCAATTCGAATTCTCCGCAGGAACAGAAACAGTCCACAAATCCTGAAGCAGAAAGTCCAGTTCCACCGGTTCTTGAAAATACAGTTCCGGATAACAGTACAAAATAGTTTTTTAAGAAAATATAGACTTTATTAAAAAGGTGATTTTTTCACCTTTTTAATTTTAGAAGAAAAATTGTTTCTTTTTGCATTTTTTGCTGGAAAAATCATTATAAATTGCTTATCACCATAAGCCCATGGCACGTTATGTTTTTATTACTGGTGGTGTGGTTTCTTCCCTTGGAAAAGGCATCGCAGCGGCGGCGTTAGCAGCGTTATTACAGGCTCGTGGCTATCGTGTACGTCTTCGCAAACTTGATCCTTATTTAAATGTTGATCCAGGTACGATGTCACCTTATCAACATGGTGAAGTATTTGTGACCGATGATGGTGCAGAAACGGATCTTGATCTTGGTCATTATGAGCGTTTTACTGGGCGTTCTGCAAATAGCCAAGATAATATCACAACAGGGCGTATTTATCGCAATATCATTGAACGAGAGCGGCGTGGTGATTATTTGGGGGCAACAGTCCAAGTTATTCCTCATGTGACGGATGAAATTAAGAGATTCATTACGATGGGAAATGAAGAGTTTGATTTTGTTTTGTGTGAGATAGGTGGAACGGTTGGTGATATTGAAGCAATGCCTTTTCTAGAAGCGATTCGTCAGCTTCGCAATGAGCTACCAAGACAAAGTGTCATTTATGTCCATCTCACATTAATGCCTTATATACCTTCGGCAGGTGAATTAAAAACGAAACCAACACAACATTCTGTCAAAGAATTGCAAGCAATTGGTATTTCTCCTGATATTTTGCTTGTACGTGCAGATCGATCTATTCCAGAAACAGAACGGTGCAAATTATCACTTTTTTGTAATGTTCGCTCCAATGCAGTCATTCAGGCATTAGATATGCCAACAATTTATGATGTTCCTATGGCATATCATAAGGAGGGTTTGGACTCTGAAGTTCTTTGCGCTTTTGGAATCGATTCGGCACCTTCCCCTCAGATGGATCGTTGGGAAGATATTACGTATCGTATTCACCATCCTGAAGGAGAAGTTACGATTGCTGTTGTAGGAAAATATACGGGTTTAAAGGATGCTTATAAATCTCTTATTGAAGCGATTGCGCATGGTGGTTTAGCGAATAAAGTAAAAGTTAATATTGAGTGGATTGATTCAGAACTTTTTGAAAAAGAAGATTCTGTTTCAGCTTTACAAAAAGCCCATGGAATTTTGGTTCCAGGTGCTTTTGGGGCACGAGGGGCAGAAGGAAAGATTCGAGCAATTCAATTTGCACGAGAGCGTAAAGTTCCATTTTTAGGGATTTGTTTTGGGATGCAATTAGCTTGTATAGAAGCTGCGCGCAATATTGCACAAATTAAGAATGCTTCATCAAGTGAGTTTTGCGAAACAGAAAATCCAATTGTAGGTTTAATGACAGAATGGCTTAAAGGAGACGTTCTTGAAAAACGTACAAGAAATGGTGATCTCGGCGGATCAATGCGTCTTGGTGCTTTTGCTGCTGAATTAAAAGAAGAGAGTCATATTGCTCAAATTTATGGGATGACCAAGATTGTCGAGCGACATCGTCATCGTTATGAAGTCAATATTGATTATAAGGATAAGTTAGAACAGTGTGGTTTGATTTTTTCTGGGATGTCTCCTGATGGTATTTTACCAGAAACGATAGAATATGCAGATCATCCATGGTTTATTGGTGTTCAATATCATCCAGAATTAAAATCCCGTCCTTTTGATCCACATCCGCTTTTTTCTTCTTTTATTGAAGCCGCTGTAGAACAAAGTCGATTGGTTTAATGTATAAATTGGGTTACTTTGCTTTTGAGGGATAAAATGACTAAACAAAATGCCCGTGTGAAAGTTGGAAATATTATTTTTTCAAATGAGATGCCTCTTTCATTAATTGCAGGGCCGTGTCAGATGGAAAGTCGCGATCATGCTTTTGAAATGGCTGGTCGTATTAAAACAATTACCGATCAGCTTGGTATCGGGTTTGTTTATAAGTCGAGTTACGATAAAGCTAACCGAACTTCTTTAGGGGCGGCACGTGGTATTGGTCTTGAAAAGGCAATGGCTGTTTTTTCTGATTTAAAAAAGGAGTTTGATTGTCCCATATTAACTGATGTGCATACAGAAGAGCAATGTACAATTGTTTCTTCTACGGTTGATATTTTACAAATACCGGCTTTTTTATGTCGTCAAACAGATCTTTTGGTAGCAGCCGCCAAAACAGAATGTGTTATTAACATTAAAAAAGGTCAGTTTTTAGCGCCGTGGGACATGGAGAATGTTTTAAAAAAGGTTGTTTACAGTGGTAATCCGAATGTTATGCTTTGTGAGCGAGGCACGTCATTTGGTTACAACCGGCTTATTTCTGATATGCGTTCGTTGCCTATTTTACGTTCATTTGGTGCTCCTGTTATTTTTGATGCAACGCATTCAGTTCAAGAACCTGGTGGACAGGGTGCTTCATCTGGTGGACAGCGTCAATTTGTTGAAGTTTTAGCACGTGCGGCTGTTTCTATTGGGGTAGCAGGTATTTTTTTAGAAACGCATCAAGATCCAGATAATGCACCTTCTGATGGACCCAACATGGTTAAACTTGATAATTTAAAAAGATTGATTGAGACTTTAATGGAGTTTGATTATTTGTCAAAGAAGTTGAATTAAGAAGAGAAAAAATATTTTATTAATAGGGCATTAGAAATGAATCGAGACTTTTATTGGATAAGGAAACACATATGACTATAATTGTCGATATCATTGGACGTGAGGTTCTTGATAGCCGTGGTAATCCAACGGTAGAAGTTGATGTTCATTTGGAGAATGGAGCTTTTGGTCGTGCTCTGGTTCCATCGGGAGCTTCAACAGGAGCACACGAGGCTATAGAGCTTCGTGATGGTGGTTTGCGCTATCAAGGGAAAGGTGTTGAAAAAGCGATTGCTGCAGTTAATGGCGAAATTCTTGAAGAACTTGGTGGGCGGGATGCAATAAATCAAATCGCTATCGATCAAGCAATGATTGCTTTGGATGGAACGCCAAACAAAGCCCGTCTTGGTGCCAATGCACTTCTTGGTGTTTCATTAGCTGTTGCGAAAGCAGCTGCGGATTCATTAAATTTACCTTTGTATCGTTATATTGGTGGTACACAAGCGCATATTCTTCCAACCCCTATGATGAATATTATTAATGGTGGCGTTCATGCTGATAATTTGATTGATTTTCAGGAGTTTATGATTATTCCTATAGGAGCCCCTACTGTAAGAGAAGCTATCCGTTATGGCGCTGAGATTTTCCATGCGTTGAAAAAGCGTTTAAAAGATGCGGGTTATAATACCAATGTTGGTGATGAAGGTGGTTTTGCACCTCAATTTAAAAGTGCTGATCAAGTAATTGATTTTATTATGGAATCTATTACAACATGTGGCTACAAACCAGGGGAACAAATTGCCATTGGTTTAGACTGTGCTTCAACCGAATTTTATAAAAATGGTTCGTATTTTTATAAAGGTGAGGGGAAATGCCGTGACATCCAAGAGCAGGTAGATTATTTAGCGCAGCTTGTGAAAAATTATCCTATTATTACAATTGAAGATGGAATGGCTGAGGATGATTGGGAAGGTTGGAAGTTACTCACTGACACAATTGGAGAAAAATGTCAGCTTGTTGGCGATGATTTGTTTGTAACGAATTCAGCACGTTTGCGTGATGGCATCAAAATGGGGGTAGGCAATTCTATTCTCATAAAAGTTAATCAAATTGGTACATTGAGTGAAACACTTGATGCTGTAGAAGTAGCACATAAAGCAGGTTATCGTGCCATTATATCTCATCGTTCAGGCGAAACAGAGGATTCTTTTATTGCAGATCTTGCTGTTGCAACGAATTGTGGACAAATTAAAACAGGTTCTCTTGCACGTTCGGATAGATTAGCAAAATACAATCAACTTATTCGTATTGAAGAAATGCTAGGGGCCCAAGCGCGTTATGCTGGTGATTTATATCGTGTATAGTTGTGAGCACAAAATATGAAAGTATAAGATCATTTAGACTATGAAATTGAGATTTCTTATCAAAGGCATATACGCAATAATTTTTAAGTGTTTAAATTTATAGGGATTAAGATGAGAGGTATAATTATTAGTCAAGATCAAGGAACTTATCTCGTTTCGGGTGATGATGGTAAACGTTATCAGTTTGCGACTTGGGATTGGATGGGAAAGAATCCGCCAAGGATCGGTTATACTGTTGATTTTGTCTGTGAGGGGGGTGTTGTCAGTTCTGTTTTTCCATTGTTGAGACCAGGTACAGAGAACTCAAAGATAATGTTCGCACTCCTTTGTTGGTGTTCAGGTATCTTTGGTGTTCATCGCTTTATGGTTGGTAAAGTTCGGACTGGTGCTTTAATGCTGATTCTATCTTTATCATTGTTTGGATTGATAATTACCGGTATTTGGGCAATTGTTGATTTTATACTCATTCTTGGTGGAAGATTTACGGATAAAGACGGGAATCAGATTACAGATTTTTAAAAATTTATAATAAAAAGAAAATAATTAAGTTTACTTTTTATTTTGATCAATATAGTAAGCTGCATAATGCAAGATTGTTGTACTCTATTTCTTTAATGTGAGATATTAAGAGAAATATGCACAGTTGAATAAAAGTATTGAAAAAGACTGTGCTATTTTATGTGGGTAAAACAACGGTGTAAATCCACTAAGGTGTGTTTTGTATTGCTGCTTATAGCAGCAGAAAACATTAGCTCATTGGGGGGGAATCAAAACTATTTTAATTTCACGTTTATCACGGCTGCTACAAATTTTATTTACACCGTGAGGTTAATCAGCATATTATAAAAAGAAATAATCTCTTTATGAATAACACATGAGGAGAAGTTTTATAGGTGGTCGAGGATGAAAGGTAAGATTATTGGTCAGGATCAAGGAGATTATTTTGTTTCTGGGGCTGATGGTAAGCGTTATCAATTTACGAGTTGGGATTGGTTAGGAAAAAAACCACCAAAGGTAGGGGATACCGTTGATTTTGTATATGAAGATAATGTTGTTAAATCTGTTCTCCCTCTTTTGAGTAAATCGCAGTCAGAAAAATCAAGATTGGCGATAGCACTTGTTTGTTGGTTTTTTGGATGGTTGGGAATTCATCGCTTTATGGCTGGTAAAGTCGGAACGGGCATTGCAATGCTTCTTATAACGATAACAGGTATAGGGCTGTTAGTTACTATACCGTGGTCGTTTATCGATTTTATAGTTATTTTATCCGGATATTTTAGGGATGAAAACGGGGATAAAATTATAAATTGGTAGAAATTTTAGAATAATATAAAATGTAAAGAGCTAAGAATTTTCTTTACTTTTAATGTTGTCAATATATTAATTTAATAATGTAAATTATTTTAGTCTATGTCTTTAAATGTGAAATATTAAAGAAAATTATGAATATTTAAATAAAACTATTGAAAAAGACTGTACTATTTCATATGAAAAAAGCAAAGGTGCAAATCGAACAGCGTGCTTTGTATTACCACTTGTAATTGCGGGAATTTTAAGTTGTTGGGGGATTTTTAGCTTTTTAAATTGTCATATATCACGGTGAATACAGACTGTATTCATGCTGTGAGGTTTATTCAACATATTATCATATTAGAAGAAAAGCTTCTTTATGAATAACAATTTTATAGGTGGTGAAGATGAAAGGTAAGATTATTGGTCATGATCAAGGAGATTATTTCATTTCAGGGGCTGATGGTAAGCGCTATCAGTTTGCGAATTGGGATTGGTCAGGAAAAACGCCGCCGAAAGTTGGTGACGTCGTTGATTTTGTGTGTGAAGGGGATACCATTAAATCTATTTTCCCTATCTTGACTGAAGGTCAGTCACAGCAATCAAAAGTGACGTTAGCGGTCGTTTGTTTTTTTCTAGGTGGACTAGGAATTCATCGTTTTATGGTTGGTAAAGTTGGAACGGGCATTGCAATGCTTCTTATAAATATAATAAGTGTAATACTTATAATAAGTGTAATATTTATGCCGGTAGGGCTTATAGGAATTTTTTTGATAATTACACCTTGGGTATTGATTGATTTTATAGTCATTTTAACAGGAAATTTTAAAGACAAAGATGGGTATAAAATCACAAGTTAGTGGGATATCCAATATTTGTAATACAAAAAGTGGGGCATTCAGCTTACTTTGATTGTATTTAAGGGGGGGATAAATTGGTGATAACAAATTGTTTGCGTGTATAGATTTGGTAATGAGGTATTAATCAAAATCGTGCATAGTTGGGCAAAATATTAAAAAATTTGTGCTGTAAAGACTGTGCTATTTTATGTGGACAAAGCAGAAACGTCGATCAATCAAAGTGCGCTTTGTACTACCTCTTATGACGGTGGGAGTCTTAAGCTATTTCAGTTATCACATTTATCATGGTGAGTATGGATTGTATTCACGCAGTGAAGTTAATCAGCATATTAGCGAATTAGAAAAGGAGCTTCATAAAATAGAAGCTGAGCGGATATTCATGGAAAAGCGTATTTCTCTTTTACGCAATGGACATATAGAAAAAGATATGCTGGATGAGTATGTCCGAAAGAATTTGAACTTTTCTAAGCCAAATGAACTGACAATCTTAATACCTTGAAATGATACCAAAGGTAAATGAAAAATCGCTTAATTTAAACAACAATCAGCAATGATATTGTTTAAGCCGATTGATAAGGCTTGTAACTTTTGTTTGTAAAGGTTATTCCTAAATAATCATAAAAGGGAGTTTAATATGGCAGAACGATTTAAAAAAAATTCTGCGTCGGTAGCGCACACTACATTATCAAGCACCACAAAGAAAGCACCAATAGCAGATTTTACAAAAGAGGAAGAAATTGATGCTTATCGTGAAATGCTTTTAATACGCCGTTTTGAAGAAAAAGCAGGACAACTTTATGGTATGGGGCTTATTGGGGGATTTTGTCACCTTTATATTGGTCAGGAAGCCGTTGTTATAGGAACATTGAAAGCGGCAAAAGAAGGTGATCAGGTTATTACGTCTTACCGTGATCATGGTCATATGTTAGCCGTTGGGATGAGCCCACGTGGTGTCATGGCAGAATTAACGGGACGTCAAGGTGGCTTTTCCAAAGGGAAAGGTGGCTCGATGCATATGTTCTCTAAAGAAAAGAACTTTTATGGAGGACATGGTATTGTTGGTGCGCAGGTTCCAATTGGTTCAGGTTTGGCATTTTCGAATCAATATCTTGGTAAAGATAATGTAACATTGGTTTATTTTGGTGATGGTGCCGCAAATCAGGGGCAGGTTTACGAAAGTTTTAATATGGCTTCACTTTGGAAGCTTCCCGTTGTTTATATTATTGAAAATAATCAGTATGCTATGGGAACGTCAGTTTCACGTGCATCTGCAGAAACTGATTTTTCTCGCCGTGGTCTTTCTTTTGAAATTCCAGGTATTGTTGTTAACGGTATGGATATTCGATCAGTAAAAGGAGCTGCTGATGAAGCAATTTCTTGGGCACGCTCAGGTAAAGGGCCGATCATTCTTGATATGCAGACCTATCGCTATCGTGGTCATTCCATGTCTGATCCAGCAAAATATCGTTCAAAGGAAGAAGTCCAAAAAATAAAAGAGGAACACGATCCGATTGATCAAGTAAAAAGTCGGATTCTTAAGAAGAATTGGGCGAACGAAGATGATTTAAAGTCTATTGAGAAAGAGGTTCGTGCAATTGTTGCTGATGCGGCAGATTTTGCACAAAGTGATCAAGAGCCAGATGCTTCTGAGCTCTATACTGATATTTTAGTTTGATGCGAGGGAAGCAAGTATGTCTATTGATATTTTGATGCCGGCGCTTTCACCAACTATGGAAGAAGGTAAACTGTCTAAATGGCTCAAGAGAGAAGGTGATAAGGTTAGCTCTGGCGATGTTATTGCTGAAATTGAAACGGATAAGGCTACAATGGAAGTAGAGGCCGTTGATGAAGGTACTCTTGGTAAAATTTTTGTGCCTGAAGGTTCTGAAGGTGTAAAGGTTAACACTGTTATTGCGATTTTGTTAGAAGAAGGTGAGCGTGCTGAGGATATTTCGCAACCTACGGATATAACACAAAAAACCAAGGAATCTCCACTTTCTCTGCCTTTGTCAGTTCCGCAGGTACCTACTTTTGATACGTCTCCTGATTTTGATATTCCAGCGGGAACACAAATGGTTACAATGACAGTTCGTGAAGCGCTTAATCAGGCTTTAGCTGAAGAAATGCGGCGTGATGAAAAGGTTTTTCTCATGGGGGAAGAAGTCGCGCAATATCAAGGTGCCTATAAGGTTAGTCAGGGTTTATTGGAAGAATTCGGAGAGCGCCGCGTTATTGATACCCCAATTACAGAGCACGGCTTTGCTGGGTTGGCTGTTGGGGCTGCTTTTGGAGGGTTACGTCCCATTGTCGAGTTTATGACCTTTAATTTTGCGATGCAGGCGATGGATCAAATTATTAACTCCGCAGCAAAAACCCGTTATATGTCTGGTGGACAAATGACCGCTCCTATGGTTTTCCGAGGTCCCAATGGTGCGGCTGCCCGTGTTGGTGCTCAACATTCTCAATGCTATGCTGCATGGTATAGTCATGTACCAGGTCTGAAAGTTGTTATGCCTTATAGTGCTGCAGATGCAAAAGGTTTGCTGAAAGCTGCTATTCGTGATGATAATCCTGTTATTTTTCTTGAAAATGAGATTTTGTATGGGCATCAATTTGATGTCCCTCAACTGGATGATTTTGTTTTGCCTATTGGTAAGGCGCGTATTCATAAGTTTGGACAAGATGTGACGATTGTTGCGTGTGGAATTGGAATGCATTATGCCGTTCAAGCGTTGCCGGAAATTGAACAACTTGGTATTGATGTTGAATTGATTGATTTACGAACCATTCGCCCGATGGATCTTGCAACAATTCTTTCTTCAGTTAAAAAAACGGGTCGTTTGGTAACGATTGAAGAGGGATTTCCTCAGTCATCCGTGGGAACTGAAATAGCAACGCGTGTTATGCAGCAGGCTTTTGATTATCTTGATGCGCCAATTGCTACGATTTCTGGCAAAGATGTCCCGATGCCTTATGCTGCTAATCTTGAGAAGTTGGCTTTGCCTAATACTGCTGAGATTATTGAGGCCGTTAAGGCTGTGACATACAGAGCATGACGGAGGAAAGTATAATGCCCATTAAAATTACAATGCCAGCACTTTCCCCTACGATGGAAGAGGGAAATTTAACAAAATGGAATATTAAGGAGGGAGATAAGGTTTCCTCTGGTGATGTTATTGCTGAAATTGAGACGGATAAAGCGACAATGGAAGTCGAAGCCGTTGATGAAGGTAGGGTTGCCAAAATTGTGGTTCCTGCTGGAACACAAGGCGTTAAAGTAAATGCTTTAATTGTTGTTTTAGCAGAAGAAGGTGAAGATTTAGCTGAAGCTGCAAAAGTTTCAGAAGAAATCTCTTCTTCTACAAAACAAGAACCAGAGGGCGTAAAACAGACAGATTCTCTGAAACAGATGGACTCAAAGGGTACAAAAATGTCTCATGAATCATCAGCTCAGCAATTAATACAGCAAGATAAAAAGGAAGCGCGGCTTTTTGCCTCTCCCTTAGCGCGGCGATTAGCATCTCAGGAAGGTCTTGATTTATCCCTTATTTCTGGAAGTGGTCCGCATGGGCGTATTATCAAGCGCGATGTAGAAAAAGCTGTGAGTAGTGATATTGCTAAAGTGTCTTATTCATCACAAATAGCGGAGCTAGTAGCTACAGGTGCTTCTGACAAACAGATACTGAAACTCTTTAAAGAGGATGAATATATCTTCGCACCCCATAATAATATGCGTAAAACAATCGCAACACGTTTGATGGAATCAAAACAGAGAGTTCCACATTTCTATGTAACGGTAGATTGTGAACTTGATGCACTATTAGCACTGCGTACACAACTGAATGCTGCTGCACCAATGATTAAGAGGCAGGAAGAAACTCAGCCTACTTATAAGCTTTCTGTTAATGATATGGTGATCAAAGCTGTCGCACTTTCTTTGAAAGCTGTTCCTGATGCGAATGTCTCTTGGCTTGAAGGCGGAATGCTTCATCATAAACATTGTGATGTTGGGGTTGCTGTTTCTATTCCCAATGGATTAATTACGCCGATTATTCGCCATGCAGAGGAAAAGTCGTTATCACTTATTTCCAAAGAGATGAAGGATTTTGCAAAGCGTGCGCGTGAGAGAAAATTAAAAATGGAAGAATATCAGGGTGGAACAACAGCTGTATCAAATATGGGGATGTATGGTATAAAAAGTTTTTCGGCTATCCTTAATCCACCGCATGCGACGATTTTTGCGATTGGTGCAGGGGAGCAACGCGCCGTTGTTAAAAATGGTGCATTAGTTGTTGCGACAGTTATGTCAGTTACAATTTCTGCGGATCATCGTGCTGTCGATGGTGCTTTAGCCGCAGAGCTCGCGCGGACTTTTAAGAAGATGATTGAAAATCCATTAGCAATGTTGGTTTGAACTGTTTAACAGTTCTTCACGTAAATTGTGAGAGAGTGTGTTAAGAGAATAAAAACAAATTTAAGAGTTTGAAGAGCAATGTTATTGCTATTTCTGGTTTGGGTAAAGCATTTACGTGAAGCTTAAAGAAAAAGACATAAGATAATTCTGTGATATTGTTTTACAGTCTTAAGTTCAAAAAATGCATATCCGTTTTATATATATATCCATGGAGGAATTACTGTGGCAAATCTTTATGATGTAATTGTGATTGGATCAGGTCCAGGCGGATATGTAACCGCAATTCGTGCAGCACAATGTGGCTTTAAGACTGCGATTGTTGAACGTGAACATTTGGGAGGGATCTGTTTAAATTGGGGATGTATTCCAACAAAGGCCCTTCTACGTTCAGCGGAAATGAAACATTTTGCTGAACATGCAAAAAATTATGGACTAAAAATTAATGGCTCAATTGAGGCAAACATCAAAGATGTTGTGGCACGTTCACGCGGTGTTTCAGCACGTTTAAATGCTGGTGTTGATTTTTTAATGAAAAAAAACAAAATTGATATTATCTGGGGTGAAGCAAAGCTTACTAAAGAAGCGAAGGGAAGCCATCCTGCGGAAATTATGGTTTCTTCATCCTCCAAACCGATTATGCAACCGCAAAATCCAATCCCTAAAGGGACGTTAGGGGAGGGAACTTATCAAGCAAAGCATATCATTATTGCAACGGGTGCACGTCCTCGTGTCCTTCCTGGTATTGAGCCAGATGGAAAACTCATTTGGACTTATTTTGAAGCTATGATACCGCCAGCAATGCCAAAATCGCTTTTGGTTATAGGGTCTGGGGCTATTGGCATTGAATTTGCCTCTTTTTATCGTGATATGGGAGCTGAGGTAACTGTTGTTGAAATGATGTCTCACATCATGCCTGCTGAAGATATTGAAATTTCAACGTTTGCTTGTAAACAGTTAGAGAAAAAAGGTTTACGCATTCTTCGTCAAGCAAAAGTAACTAAGGTTAAAAAATCTTCTGATTCTGTGACTGTACATATTGATGCTCAAGGTAAAATAGAGTCAATGACTGTTGACCGGTTGATTTCCGCTGTTGGGGTGCAAGGTAATATTGAGAATCTTGGTTTAGAAGCTTTGGGAATAAAAACCAATCGCGGGTGCATTGTAACCGATGAATGGAGTTGGACGGGGGTGGAAGGCATTTATGCTATTGGTGATGTAGCAGGTCCTCCTATGTTGGCACATAAAGCAGAAGAAGAAGGTGTGATATGCATTGAACATCTTGCAGGTCTGAAGAGCGCTCATCCGCTTGATAAAAGAAAAATTCCAGGATGTACATATTGCACACCACAAGTTGCCTCTGTAGGGCTTTCAGAAGCAGCAGCAAAAGAAGCAGGTTATGATATACGTATTGGTCGTTATTCTTTTGCTGCGAATGGCAAGGCGATTGCTTTGGGTGAAGATCAGGGGTTAGTAAAAACGATTTTTGATAAAAAAACAGGACAGCTTCTTGGGGCCCATATGGTAGGGGCTGAGGTGACAGAATTGATACAGGGTTTTGTTATTGCCATGAATCTTGAAACAACAGAAGAAGAATTAATGCATACTGTCTTTCCACACCCGACTTTATCGGAAATGATGAAAGAAAGTGTATTGGATGCTTATGGTCAAGTTTTAAACGCTTGATGACTAGATTGTATGAAAGATTTATTATTTTTGATTGTTATTTCGTATTTATAAGGCAAAGGCTTAAATGGTTACGGTTGTTGATAGAGTTACAAATAGACATTTGCGTCATCCTGAAAAGGCGCATCGTCCTGATACAAGCGTTCAAAAAAAGCCAGATTGGATTCGTGTAAAAGCGCCAACATCACCAATTTATAAGGAAACACATAGTATTGTACGTACGCATAAGTTAGTGACTGTATGTGAAGAAGCTGGTTGCCCTAATATTGGCGAATGTTGGAGCCAGCGGCATGCTAGCTTTATGATTTTAGGTGAAATATGTACGCGTGCTTGTGCTTTTTGTAACGTTGCAACAGGTATTCCACTTGCCGTTGATGATAATGAGCCAGAACGTGTAGCCGATGCTGTTGCACGGATGGAATTAAAACATGTTGTCATTACATCTGTTGATCGTGATGATCTTGCTGATGGTGGTGCTGAGCATTTTGCAAAAGTTATTTATGCGATTCGTCAAAAAACTCCTAAAACAACAATTGAAGTTCTGACACCTGATTTTCGCCATAAGGATGGCGCTTTAGAAGTTGTTGTTGCTGCTAAGCCTGATGTTTTTAATCATAACTTAGAAACAGTTCCTTCTAAATATTTGAAGGTTCGTCCAGGGGCACGTTATTTTCATTCAATTCGTTTATTACAACGCGTTAAAGAACTTGATCCAACAATTTTTACAAAATCGGGAATTATGGTTGGTCTTGGGGAAGAGCGAAATGAAATTTTGCAATTGATGGATGATTTGCGCTCTGCTGATGTTGACTTTATGACGATTGGACAATATTTGCAGCCTACACGAAAACATCATCCAGTTGTTCGTTTTGTGCCTCCTGAAGAATTTGAGTCTTTTGCCAAGATTGGTAAAGTAAAAGGATTTTTACATATGGCCTCCAATCCTCTGACGCGTTCATCTCATCATGCTGGAGATGATTTTGCTATTTTGCAAAAAGCGCGTGATGAAAAATTTTCCTTACAGAGATAATTATGCCGATTTTTACAATACATCGGCAGATCACCCATAGTGCCAGTGAAATGTTTGATCTGGTTTCAGATATAGAGCGTTATCCTGAATTTTTACCAATGTGTGAGTCTTTAATAGTACGTTCTCGAAAAGAGTATGGGAAAAAAACATTGCTTCTTGCGGATATGACCGTTGGCTATAAGATTATCCATGAAACTTTTACGACTCAAGTATTTCTTCAGCCGGAAAAAAATCTTATAGAAGTTAAATATATTGATGGTCCATTCAAATATCTTGAAAATCGTTGGGACTTTCATGATATTAAAAATACCAATGCATGTAATGTAGAGTTTTTTATTGATTATGAATTTAAAAGTAAAACGCTTGGATTAGTGATGGGCTCAATGTTTGATATTGCGTTTCGTAAATTTACCGATGCTTTTGAGAAGCGTGCGCATCAGATTTATGGCTCTGCGATAACATAGTCTATTCTGTTATTTTTTAACAATACGTATTGCTTATAATAGCGTGAAGGTGAAAATCGGTTTCCATCTTTATTATTTGTTTTTAATTAAGCTTTTTCAGCTTTGAAAAGCATATGAAAGGAATATCATTTTAAATGATTAAGATGATGCTCAGCTTCACGCTTTTGTTTTCCTTTTTTAATAGAGGCCCATCCAAAAAAACGCCCAAATAGGACATGCTTGCGTCATATCCATTTCATAATAGCGCTCATAATAAATAGTATAGATCCTCGTAAAAGTATATAAATCCACATTTTTACACTTATGAAGAAGTTAGCCTGCACCATTTATTGCCATCTCTCAAGATGTTGCGCCAGCTCTTAGCATTTGAGAGAGGTACAAGTATCCCTTTCTTTAATCATTTTATTTATAAAGTTTTTTTCTTGTGGTGTGCAAGTGAATAAATTTGACTAATTGCAATTTCAAGTTGTGATGCAATAAATCATTTTTCCAAGATGTTGACGATTATAGACTCAATGTGGAATAGAGAGCTTTGAAATTAGTATGGGGAATTCAGTGAAGCAATTCCAGAATCATTTTAAAAACATTTTCAACAGTTGCATGGCGAACAACGTTGCGGTTAAGATGACCAAAGTGCATTTCTTTGTGCAGGGGGGAGTGATTTTTATAAGCAATTGCGCAATGCACAAGTCCGATAGGTTTATTAAGACACGCTCCTCCCGGTCCTGCAATCCCTGTTACAGCGACTGCAATTCCAGCTCGTGAATATTTTAATCCACCTTCTGCCATTGCAAGAGCAACTTCTTTTGAAACGGCACCGTACGTTTTTATAAGTTCAGCGCATACGCCAACAAGACGCGTTTTAGATTCATTTGAATAAACAACAAATCCACAATCAAGTACATCGGATGATCCTGCAATACTTGTAAGATTTGCAGCAATGAGTCCTCCCGTACAAGATTCAACAGTTGTTAAAAGCAAGCTCTTTTGACGACAAGCTGTAAGAACTGCGTGCGCTTGTTTTTCATACAAAGATGTCATTTGGGAATTCCTCCTGGATAAAGGACGCTTGCTGTTGCAAAAGCAGCAATGCCCTCTTCACGGCCAATAAATCCCAATTTTTCATTTGTTGTCGCTTTAATGGAGATTCGATTGGATGAGATTGTAAGAATATTCATAAGATTTTCTTTCATTTTATGCCGATAGGGGCCGATTTTAGGGTTTTCGGCGATCAGTGTGATATCAACATTGGCGATACGGCCGCCTGCTTGTTGAATAATATCAAGAGCATGACGGAGAAAAATTTCTGATGATGCATTTTTCCATTGAGGATCAGAGGGAGGGAAATGTGTGCCAATATCTCCAGCACCTCGCGTAGCGAGCAGGGCATCTGTTAGCGCATGAAGAGCAACATCCGCATCGGAGTGTCCATTTAATTTTTTATGAAAAGGGATTTTTATACCACATAAAATAAGAAAATCACCATCCTCGAAAGAGTGAACATCATAACCATTGCCGGTGCGGATATCAGGAAACATTTGCATTTTCTTTTGGAGATATAAATGTGCAGTATTAAAATCTTCCTGCCATGTAATTTTTATATTGTTAGGATCCCCAGGAACGGTGCGCATAGGAATTCCAAACCATTCAGCGATTGCGGAATCATCGGTAAATTCTTTTTTGCAAGCTTGTTTTGCTTGTTTATGGGCCGCTAAGATATGTTCAAAAGGAAAACACTGTGGAGTTTGTGCACTGTAAAGATGGGTACGAGGAATTGTTTCTAAAACATGCTGATTATTTACACGTTTAAGGGTATCAGAGATGGGAAGAACAGGAAGAATACCTTCTTGAGGCGTGATTGTGTTGTGAATGTTATCAAGAAGCTTGTTTTCGATAAAGGGGCGTGCACCATCATGAATATGCACATATTGGAGATTGAATTTTTTGAGTGCCTGAAGTCCATGTAAGGTAGAGATTTGACGTGTATTTCCTCCTTCAACGATAATAAGGCGCTCTTTAAAATCACCAATAGCTTGTTCACAGATTTGACGGTCTTCTGGATGAATAACAAGAATAATTGTTGTGATAGCTGGATGCTGCAAAAAACAATGCACGGTATGATAAATAATCGGCTTTTGTCCTAGAAGCCGATATTGTTTTGGAATTTTATGGGGAGAGCCTGCTCTTTCACCGCGTCCAGCGGCTAATATTATTGCTGCAATAGAAATACCTAATCTCCTTGTATTATAATCTTAGTTTGCCTTTTTGTCATTAATTTTAAAATGATTTTGAAAGGATGGTTGTTGTAGATCAGCAAGGGATATCACGGATAACACCTCAAAAAAAGCATTTAATGCTTTTTGAAGTGCGGTATTTAAACCACAAAAATCGATCAAGGGGCAAGTTGGTTCTGCAGTATCAAAACATTCTGCTAGGGAAAAGTTGTCTTCTGTTACTTTCACAACATCAGCGACTGAAATCTCTGTTGCGGGTTTCGCCAATCTAACTCCACCATTGCGTCCACGCACTGTTTGTATAAAACCTGCTTGAACAAGCAGCTGAAGGATTTTAAATAAAAAAAGTTCTGAAACGGCATATGCTTTAGCAATTTCTGGAACACGACTGAGAGTTCCCTGATTATCTGCACAATACATGAGCATTCGAAGAGCATAATTTGTTTGTTTTGTTAATCGCATCTCATTTCCTTCGTAAATTATCGTCGAACACAGTTTATTTTAAGATATTTTGCAAAATGTAGAAGTTCTTTCTCATTGACTATATTTGCCCTATTTTAAATGTAGTATTAGTATTGTCAATTTTTGCTACAAAAGTTTATATGAGAATAATGGGATAAAGGTATGTAAGCTCATGACGAATATAACATCTGTGACAAATCTTCAAGACATAGATAAAAATACTTATAACGATGAGTTGTATCGTTTAAGTAAGGTATATATTTTTTTAGGGATTACAATTATTGTATTGGCTTTACTTACGGCCTCTGTTTCATTTATTATTCTTATTGGACTAACCCCTGTTATTCCCAGTAGAACAGTAACCCTTATTCTTATAGGGATTAATAGTTTTTGGGTTTTAGGGCTTATTGTCATCGTTTTTTATGAGATGATTCCGATCATTCGTGCTTGGCGTTCAAGGCGTGCAGGATCGCGTCTTCATGTGCGCCTTATTTCATTGTTTGCACTTGTTGCGACAATGCCGGCTGTTGCTGTAGCTCTTGTATCGGGTCCAGCACTAAATTTAGGACTTGATCGATGGTTTGATACAACAACGCGGCAAATTGTGGGCTCTTCTATTGATTTAGCAAATGCTTATGCAGATGAAATGCTTCAAAATTTAAAAAATTTATCCTACGCGATGGCATTTGCACTTGATAACAAAAAACTCTTAGAACGTAATCCAGCTGAATATAGGATGCAATTGACGCGTCATGCTATAGGACGCAATTTGCGTGGTGCATTTTTGTTAAGTTCTAGCGGAGCTATTTTTATATCGAGTGCTCTTGGTGATGAAGATAAACTGCCAATTCCTCCTTCCAATCTTATTGAACGTGCAACCAGTGCGAGGCCTTTTTCTTTTCAACCAGGCGTGCATGATTATTTTGGTATTATTTTAAAATTTACCAACATTCCAAATACATTTTTATATTTGGTGCGTGACGTTGATAAAGGTGTTTTATCTGCTTTGCGTTTGACAGAAGTTAATACAGATCGTTATCGTGATTTAAATGAAAATCGCCTGCTGACGCAAATTGCATTTGGTATGCTTTATTTATGTCTTTTTTTTAGTTTATTTCTATCAGCTATTTGGGCCGCTATTGCTGTTGCTGATCGCTTAGTACGTCCTATTCGTCTTCTCATTAGTGCTGCTGATGATGTTGCTACTGGAAATATGGAAATTTTTGTGCCGGTACGCGCGAAGGATGGAGATATTGGGCAATTATCCAAAACTTTTAATTACATGGTCAGTGAATTAAAAAGTCGGCGCAATGAGTTGATTGCAGTGCGTGATCAAATTGATGAGAGACGGCGTTTTTCTGAAGCAGTGTTATCGGGTGTAACAGCAGGAGTAGCAGGTATAGATGATAATGGTGATATTACAATTATTAATCGGTCTATTGAAGCGATGTTTGATATTCGTTCTGAACACGTTGTTGGACAAAGTCTTTTATCTTTAAGTGCTGAAATTTGGCAGGTTTTTCAGTTTTCACGTTCATTGGATCGTAAAAATCATCGTGAGCAGGTTACTTTAAACGTTGCAGGAAAAGAGCGTGTCTGTAATGTTCAAGTTACGATGGAAGAGGATGATGGACAGGGGCAATCTTGGGTTCTAACAATTGATGATATTACAGACCTTGTTGCAGCACAACGTACAGCGGCGTGGGCGGATATTGCACGGCGTATTGCACACGAAATAAAAAATCCCCTCACACCCATTCAGTTATCCGCTGAACGCATTCGTAAACGTTATAACAAAGTTATTACACAAGATAGAGAGGTCTTTGAGCGGTGTATTGAGACAATTATTCGACAGGTTGGAGATATTGGGCGTATGGTTGATGAGTTTTCCTCTTTTGCACGTATGCCTAAACCACAAATGCATATTTTAGATATACGAGAATTGTTGCGCGAGGCATGTTTCTTGATAGAAGTGACACGACATGATATTCATTTTGAGCAAGATTTAGGAAGTCTACCACTTATGGGTGCATTTGATAACCGTCTCATTGTACAAGCTTTTTGCAATGTTATCAAAAACGCGAGCGAATCTATAGATTCAGTTATGCGAGAGGAAAATATTCACGGTCATATTCTTGTTCGTTCTTATCGTCAAGAGGAATGGGTGGTTGTGGATGTTGTTGATAATGGGAAAGGACTTCCTAAAGAGCAAAGACAAAAGTTATTAGAGCCCTATATAACAACGCGGGAAAAAGGAACAGGGCTCGGGTTAGCCATTGTGCGCAAAGTTATTGAAGATCACGGTGGTTCCATGGAGCTTCATGACGCACCGGAGAGTTTTTATGAAGGTCGTGGTGCGATGATCCGTTTGATATTTCCGGTGGATGGGGGTAAGCAGGGTAGTATTATACAAGCCATAAATCATAAGATAGGGGAATAGTATGGTATCAGATATCTTGATTGTTGATGATGAAGCAGATATTCGTGAGCTTGTTGCTGGTATTTTAGATGATGAAGGTTATGAAACGCGTGTTGCTTGTAATTCTGATGAAGCATTGGCTCAAATTAGTGAGCGTATTCCAAAGCTCATTTTTTTGGATATTTGGCTACAGGGCAGTCGTCTCGATGGTTTAGCACTGCTTGATGAAATTAAAACGCAATATCCAGCTCTTCCGGTCGTTATGATCTCTGGTCATGGTAATATTGAGACGGCTGTTTCCGCTATAAAACGAGGGGCATATGATTTCATTGAAAAACCTTTTAAAGCTGATAGACTTGTATTGGTTGCAGAGAGAACACTTGAAAACTCAAATTTAAAACGTGAGCTTTTAGAATTGCGAAAGCGTTCGAACGAGTCATTAGAGTTGCTCGGAAAATCGACAGTTGTAAAAAATTTGCGTCAAATCATAGAAAAAGTAGCACCAACCAATAGTCGCATCATGATAACAGGTCCTTCAGGGGCAGGAAAAGAGACTGTTGCACGAACTATTCATGCGCTCTCAACGCGTTCGAATGGGCCATTTGTTACAATAAATGCTGCAACGATCACTCCGGAAAGAATGGAAATAGAGCTGTTTGGCAGTGAAATGGAAGGAAGAGAGCGCAAGATTGGTGCCTTAGAGGAAGCTCATGGTGGTATATTATATCTTGATGAAATTGCTGACATGCCACGTGAGACTCAAGGTAAGATTCTTCGGGTGTTAACGGGGCAGACATTTGAAAGAGTCGGCGGCACAAAACGTGTTAAGGTGGATGTCCGTATTATTTCTTCGACAGCGCAAAATCTTGAAAACCTCATTTCCGATGGGCGCTTTAGAGAAGATCTTTTCCACCGTCTTTCCGTTGTTCCTATTGCTGTTCCGCCTCTTTCAGCGCGTCGTGAAGATATTCCAGAACTTGTACATCATTTTGTAAAAACAATATCACAGCAGGTTGGGATTAAACCGCGTGCAATCAGTGATGATGTGATTGCTATTTTGCAAACGCATGCTTGGCCGGGTAATGTGCGGCAATTACGTAATAATATTGAGCGTCTTCTTATTCTTGTGCGGGATGGTGATGGTCCTATAACAGCGGACTTTCTTCCCAGTGAAGTAAGTGATTCTTTGCCACGTCTTCAAATGGATTCAGATGAAAGTATAATGGATTTGCCGTTACGTGAAGCACGAGAATTGTTTGAAAAGAGATATTTAGTGGCACAGATTGGGCGTTTGGGTGGAAATATATCACGTACTGCTGAATTTATAGGCATGGAGCGTTCAGCTTTGCACCGTAAACTTAAAGCGCTTGGAGTTTCGTAGATTATGCGTGTTATTATTTGCGGAGCAGGACAGGTTGGTTATGGGATAGCAGAGCGTCTTGCTGCTGAAAATCACGATGTTACTGTTATTGATATTGAAACGAGATTAATTGAAAAGATTCGCGATACATTGGATGTGAGAGGTTTTGTTGGTCACGGCTCACGTCCTGAAGTTCTTTTGGCTGCAGATGCAGACAAAGCTGATATGTTGATTGCTGTCACTTTGTTTGATGAAGTCAATATGGTAGCTTGCCAAGTAGCACATTCATTATTTAATGTGCCCACAAAAATTGCTCGTATTCGTTCACAATCTTATTTAGAACCACGTTATAAGACGCTTTTTTCCAGAGAGAATATTCCCATTGATGTGGTTATTTCGCCAGAAGTTGAAGTTGGGGAAATGGTTTTGCGCCGTATTGCTTTACCTGGTGCAATAGATGTTCTTTATTTTTGTAATGATGATGTTGTTGCGCTAGCCTTGGAATGCATGGAAGATTGTCCAGTTATTAATACACCTTTGCGTCAATTAACAGAGCTTTTTCCAGATCTTCATACGACGGTTACCGCTATTAAACGTGGCGCGGAATTATTGGTTGCACATTCAGAAACGCAATTACGCGTTGGTGATATAACCTATCTTGTTGTTTCTCGTGAACAGATGCGTCGTGCTGTTGGGCTTTTTGGTCATAAAGAACAAGATGCCCATCGCATGATTATTGCAGGGGGCGGTCACATTGGTCTTTATGTTGCACAGGCTATTGAAAAGCGTTTCCATAAATTAAAATTGAAGATTATAGAATCGCATAGAGAAAGAGCTCTCACAATTGCCGATCAGCTTGAAAAAACAACAGTTTTATACGGTAACGTGTTAGATCCAGTGATTCTACAAGATGCGGGAATTGATCAGTCCGATTTAATGATTACATTGACCAATCAAGATCAGGTTAATCTCTTAAGCGCTATTATTGCTAAAAGATTGGGCTGCAAAGCCAATATGGTATTGATTAATAATGTTGCCTACCAAGAATTTAGTCGTGCCGTTGGTGTGGATGCATATCTTAATCCCCATAGCGTTACAATATCGAGAATTTTGCAACAAATGCGCCGTGGGCGTATTCGTTCTGTTCATTCAGTTTTTAATGGCCGAGCAGAAATTATTGAAGCTGAAGTGATGCAAACATCTTCATTGGTTGGTAAGTCATTATCAGAGCTCAATTTATCAGATGGTTTGAGAATTGGTGCAATTTATCGCAATAAGACAATAATACAGCTTTCGGCAGATACGCGCATTTTGTCTGGTGATAGAATAGTGATTTTTGCTCTTGCTGATAGGGTTCGTGATGTTGAACAACTCTTTCGCGTAAGTTTAGAATATTTTTGATATATTATCTATGGATATTTGTACTTTTTGGTATAGTGGACAATTAAGATTGGTGGATAGGCTTTGTTTGTCCTCAATGGTTAAAACTGGACAGCGCGTTAAGCTTTTTAGTTATGATAAAAAAATAGATAATCTCCCTGCCGGTGTTGAGTTGCATGAGGCCGAATCAATTTTACCACGCTCAGCAATTTATCGCCTTGATCCCGATTTTTCTGATGATAAACTAGGGTGTACAATTGTTCAGTTTTCGGATTTTTTTCGTGTTATGCTGATGAAATATCAACAAGGTGTTTGGTTAGATACAGATGTTTACCTTGTTAAACAATTTCATCCAGATGCGGATAAGGTTTGGTTGGCAAGAGAAAATAATACAAGAGTAGGCGTTTCTGCACTTTATTTTCCGCCTAATAATCCTATTATAAAAGTATTTGAAGATTATTGGGCAGGCACAGAAATTATTCCTCATTGGCTTGGGTTTAAGCGTCGTGTTTGGAGACCGTTCTGGTTAAAGAGGAAAAAAATACCGATTTTGCCGGGAACTCTTGGCGTTACGATATTTGGCAATGATGGTGTTTCGCGATTAGCAAAACGATATGGTTTTTTTCATGAAGCAAAGGAAAAGGAAACTTTTTATTATTGGACTGGGCGAAAAGCTGAACGTATTTTTGAACCAGCTTTTGGCGTAAAGCCGCTTACAGATTCACGCTTGATAGGCTTTCATATTCACAGAAAGACAAAGACCACGAAAAGACCTCGGGAAGGAAGTTTTTACCATTGGGCGGTATCTCGCATTCCTGATGTTCATCATTTGTTTAAGTAGAGTTATTATTGCTATTTTAACTATTGGGATTTTAATCTATCTTAAACAGCTCTTGATTGTAGCTTGCACAAGAGAGTAATGTTAACGTATGGATAAAAACATTGAATGTGTAAAGAGCGGTTGTTATATGAACGGAAAGTAGAAATATGAGTGATCCAATGAAAACAGCATTAAGCCTTGTTCCTATGGTTATTGAACAAACCAATCGTGGTGAACGGGCCTATGATATTTTTTCCCGTCTTTTAAAGGAGCGGATTATTTTTATTAATGGTCCTGTCGAAGATGGTATGGCAATGCTTGTTTGTGCACAATTGCTTTTCTTGGAAGCGGAAAATCCTAAAAAAGAAATTAGTCTTTATATTAATTCTCCAGGTGGTGTCGTAACATCTGGTATGGCTATTTATGATACTATGCAGTTTATTCGCCCTCCTGTTTCTACGCTTTGCATGGGGCAGGCGGCATCTATGGGGTCTTTATTGTTAACAGCTGGAGCAAAGGGTCATCGTTTTACATTGCCAAACGCACGTATTATGGTGCATCAACCATCCGGTGGTTTTCAAGGTCAAGCTTCAGATATTGAGCGACATGCGCAAGATATTATAAAGATGAAACGGCGTTTAAATGAAATTTATGTTCAACATACAGGTCAAGATTATGAGATTATTGAGAAAACTCTCGATCGCGATCATTTTATGACAGCAGAAGAAGCCAAAGCGTTTGGCTTAGTTGATGATGTTATACAATATCGTGCAGAAACTGAAAAAGAAGAAAAAGATTAAGAATTTTTATAGAAAAAACAGCTACTTTAAATCACAGAGTTTTATAAAAAATATCGCAAAATAAGAGAAACACCTAAAAATATTGAGACATGCATGGTTTTCTATATGTCTTTTAGTTTTCATGATGAAAAGCTTCCTTTGAAAAGGAAAAGTATTCATATATCGTGGTGAAAGGAAAGAAAAATGAGCAAAATTAGCAATAGCGGGAACGAATCAAAAAATACTCTCTATTGCTCGTTCTGCGGCAAGAGTCAGCATGAGGTGCGTAAGCTCATTGCGGGGCCTACTGTATTTATCTGTGATGAATGTGTAGAGCTTTGCATGGATATTATTCGGGAAGAAAATAAGTCTTCTGGGGTTAAGGTGCGTGATGGTGTTCCTACGCCACAGGAAATTATAACAGTTCTTGATGATTATGTTATTGGTCAGCAGCATGCAAAGCGTGTTCTTTCTGTTGCTGTTCATAATCATTATAAACGGTTGGCGCATCAGTCTAAAAGCAATGATATTGAGTTGGCTAAATCAAATATTCTTCTTGTTGGTCCAACGGGCTGTGGTAAAACTTATCTTGCACAAACATTAGCACGTATTATTGATGTGCCTTTTACGATGGCGGATGCGACCACTTTGACGGAAGCAGGCTATGTAGGTGAGGATGTAGAAAATATTATTTTGAAACTTCTTCAAGCAGCAGATTATAATGTTGAACGTGCACAACGTGGCATTGTTTATATTGATGAGGTCGATAAGATTTCTCGTAAAGCAGACAATCCTTCTATTACAAGAGATGTTTCGGGGGAAGGAGTTCAGCAAGCGTTATTAAAAATTATGGAAGGAACGATTGCTTCTGTTCCTCCTCAAGGTGGACGTAAGCATCCGCAACAAGAGTTTCTTCAGGTTGACACCACAAACATCTTATTCATTTGTGGAGGGGCTTTTGCAGGTTTAGAACGGATTATTTCAGGGCGTGGTGAAAAAACCTCTATTGGTTTTTCTGCGACCGTTAAGGCTCCTGATGAGCGTTGTGTCGGTGAAATTTTTCGCGATTTAGAGCCGGAAGATCTTATAAAATTTGGTTTAATACCAGAATTTATTGGGCGCCTTCCTATAGTCGCTACCTTAGAGGATTTAGATGTTAATGCCCTCATGCAAATTCTATCACAACCTAAAAATGCTTTAGTAAAGCAATATCAGCGTCTTTTTGAAATGGAGAATGTCGAGTTATCATTTCATGAAGATGCTTTACGTGTTATTGCGAAGAAAGCAATTGAACGTAAAACTGGTGCTCGTGGTTTACGTTCTATTATGGAGAAGATCCTTCTTGAGACGATGTTTGAGCTACCGGCTCTTGAAGGCGTTCAAAAAGTGGTTATTTCGAGTGATGTCGTTGATGGGAAAGCGCGTCCTCTTTATATTTACTCAGAACGTGCAGAAGATAAAGAAAATGTATCAGCATGATATTGTGCTAAGCACAATATGAAAGGTGGTAATGAACGGTATTTGATGGGTGTTTATAATAATATCATTATAATGCTTGATTTATGTATTAGTAATTACAACTTCATGTATTGTGAAGAGCTGAGGTTTTTTAAAGGTGGGCTGGTTGTTGTAGATAGCTCATAGGCTCCAGAAAGGAGAGTTATGCGATATATTGATAAAAAGACAGATGAAGTAAGAGATGGGGTTTATGCTGTTTTACCTCTTCGTGATATTGTTGTCTTCCCCCATATGATTGTTCCACTTTTTGTGGGCCGCGAAAAATCAATTCGTGCTCTTGAAGAAACGATGGCGGTTGACAAGCAAATACTATTGGTGACACAAAAAAATGCTTCTGATGACGATCCAAAATCAGAGGATATTTATCATATTGGTACATTTGCTAATATTCTTCAACTTTTAAAGCTTCCTGATGGTACTGTAAAGGTTTTGGTTGAAGGAACTGCACGTGCAAAAATTAGTCAATTTGCTTTAAGTGAAGGTTATCATCAGGCATATGCGACTGTTACAGAAGAATCTAGAGAAAGTGATGTTGAGATTGAAGCTCTTTCAAGGTCAGTGATTGCTTATTTTGAAAACTATGTAAAGCTTAATAAAAAAATCTCTCCTGAAGTTGTTAATGCGATTGGTCAGATTGATAATCCTTCTAAGCTTGCCGATACGATTGCTTCTCATTTGATGATAAAACTTGCAGAAAAACAGGAAATACTAGAGCTCTTACCTGTACGGGCCCGTCTTGAACGTGTTCTGTCCTTCATGGAAGGAGAAATTTCTGTTTTGCAGGTTGAAAAACGTATTCGTTCGCATGTTAAACGGCAAATGGAAAAAAACCAACGAGAATATTATCTCAATGAGCAGATGAAGGCTATTCAAAAAGAATTAGGGGCAGGTGATGATAGCCGAGATGAACTCTCTGAATTAGAAGAACGTATCAAGAATACAAAACTATCCAAGGAAGCACAGGAAAAAGCTGGGGCAGAATTGAGAAAATTACGGAATATGTCTCCTATGTCTGCAGAAGCGACAGTTGTCCGTAACTATCTTGATTGGTTATTAGCAATGCCTTGGGGTAAAAAATCTAAGATTAAAAACAATTTAGATTTTGCTGAAAAGGTCATGAATAATGAACATTTCGGTCTTGAAAAAGTTAAGGAGCGAATTATTGAATATTTGGCCGTACAAAGTCGCGCGTCAAAGATAAAAGGTCCTATTATTTGTTTGTTAGGTCCTCCTGGTGTAGGGAAAACATCATTAGCGCGCTCTATTGCAAAGGCGACGGGGCGTGAGTATGTTCGTATCTCATTGGGAGGCGTGCGGGATGAAGCAGAAATTCGCGGACATCGCCGAACATATATTGGTTCTATGCCTGGAAAAATTATCCAGTCTATGAAAAAAGCCAAAAAATCTAATCCGCTTTTCTTGCTTGATGAAATTGATAAAATGGGACAAGATTTTCGTGGAGATCCTTCATCCGCTTTATTAGAAGTTCTTGATCCTGAACAAAACAGTACATTCATTGATCACTATTTGGAAGTTGAATATGATCTTTCTGATGTCATGTTTATCACAACTGCCAATACGCTTAATATTCCAGGTCCGTTAATGGATCGTATGGAAATTATTCGTATTGCTGGTTATACTGAATGTGAGAAAATGGAAATTGTTAAACAGCATCTTTTACCAAAGGCGCTAAAAGATCACTGTTTGTCTAAAAAAGAACTCAGTATTTCTGATGGAGCACTAAGGTCAATTATTCAGTTTTATACACGTGAGGCAGGCGTTCGTAACCTTGAGCGTGAACTCATGAAAATTTCCCGCAAATCCGTTACAAAAATTCTCAAAACACATCAAAAATCTGTAAAAGTTACAGAAAGTAATATTCATGATTTCTTGGGTGTTAAACGTTATCATTACAATCAGATTGAAGGAGAAAATCAAATTGGTGTTGTGACAGGACTTGCATGGACAGAAGTCGGTGGAGAGTTATTGACCATTGAAGGAGTTATGATGCCTGGCAAAGGTAAGATGACTGTAACTGGAAATTTACGTGATATTATGAAAGAGTCCATTTCAGCGGCAGCATCTTATGTACGTTCTCGTGCTGTTGATTTTGGTATTGAACCTCCACTTTTTGAAAAACGCGATATCCATGTTCATGTTCCAGAGGGTGCAACGCCAAAAGATGGCCCATCTGCTGGGATTGCAATGGTGACAGCAATTGTTTCGGTTCTTACAGGAGTAGCTGTGCATAAAGATATTGCAATGACTGGTGAAATTACTTTACGTGGACGCGTTTTACCAATTGGTGGATTAAAAGAAAAACTTCTAGCAGCTCTTCGAGGAGGGATAAAAAAGGTACTTATTCCTGAAGAAAACGCAAAAGATTTGGTTGATATTCCTGACGATGTCAAAAATAATATGGAAATTATTCCGGTAAATCATGTAAGTGAAGTTTTGAAACACGCTTTGGTTCGTTTTCCAGACACTATTGAATGGAAAGAACCTTCTACGGTGGCTGTCCCAATCCGGTCAGAGAGCAGTGATAGTGAAGGAATACAGATTGCACACTGATTCACTTATCTCATTTATAACGGCATTTTTTAGGTGGTAGAAGGCGTTGTTGAGGTTATTATTCTGTTTTTTGTTGGAAAAAGTAAAAAATTCCGTGAATAACTGTGATTATTGCTAAAAAAACAATGTTTTGGATAAAAATAAGACTTCTGTTTGCTGTACTTTTCAATAAACTGACCAATAACATGATTAAGTCATGTTGTCAGGTAATATAGGGAAAGGAAATATTTTATGAATAAAAGTGAATTGGTTAGCTCCGTTGCTGAAAAGGCAGGTGTTTCGAAAGCGCAAGCTGGTGCTGTTGTTGATGCTTTTATGGCTTCTATAACAGAAGCTTTGGCTTCAGGGGGAGATGTTCGTCTTCCAGGTTTTGGCTCTTTTGAAGTTTCTCATCGTGCCGCAACAAAGGGGCGTAATCCTTCAACTGGTGCTGAAATCGATATTCCAGCACGTTCTGTACCCAAATTTTCTGCAGGAAAAAGCCTTAAAGAAGCAGTTAATAAAAAATAATTTAAGCTACATAAAAAAACCCGATTTATTTATAAGCGGGTTTTTTTTAGCACATGTATTATGCCCATTTTTCATATAACACGTTGAGATTTTTGCGGTATTTTTTATTTTTATGTATCGCTGGTATTTTTGAAAATAATTTTAAGTGTTGTATAAAATACTGTCAGCTTAAAATATATTTTTTAGCCTTTTCAGTAAAATATTGCACTGTATTAATGCAGTACCCGTGTGGCTTATAAAATGTAATGTTAACTTTTATTACGCTGAAGAGTTACGGTATTTATTTCAAAACAAGATCCGTAAATAGTATGAGGCAAAAAACTCTGTAAAGTCTATAAAAGTTATTATATACCGCCATTTACGCTTAATAAAAGTGCATGTTGGTGCCATCGTACTGTTTTTCTCAGTTCCTATAATGTTGCGACTAGCCCTTAACATCTGAGATGAGTGCATAAGGAATAGTTTTATTCTTTTACTTATACGCCAACCTTGCTTGTGACGCACCAAGAGGATAAGTTTTATTGATTTATTATAAGAGATTCTGAAATGAAAGAATCTTATGATATTTAGATTTCACTTTCAATATTGTGATTTTTCTTGGCATTTGAGAGGGAAGAGATAGATCCAGCTCTATCCTACAAATATTTTTTCCATATCCCTATTTCACTTGTGATATGCAAGCGAGCGCTTTTTCTTCATCACACAAAAGTTAAAGTGAGAGAATAACACAAATTTTGATGAAGGAAGTTAAAAAACAGAAAAATTACCCTTATAAAATAATGTATATTACGTAATATAAAAACTCTCAATAGAGATAATACAGTATTGTTTGTGTATTTTCCATCTATTTAATTTTTTATTATTCATAATATATTGATATGATTATTTTATTTTTAGTCATTAAATCAGATTAAATTGTTGATAGCGGTAAAGGTTTTTTATCGCCAAAAGTTATTTTACAAGCACCTACATAATTAAATAAATGGTGAAACGTAGAGTAGTATTTATTGATTGGGGGAGCAGTCTTTAAAAGGCTTTAGAATGATTTTTTCACGAGAGTCATAAAGATCTATTCAGTAGATGAGAGGCGAATCGTGTGTTTTTTATAAGGAACTCTTTGATTCTTTATCTGCTAACCACTGAGTACAATCATTGAGAGCTCTTGCTGTGATGGCTTGTTTTTTTACTAATTTTTTTTCTTTACTTGCTAAGCGTTTTCCTGAATGTCTAATAGAAGCAATAGGGGGAAAGAGTCCGAAATTGATATTCATTGGCTGAAAGGACTGTGTTTCTGCTTTTTCATCTATGATGTGTCCCCCTGTAATATGATTCAAAAGGGCTCCGAATGCTGTCGTTTGTGGGGGTAGGCAAGGGGAAATATGATGATATTCGGCAGCAGCAAAACGTCCAGCAAGAAGCCCTATTGCCGCTGATTCTACATAACCTTCACATCCGGTAATTTGCCCTGCAAAGCGTAGTTGTTTTTTTTGTTTTAAACGAAGGGTTTGATCAAGAATAATTGGCGAGTTGAGGTAGGTATTGCGGTGAAGACCACCAAGACGCGCAAACTCTGCTTTTTCAAGACCGGGAATCATTCTAAAAATGCGAATTTGTTCACCATATTTCAGTTTTGTTTGAAAGCCGACCATATTGTAAAGCGTTCCAAGTTTATTATCTTGGCGTAATTGAACGACAGCATAGGGTTTAACTGTAGGGTTATGGGCATTGGTTAAGCCCATAGGTTTCATAGGACCGTGTCTTAACGTTTCAAGTCCGCGCTCAGCCATAATTTCAATGGGGAGGCATCCATCAAAATAGGGCGTTTTTTCAAAGTCACGAAACTCTGTTTTTTCAGCATTTTTTAATGCTTCAACGAATGTTTTATATTGTTCTTTGTTGAGGGGACAATTAAGATAATCTTTTCCTGTTCCCTCAGGACCAATTTTATCATAGCGAGACTGATACCAACAAATGTTGATATCAATACTATCGGTATGGATAATAGGTGCAATCGCATCAAAAAAAGAAAGAGCTTTTATACCGGTTATTGCTTGTAATTCTTGAGCAAGTGCAGGTGATGTAAGGGGACCCGTTGCAATGACAACATGTTTCCAAGCTTTAGGAATTTCTTGAACTTCTTCACGTTTGATTGTTATAAGAGGATGGTTTTCGATTGCTGTCGTAACGGTTTTTGAAAATCCATCACGGTCAACAGCAAGGGCACTACCTGCGGGAACTTTGTTGGCATCAGCAGCTTTCATAATTAACGATTTCGCTAATCGCATTTCAGCATGTAAAAGCCCTACGGCATTTGTTAATGAATCATCGCAACGAAATGAATTTGAACAAACCAGTTCTGCCAAATTATCGGTTTTATGGGCATCTGATTTTTTTTCGGGTCGCATTTCATGCAAAACAACAGGAATTCCTGATTGAGCGATTTGCCAGCTTGCTTCACACCCCGCAAGACCGCCACCGATGATATGAATTGGGATATCGAATGTCTTTAACATAATTGACTTTTAGCGTAAGCAGTTATGTATGAAAAGCATAGATTTTGTTTTTTTTAATATATTTGTTTGCTTTTTTCCCGTAATTAATGGTATAGAGACGCCGCTTGTATAAGGTTATTAGCTTGTAAGTTTGAGCGGATGTGGCGAAATTGGTAGACGCACCAGATTTAGGTTCTGGCGGGAGACCGTGGGGGTTCGAGTCCCTCCATCCGCACCAAAGCAATCCCTTAAGTGCTACGGATTTCTACGTGTCTGAAATTCCGCTTCATGGTAAATGTAACACTCGAAGTGTTAGAATGTAATGATTATTAGAGTGGGGTTATCCCTCTCCTTAGGAAAATGAAGGTGTTTAATGCAGGTTACCGAGACGCTTAATGAAGGACTGAAGCGCGAAATTAAGATCGTGGTTCCAGCGAAAGATTTAGAAGAAAAGCTGAATGAAAGATTGGATGATACCAAGGGAAAAATCAAGCTTAATGGTTTTCGTCCCGGTAAAGTGCCTAGTGGGCATTTGCGAAAAATGTATGGTAAATCCTTTATGGCGGAGATTCTCAATGAGATACTCAGTGATGCGCCTCGGTCTATTTTAGCAGATCGCAATGAACGTGCAGCGATGCAGCCGAAAATTGATATAGATGAAGATGAAAAAATTCTAGATGGTAAAGCTGATTTTACTTTTAGTTTAAAGTATGAAGTTTTACCAAAAATTGAAATTAAAGATTTTGAACATATTAAGGTTATCCGTGAAATTGCAACTATTCCTGAACAGGATATTGATGATCAAATCAATCGCGTCCTTTCTTCTACGCGTAATTATTCCCTAAAAGAGGGGGCTTCTGAAGAAGGTGATCGTATTACCATAGATTATCAAGGTAAGCTTGAAGGCGCTCCATTTGAAGGTGGGGCAGATAGTGATGCACAACTGATTCTTGGGTCAAAACAATTTATTCCTGGTTTTGAAGAGCAATTGGTTGGTGTGAAAGCTGGGGATGCAAAAACGATTTTTGTTAAGTTTCCTGATAATTACAGTGCAGCACATTTGTCCGGACGGGAAGCAGAGTTTGACATTACTGTCAAAGCTGTCTTTAAACCAGATGAATTAAAAATTGATGATGAAGCAGCACAAAAAGTTGGTTTAGAGTCTCTAGATCGCTTACGTGAGGTCGTTCGTGGGCAGATTGAAAGCCAATACGGTTCAGTGACACGTCAAAAAGTTAAGCGTCAAATTCTTGATGCTTTAGATGCTGATTATAATTTTGAGATTCCTGAGGAACTTTTAGAGATTGAGTTTAACAATATATGGGCTCAGGTTAATGATGATTTGAAAAAGGCTGGGCGCAGTTTTGAAGATGAAGGTATTACAGAAGAAAAGGCACGGGAGGAATATCGTGTCCTTGCGCAACGTCGTGTTCGTCTTGGTTTGGTGCTTTCTGAAATTGGAATGAAGGTTGGTGTTAAAGTTAGTGAGGATGAGCTAAAAGCAGCCGTTTTTGATCAGGTTCGCCAGTATCCTGGACAAGAGAAAGAGATTATGGATTTTTTCCGCAGGACTCCGGAAGCTGTTGAAAATCTACGTGCTCCGATTTTTGAAGAAAAGGTCATTGATCATTTATTAGCACAGATAAAAGTCACAGATAAAGAAGTGACGGTTGAAGAGTTGATGAAAGAATATGACGAATCAGATGCCCCTGAAGAAAAGCCGGTAAAGAAAAAATCTGCAGTGAAAGAAACGTCTACAGAAAAAACATCAGCTAAGAAAAAGGCTCCTAAAAAAGCTTAATATTTATGCGAACAGAAAAAGCCCGATTCTATCGGGGTTTTTGTAAGATTTATGTCCTAGGATTGCACTGAGAGAATGGTTTTAGATAAGCCATGAGTATATTTTAAAATATTGGTAGTGGATTGGCAATGAGCATCATTGATACGCGTACTCCTGATTCTAAGCGTTTTATTTCTGGAGTTACAGGTGATTGGGAAGTCATCATTGGCATGGAAGTTCATGCGCAAATCATATCAAATTCGAAACTTTTTTCAGGAGCATCAACCAAATTTGGTGCAGAGCCGAACAATCATGTATCACTCATTGATGCAGCTATGCCAGGTATGTTGCCTGTTCTTAATCAAGAATGTGTCCGTCAAGCGGTTCGAACGGGGTTAGGATTAAAGGCGCATATTAATTTAAAATCTGTTTTTGATCGCAAAAATTATTTTTATCCAGATTTACCGCAGGGGTATCAGATTTCTCAATTTCGCTATCCCATTGTGGGAGAGGGAAAGATTATCATATCAGTTGGTCCAGATTCGAATGGCCAATTTGAAGATATTGAAGTGGGAATTGAGAGGTTGCATCTTGAACAGGATGCTGGAAAATCGATGCACGATCAACATCCAACGATGTCTTTTGTAGATCTTAATCGTTCTGGTGTTGCTCTTATGGAAATTGTTTCCAAACCTGATATGCGCTCATCAGATGAAGCCAAAGCCTATATGACAAAATTGCGTACGATTGTTCGTTATTTGGGCACTTGCGATGGCAATATGGATGAAGGTTCTATGCGTGCAGATGTGAATGTATCTGTTCGTCGTCCTGGTGAAAATTTTGGAACGCGCTGTGAAATTAAAAACGTTAATTCTATTCGCTTTATTGGTCAAGCAATTGAGTATGAAGCGCGTCGTCAGATCGCAATTTTAGAAGATGGAGGCGTCATAGATCAAGAGACTCGGCTTTTTGATGCGGCTAAAGGTGAAACGCGCTCTATGCGCTCAAAAGAAGAAGCACATGACTATCGTTATTTTCCTGATCCTGATCTTTTACCATTAGAATTTGATCAAGCATTTGTGGATGCTTTGGCAGCAGACTTACCAGAATTGCCTGACGCTATAAAAGCACGTTTTGTTAAGGAAATGGGATTGACAGTGTATGATGCTTCCATTCTTGTGACAGAAAAGGCTATTGCTGATTATTTTGAAGAAGTAGCGCGTGGGCGTGATGGAAAAATAGTTGCCAATTGGGTGATTAATGACCTTTTAGGGGCTTTAAATAAAGATAATCGTGAGATTGAAGAGTCACCGGTATCGCCAAATCAATTGGGAAGCATTATTGATCTCATAAAAGAAGGAGTTATTTCTGGAAAAATTGCCAAAGATCTTTTTGAGATTATTTGGAATGAGGGGGGAGATGCACGCCAAATTGTAGAAGAGCGAAATATGAAGCAGGTGACAGATACAAAGGCAATTGAGAGAGCCGTTGATGAAATCATTGCTAATAATTCTGATAAAGTTGCGCAAGCAAAACAGAAACCCGCTTTAGCTGGTTGGTTTGTTGGACAGGTAATGAAAGCAACAGCTGGTAAGGCAAACCCTCAAGCTGTTAATGAATTGGTTAAGATGAAACTTGGCATAGATTAAATTTTATGGGGTGGAGAAGAAGCCATACATATGATATCTTCTTGAAATTAAGGGATAGCACGTTATCCTATCAATTGGAATTGTAGCTGAATTTACTAGTAACTTTTTCGGTAATTTCAATCGTTAACATTTTTATTCCAACGATTAATTTCATGAGCGCACTAAATGAATGGAATAGCAGATGGCTCGTTTTTTTAAGCAAATCTTCACATGGTGGAATGGCAATACCATTGGTACGCGTTTTTTCACATGGCGCAAAGGTAAGCGGATAGGGGAAGATCAATTTGGAAATATATATTATGAAGGGGGACTTCATAAGGATGGTTATCCGCACCGTTGGGTTATCTATAAAGACTATTCTGAGGCCTCTACTATTCCACCAGGTTGGCACGGCTGGATTCATCATCGCTGTGAGTGCCCACCAACACAAGAGGATTATCATCCTTATGAATGGGAAAAGCCTCATGTTGCAAATATGACAGGAACAAGTGAGTACTATCGACCAAAGGGGGCTATCACCTCCAATGGAGAGCGTTCTTGTGTGCATGAAGATTATGATGCGTGGTCACCTAAAAAATAAAAGATTTTAGTGTGCGCGTATATTTTTGTCTTATTTGACTCTATGTTATGAAAAGAATTATTTTTTAAGATGCGATTGATTTTGATATGATGAGATTTTTTTTATTGTTAGGGGTGAAGCATTTTATATATATTTTTTTAATGGGAGTTTTAGTATTTTTATCCTTAAATAGTGGAGTGCGGGCTGAGCGTATTAGCAATGGAATTGCTGTTTTTGCAGGTCTTGACAAAATCACGGGGCGGACCACACGTTTTGAAGTTACTCTTGGTAAAATTTATCAGTACGGTGCATTACAGGTAACGCCACGTGCGTGTTATACGAGCTCTAAAGATGAACCAACGCGTACAACTGGTTTTGTTGAAGTCAATGAAGTGACATTAGATAAAAAAGTACGGCGTATTTTTACAGGATGGATGTTTGCAGATAGTCCTGGTTTGAATGCTGTTGAGCATCCTATTTATGATGTGTGGTTAAAGGATTGCAAGCAGAATTCTCAAGATCTTCCTCTTCAATGATTAGTATGTTATCTATGTATAATACATTTATTTATAATGGTTCTTTATCATTTTACAACTTAATGAGAGGTTCAAATTCCTATGATTGCCTCATTTAAAGTTTTTTATATTGAATTAATCCAAATTATTCTCTTGCGCATTACAAGTGGCGGATGTGTAGATAAGATTATCTAAGATAAGGAATAAAAATTTCCTTCATGAACTGTTTAAATTCAAAGATGCGTCATTAAAATCAACATATTTTTCAGCGTTTCATAGGAGACAGTTCTTGAATTATATTTGTTAGAGGTTGAACTGACGCTTTTGCATTTATGAGGGAAACAGACTATCAAGTGAGTAGTTCATCATGAAACACTAATGAATATATCTAGAGAAAGCTGTGTTGATAGTTTTTTCTCATAGAGATGTCGTTTTTCATTCAAAGAGTAGAAGAAATACAAGCTATATTAATGGAAAAATTGAGATTTAAGATTATTTAAAGTTTATCAATCGAAGTATAGCTTGGTTAAAAAATGCAGTGATCAGTATGTTTCTAGTAAAAAAACAATGTTTATATATTTTTATTATACACCACTTCATAAGTGAGTTTGTCTATTCGTAAGTTCTTGTATATTACATAATAACTTCACATTTTAATAAGCAGGATACCGCTAAGTTTGTAAATCATATTCTTGATATCCATGCTTTTTAAAATCTTTTGTATAAAATACACGTGTTTTCATGTAGAGCTATTGAAAATTTAAAAAGGAGCTTCGAAGAGGCGTTGAAAAGATTCTGCATCACTGGGAGTGGTATATTTATTTTGTATAAAGAATAACCCATTCTCTAAAGAATACGAGATTTTATAAAATGAAAGTTTCTAGTCACCAACATAATGATGTTTCTCGATTACCGAAACAACCTAAAGAACCCTTGTTGAATGTTCCATTTATTATAGTTGTTTTGATAGCATTTTGTTTTTGTCTTTATTGCATTTCTCAGTATTTTTTTTCTCATAAGGTTTATGTTGAAAGTCTTGAATTTTTTTCATTTATACCAGCATTGTTTAAGAGGGATCCTGTAGCACTCTGTTATACCATGGTGAGTTATTCATTTATGCATAGTAGTTTTAAACATGTTGCTATTAATATGGTTTGGCTTTTGGTTTTTGGCTCTCCTTTAGCAAGGCATTTTGGTGCTTTACGTTTTTTAATTTTTTGGGTGTTAATGGCAGTTATTTCTGTTTTGACTTATTTTACATTTCATCAAGAAAGTACCATATCACTTATTGGGGCGTCAGGTGCCGTATCTGGAATGATGGGTGCTATTGCACGTTACGGTTTTTCTAGTGGCTATCTAGCTGTCAATGCGCAGAACGAAAAACTTTTGGGACCTTTATTGTCCATTAAAGAAGCTCTGTGTTCTAAGGGGGTGCTTGTTTATATGGGGGTATGGCTGATGGCTGATTTTATCATAGGTATTTCTTCTATTTTGTTTGAAGAAAATGGCATCTCAATAGCATGGGAAGCTCATATTGGCGGATTTCTTGCGGGTTTTTTGTTGGTTGGTTTTTTTGATGTTTCACAAAAAAATTAAAAACTAGAATCTAAGATATTTATGTGCCACATAAAGCGCTATTGTTGCTGCATTTGAAACATTTAATGATTTAATATTTCCAGGCATATCAAGGCGTGTTAAAGCGCAAACGGTTTCACGTGTTTTTTTACGTAAACCTTTACCTTCTGCTCCTAAAACAAGAGCAATTTTATTCCCTGTTAATGCTGTTTCAAGAGGTTTGTCCCCTTCTGAATCGAGACCAAAGCTTGTAAAACCTGTTTGATGAAGTTCTTGAAGAGCTTCAGCGAGGTTTCGTACGGTAATATAATGAATCATTTCCAGAGCTCCAGATGCCGCTTTCGCAAGAACACCGCTTTCGTGGGGAGAGTGACGGCAAGTTGTAATAAGCGCTTTAGCTTTCAATGCAACTGCAGAGCGCATAATAGCGCCAACATTATGCGGATCGGTAATTTGATCCATGACAATGACCAGATCAGTATTGGTTAGTTCCGACAGTTTGCATGGTTTGAGGGGGAGAGTTTCCAAAACAATACCTTGATGAACAGCCTCACTTCCAACAAGCGAATCAAGATATTTTGGGGTGCATAATGTAACAGGGCAAGGATAATCTGATTCGGATATATTTAATCGTTTTAAGGCATTTTGTGTAACGTAAAGACATTTTAAAATTCTTTTTGGGTTTTCTAAAGCTGCCTGAACAGAATGAATGCCATAAAGATGGATTATCCCTTGCTGTAAAGAAGCAGCTTTCTTCTTTAGGTGTGTAAAAGATCGAGAAGGAGAGCCTTTTGTATCGCGATATCGGCGACGTAAACGAGCATAATGAGAATTTTGTGATGTTTTTTCTTTCATAGCTTCTTTATAGCGTGTTAATAAGAAAAATAGAGAGAAAAAATCTGTGATTTAAAGTTATGAGCAGGAAATTTGTACAGAATTGTATTTATTCTGTTGACAGATACAATAGTAATCGTCATAACCACTTCGCAATCAGATTGAATTGAATGGGTATTCAAGATGGTTTTCGTAATGTCTCATTGCGCGACTTTACCGGTGTAATGGAGGGGTGCCCGAGTGGTTAAAGGGGGCGGACTGTAAATCCGTTGCGTATGCTACGTTGGTTCGAATCCAACCCCCTCCACCATTCACCGAAGGAGAGTTAGTATGTGAGTCATGCGGGTATAGCTCAATGGTAGAGCAGCAGCCTTCCAAGCTGAATATGCGGGTTCGATTCCCGCTACCCGCTCCAAATAGTTGTTGGTGATTAGGCAAATAGGTATGATGGAAGATATTCCATTTATAGATTGGGTGGGGTTTTCCGTCTAAGAGTTGTGGTGATTGAGCTGGTTACAGCCCAGTCGGATTGAGTTTTGCAGGACTGTCCCTAGGTGCTAACAAGAATAGGGAATAAAAAGAGATTAATAGCGATGGCGAAGAGTAAGTTTGAACGAACAAAACCGCATGTTAATATTGGTACGATTGGTCACGTTGATCATGGGAAGACCTCGTTGACAGC
>NZ_JBHILU010000019.1:3221-21133 GCF_042193495.1 Bartonella sp. TS82HLJMH | reverse complement strand
GTAAACCACTTTCATGCTTCATATTAAAACCTCAATAAAATCTTGAATTGTTCGCGAACATCGGCACGCAAAGGAATATTAATGGGTGTTTTGAGTATCTCTACACCGCCCTTCAGTTCATTGGCGTCACACCAAAGCTTGCCAGGGGGTGTCTGCTCTTTTAGGGAGCCATGAACGAGAAGGGAAACAGAGGCGGTTTGTTTGCCGTCAACATCGTGAAAGTCTGTGCGTGCTGCCAGAAACAACAGAGTGCCTGTTGTGGAAGGGTTAAATCTGTTACCACAATGGCTGTAAACCCCCTCCAAAGCTTGTTCGACAGGCGCTACAGCATAGCATCTGCGATACCCAATCACGCCATCTTGGCTGTCTCTTAACACGAGATAAAGCGTGCGACCATGAAACCATTCTGCCATCAGCATATCGCGTTCATGTTTTTTGACCGAACACCACGGAAAGTTTGCCATGTCCCATGGATAATCAATTTGTTCCCAGCTTAACTCTTCATCCCCATCCTCTATCCAATTGCCAATAAGCCTGCCTTCTTCTTCTCCCAGCGTGTGATTGATTTCTGTTGTGCGTCCAAAGGAAAACAAAGTGCCCCCAGCTGTTAAGTGAACACCGCTTTCATACTCCAACATGCTGTCATCAAGGCGTGACATATTGCCTTCCATGGCTTGTACATCATAACCATAGGTCCCTCGACGAAAATCAGAGCGCAAACTTTTGGAAAGGTCGGTAATTGCTTCAATGGATTCAAGGCTTTTCCGTTCAGGCAACTGATCAAAATCAAGTTGAAAGGAGTTCCACCATGCCCGCCCCGTCCATGCGGGCGTAAAGCGTGCCGAAATCCCTAGCCATTCAAGCCCCACCTCTATTGCAGCAAGGGAGCCGCGAATATTTTGCCATGCAAGACCCTGATCAATTAAATCATAAAGGCTAGAAAAATAAGGGTTTAATTCTTGTAAGCCATATTCGTCTATTAAAAAGGGCAACCAAGAAGGCGGACGCGTGATAAATTTCGCGCGAGGTATTTCTTCGAGTGCAGTTTTAACGTGAGGGTCAAAAGCCATTGCTTCTGCAAAACAACGTTCAAATAAGCTAGAATTCGGGGGCAAAAGTGAGGAAAGCATCAATAAGCACGCCCCCGTTCAGACAAAACAATATCCCCTAGTGCGATCGCTTCATCAGGTGCGACCAAAATATCCTCAAAGGGTTGCGTTATGTTTACATGGTGAACGCCTTCAACCATCAAGCGGCTTAGTATCCAACTTAAAGACAAATCACGCCCAAGCCTTTGCGCACGCGCCCATTCTGCTCTTAAATTCTGCTCCGCTCTTTCCAAAACAAAGGAGCCTTCATCCGGTAACAACCAAAAATCAGCAGAAACATTGATCATCCGTTGCACCGCGCTTTTCACAAGGATGTGGTCATTGGTCATTTTAACATAGGGGGCATCAAGGGCTGCTTGTACCTTGGCAATCAAAGCTTCATCAGCCACCCCTGAAGAGGCGTCACTAAAAAGCGCAACATGAATAAGTGGACTTTTACCCTCACGATAAACAAAAGCATCTTTGACATGGATATCGCTTGAGAGGGCAAAATATTGGTAACGTGGCGCTGTGCCACCTGTGGAATGTCCTTGTCTATTCAAGCGAATACGGCGGCGCAAACGCTCATCATCTTCATCCAAAAGGCGCGTGACCCCATGAAAATCCCCCAAATGATCTAAACTTGTTCCACGCGCAAATGTGAGTAAATTATCCCGCGCCACTTCATTAATCCGCTGGCGCAATAGCAACTCTTCATAAGCGGCCGCTTGCAATTGAATGACCACCGGATCATAAGCCGTCTTTTCCACATTATAAGGAATATGATGCGCTGCAAAAAGCTCAGTCAAACGCGTGATCTTTTGCTCTAAAATGGCTTCAACAGAAAGCTCTTCAATAATTTGTGGGAGAGGGAGTTGTGGAGGGGGAATTTGTGGAATGGATAAAGGTTCAAACTCAGTCATCACCAACCTCTAAATCAATACTCATTGGCTCTTTGTGTGACCAATCCCCCAAATGCCCATTGGGATAAAAAACACCCGTTAAAACAAAATGGAATGTGCCTTCACGCGTTGCTTTTGTCAGATCAATCCTCTGCAACGAAAACCCAGGCTCTCCACACTCTGGATCATCGAGTGCTTCAACAATTGCTTGATAAAGCTGCATCATCGTCGCAGGATCAGCATTGGCGTCTTGGAATGCTCCAACATCACATCCATAATGACGACGCAAAACCCGTGTCCCAATCCTTGTCGTCAAACATTTACGGAGTGACTGTTGACAATGGTCCCAACCATATAAAAGAGAGCCATCCTTTTCGCTCATCCCGCACCGCATGCTTTAAGCCCCTTTGCTTGTCTTTGTGGTAGAAACCGTTGGGGCCGCAGCAACAACAGGGGCTGGTTTTTCAGCAATCTGACCAAGCAGCAAAGGGTATTTTGCTGCCTCTTCACTTAAACAAATTTCCTCACCTTTGCCCGGTGAACGTTGACCAGCAACAAAATCGGCATTGGTTAAAATAACATAAGTGTTCTCACGCATGATAAACTCCTTTAAAGGGGGTAAGAGGTTGTGGAGGGACCCATTTTGACCCCACCGTGTTTGTGGCTTGCGCCAACAGATTTTTGATTGTGCTGCAAATCTTCTGCTTGAATGTGCACACTACCCGTTAATTCAACACGGGTTGATTGATGAGAAAGCACCAAACCTTTTTCACTCAAATGGATTTGGTTTTCCCCATGGGAGAGAATGAGTTCATCCTTCGTGATACGCAAAGCGCCACCCGCATAACACAGAGCAAGTTCTTGGAAAGAGCGTGCGGGATTAGGTGCATCCTCACTATAACTATCGCGCACCACCAGAGAGGCAGAACCAATTTCGCCATGGGGATTTAACAACCGCACCGGATCACCAACATGGAGGGGCATATTGCTTGAGAGAGCGCCAGAAGCCTCTTGCGCTTGTAGCCAAGGCGATAAAACCGCTTGTCCATTGGAACCCTGTTCGGAAAGTTTCACCCGCACCCTATGGCCATCAACTTGCACAACCCGCCCGATCATGTGTTGGTTGGCAAGACAGCGTTCAAGCGCATCAAGACGCTTCATGATTTGCCGCAAGGTATCACTTAAGAGATGTGCGTCATTCATGCCCCCACCTCATTATCCCATGAAATCAAACCACTTTTGAGTTGTCCCTCATCACAAAAAATATCCTGTCCCAAATGATATAAATCTTGGTGCCATTCCACCACGCTTATCGATACACCACGCTGCTTAATCGCCACAGAGACAATCGGTTCAATTTGCACCTCACGCGGGGCACTCAAATGCGTTAGCCCCCACAATTGCCCGCTATGACAAAGCACCGCAATAGCTTCTGCCAGAAGCCAACTGGAAACATCACGCTCTTTACCTGTGGTAATAATAAAAGCCCCTAAATGAAAATCCGCACTCATGTGTCCACTTGCTACAGAATTGAAACGGCTTTCTAATACCGCAACCCGTATTGCTGGAGCCACCAGCATCTGTGTTTCAAGTTCTTCTAAGTTAAAGCGTCCAAATTGACAGCCGCAATCACGCACATCCGGCAAAGCGCCTTTAAGGCTCCCTATCACCGCTTCACGAAACTGATTAATACGCCCTGCTTGTGTGATCGTTTGACTCATGAAAAGACCCTTTCCAGCCAATCTTCTGCCGCTTTGACAATTTCCACTTTATTGCGCTCTGAAAGCCCCAAATAAGGGCGTGCGGGCATGGTCACTTGATGCACACAAACAAAGCGGTGTGCATTACCGCTTTTAAGAAAAAAGCGCAGTGTCTTGCCATTTTTCGGGTGAATAACCCCACCCAATTGATGAATCCGCGCATAAACCAACCCAGAGCCCACAATCACCTGTTCTGGTGAAGCTTTCATATCAATGGAGCGTGAAAGCGCCCCACTGGCATAAAGAATGGAGGTGCGGGCATGATTGTTTTTCCACTTCTCTCCTTGGGGAGAGGTTTTTTCGCTTTGAATCCGCCGCCTTGTGCTCTCTTGGATAAGACGCCCCACCCCTTGTGCCAAAGTTCCCATCGAGCTCTCAGCGCCTTTTTGCAAAAAGGATAAAGCCGCTTCAAGCCCCATCTCTTTAATCTCAATATGGGTTGAAACAGACATGTTACCTTCCCATCAAACGCGGCTTAGCATGGAAAAAAGCCCCATCACGCACGGGACCATCTTCGCTCATAATTTTAGGCTCATCTATGCCTAAACCCGCTTTGCCTTCCGCAATGCGTTTCAAGAGTTCAACCGCCTGTTTGTAACGATCTTCAATGGTCGTGGTCAGTGCCGTATGGCGTATGGCTAAATTATAAACAGCAATATTGACACAGATCATACCCAAAGCCGCCGGCTGTCCAGCAATGGGGACGCAGTAGCGATGAGACAAATGCACATCAATCTCACCGCTTGCCTGTTCGAGAGCGCGGGCAATGGCTTGCTCTAAAAGAACTGGATCAGAATTCTCATCCATCCCGCATAAATCGTCCAAGAAATCATCACCCCAGAGCTCTTCAATCAATCTTTTGCTTGCATAAGCCATGTTTAAAAGTTTCCCTTAGACAACTTCTTGCAACAAAACGCCGGCATCTTTTGCGGCAACCAATTCACACACACGTTCCCCCACACGCACCCGTTTACCGCCTGACAAGCCGATATCTGGATCATTGATCACTCCAGACAAACGCTCGCCCAACTGGGCACTAAAGCCCCAACTGATGACCGATCCATCCGCCTGTTGTTTGGTGGGGTCAATATAAAGCAGTGCAATCTTATTGCCCCAGACCCGCGCCAATTGTGCTGTGCGCCCTTTGCGGGCTAAATTCACTTGCGATTCACCAATGAGTAAGCGATCGGGGTGTATTTCCATCAGATCTGCAAATTGCGCCTTGGTGACAAAACCATCAGCAGTGCCCCCACCTTTAACAGCTTTGATAATTTTCGGGTGACGTTTGAGTTTTGACCAAACAACTTTACCCATCACAATGGTGTTGGGCGTATAGACGAGACTTTTATCCATCGCCTCATCTAAAGTGGCATAAGGATCAGATTTCTCATAATCACTGAATTTATTCTCACCTTTAAGCGTTATCACGCGCTCTGATGCGTAATTTTCACTTCTTTGCACAAGGGCTGCAACACGCACTTCACGCCCCAATTCTAGCAAATTGGCAAGTCCTTCCACAGCTGTCTTTTCGGGGTTATAACGAGAGCGTCGCTCCGCCCGTGCGCGTGCCGCTGCTTCAATATCTGAATTGGGAATCAAATCATCAAGCCCGTAATCTTTGACACTGGCTTCCCGTTCAAAGGCAGAAAATTCCACCACATTTGGGCGCCCTTTTCGCCCAACCTCAAGTTCAGGAACGGTAAAATTTTCCGCTAAGGGAAATTCACTATATTTAAACACCTCACTTAAAACAGAAACGCGTGGCAAAACTTTATCGCCAATAAGAGAACCTGCTGGATTGCGATAACCAATAGCAATAGCAGTGAGTGTTGGATCAATGGGAAAAGGTCTGTTCATTTTAAGCCTCGATTAATTAATTTTAAAAGAAATAACATCACCAGCAGAACCATCACTCATGGCAATACCAATGGTGCGATCTGCTGCTTCTGCCCTTATGGCGTGCCCCTTTGGGTCAGAGGTCAAAAAATCACCAAAGGAAACATTGCCTCCACAAACCACTTCGCCCCAACCACATTGGCCAACATCAAGCATCTCACCAGCTTTGGCTTCACAAGACCCAGCAGTCCCTAATAATTTATCACCCTTACCAGAAGCCGTTGCCACCATTCCCTCACCGCGGGCTGCAACAATGCAATAAGGTGAGATCACATCTCCAGCGCGAAAAGATTTAATTAAAATCATCGTACTCATGATTGGCGCTCCTTTTGCTCGCTAATATACTCAACCGCTTGGCTAATGGTGATGTCGAAGCCTTTTTTCTTCTGCTCTTCCTGATAATGACGTGCCGCAAGGGCAACCTCTTCTGGAGCAAGCTTTGGTTCTTGTGCTAAGGCACACACTTCTAGAGGGCTTGTTGAGGCAAGCGCCGGCAATTTTTCTACCAAACTTTTAAAATGCTCCATCCCCCCTTCAAGGGCACAGAGCGCACGATATTCCTCGCGAGCAGCCGGCAAAATCTTGCCCTCTTCAATGGTCTTATCTAAAAGACTCTCAATGGCACTGTTTTTTTGCTCTTCTTGCAAAAGCGCTAAATCTTCTCGCGCTTTTTTTAATTGGGCATTTAATTCCACGCGTTCCTTTTCGCGCGCTTTAAGCGTTGCTAAAACCTCATCCGCTTTAGCATCTTCTGCCAGCGATAGTGCACTGGCAATGGCTGTCAAATCCATCATTTTCTCCGTCAAAGTTATAGGGGAAGGCTGTTCACGGCTTAAAGCCGTCATGACAAGGGCTGGACGGTTCACCAAACCAGCACCGGCTAAATTCAAAATTTCACCTTTCTTGGAATGGCGAAACTCGGGCGAAAGATAGCGATATTCTCGGGCAATAATCTTTTTGGTAGCCATATCGGTCCATTTAACACGCCCCCAAATCGCACCATCCCGCTCTGCTAATTCTTCAATCCAACCACTGGCAGGTGCTTCTAAACCATTTCTCGCACGGTGATGTTGCCCATGCTCATAATCAATCACAAGCGGTCCTTTATTGGCTGCAAAAGCTTTTAAAATAGTTTGCGGGTTATAATGCCATTGCCTTCCATCACGTGCCTTCACATGGGGCGCTTTGGGCAACAACTCTACCCACTCAGGCGCTTGGCTAATGGTGGCGTCTTCACATGAAATGTCTTGGCATAAAACGTCTGGGCAAAGATCTATTAACGCAGCATGAAATGTCCCATCATAAAATGTCTGGGCATCCCCATCTTTTTGATCTTCGTGAAATTCCTGTTCCATACATTGCCTATTGCTTTACAATTGTCATTGGCAATACAATGCATGAAACTGACTCCTACTATAAGTCTGACACTGTCAGTCAAAAGAGCATTTCTCAAAAAAACACTCTTTTCCCTATTATTCTCCTTGTGAGAGAAACCCCCGTGCTAAACCATCCCATAAAATCGTTTTCAAAGGCACTTCAAAGGCGATAGAGCGCCGTTGTGAAGTGAGAGGTACAATTTATCATCTTATACAAAAAAAGCCTCTCTCAAGCCGTTTTTTTTAAAAGATTGCTTTTTGGCTTAAAAACATTATATCATTGGAGGTAAGGTGTGAGCCAGTTTTGCCAGGACGGTTTTACCGGACCTGCGAGGAGTTGACCGCCCTCCACGCCTTCTTATTTTCTCAAACATCGGCTCTCTTCACAAAAGCCAACATGGTTTTTCTCAAGTCGTTTTTTGAGAGATTGCTTTTAAACTTTTAAACTGTTACATTATCTTCGAGGCGTGAGCCAGTTATACCAGGACGGTTTTACCGGATCTGCGAGGAGTTGACCGCCCTCCACGCCTTCTCATTTTCCTCGCCTCTTTTCCGTTAAGAACACAAGACTTTCTTCCTGTTGTTTTCTTTACAACAACCTCTCGCCCTTTTTTTCAGCCGCATCCAATAAGCGTCCAATTTCTCTAGAGCTTTTTTTATGCATAGAGGTCAGCCACCATTCTTGTTTGCTTGCCACAAATTTAACCGCTAAGCGCCACCATACCCCATCATTTTCACCAAAAAAAATAACGCCCTGCGTATCTTTGCGTCTGATAATTCCATAGGGGCGGATGAGTGTTTGAATGGCACCACGAAAATCATCCAAGTGAAGAGCTCGCGCTTGATGCTCTAACAAAATATGTTTCACACTGTCTGAGGATAAGCGAATAAGAGAATTTTCCGCTGCAAAAACATCACCCACCTTTTGTGGTATCGGTGCAATGGGTATAAAGCCGCGCGGCATCCGTCCTTCAAACATGGCTTCCAAAATTGGCGAACCCACAATATCTTCAAGGGCAATGCGCTTGCGATTGTCCCCCATCACGGAAATTTTATCACTCAAAAAATGATTTAAATTTTGCGCCCGATGTTTCCCAGGGTTCAAATGCCATCCAGGGTCAATCCCCTTTGGTATCTTTTCAACTTGTCCCGTTCGCTTATTGTGCCAAACCTGCTTTTTAACATGAAGTGGCTCTGCCCCCTCTTCATAGCCTAAATTGTCTGCTTCATAACGGCTTACCTGTCGCACACTGCATTTACACCGCCAACCATTGGGTGGATAAAGCCAATCCCAAACCGGATCATCAACAGGTGCAGTAAACCCCACCCAACTTTCATGTTCTAAACGCTTATGTTCTGAACTCGACAAAGCATAGGTGAGATAGGGCAAAAATTCTTTATTATTTTGTGTGCGCTCCCATTCACCTGCCGCATGCGCACTCATGGTATTGGCCCAATAGACCGTTTCTAAACGCCGTGGGCTGCCCAATTGCACCACGCTCTTTTCACCGCTTACAGGATCAATTGCTAATTTTTTCCCCCACCAACCCTTTTCTTGCAAAATCGGCATCAGATTTTTTTGAAACTCTTGAAAAGGAACTTGATGTTTTATGGCTTCTCCAACGGCTCGCTTAAAATCATCCAAAATGTCATAGCCTACCGATTTTGCCACCGTAAAGGAAAAAGCATGTTCTTCTGGTGCCACATCACGCCAATCAAAGCTTGGAACAAGTGCCTTGGCTTCAAAATAACGGGTGACCTCTTTAGGGGCGGTTTTAAAAAGTTCCTCATCCATGATACCCAAGCCCACGTGCAATCATTTGTACTTTTGCCAAGCGCGCTGCTAATGCGTGATGATCCATTTTACCGAGCAATTCATCCAAGCCTTTTAGGATATCCTCATAACTTTTTGCTTCTCTCACAAGCTTTTTAAAAGGCTCTAAAAGGGGTTCTAAGTCCTCTTCCCAGTCACTTAAAGCTTCTTCAGAAAGCCGGTCCAATTCGTCGTGATATTTCCCACCCTGCTCTTTTCCACCCTTGCCCTCTCTTGTCACAGAAACATCAAAAGCACCCCCACAATCAGCACAAATAGGAGCCTTTTGTCTTGCCTCACCATCCTCTTGTCCCCTCTCATCATCAAGCGCATTATCAGGAGCCTTTAAAACATCTTCTTCCTTTTTTGGTTGCGAAAAGCCAATCTTATTGCGCACTTCTTGCGCCCCAACACGCAAACCTAAAGGCACGAGTTTTTCCAGCGCATCACTAATCGCTTTAATATCTTCATTTTCCGAAATCGGCCAATAGACAAGGGGAGTGCGCTCTTGGCGCCCAAAATTAATCTCAACAAAAGGTACAATCAAATCACGATTGGCTGTCAATGCCAATTGCCGTGCATCAGCTCTGGCAATATCATGGCGCACATTTTCATGAATGCGCGCTTGCGAAAAGGACGAACCATCATCCGTCGTCATCGTTTGTCCCAACACACCCTTTGAAATCTGCCGATCTAAATATTCCGCCTTGACACCAAAAACCGCATTGCCACTGCCCCCTGCCGCTTCAATAAATTCAATCTCCATCTCTTTGGGAATAATTGCTGCCGCATCACTGGATAAATCACGCACTGCTTGAATGAGAACCCGCCGTTCCTCATGAGAAGAGCTCGCACCATATTTGCCAACACGCAACGGCATGCCGTAAACTTCTAAGAAGGCCATCCAATCTTTCAGCGTATAAGACTTAAACAAAAATGCCCAAGCCGCAAGCCGTGCAAGCCCCGTGCGGATAGGCAACCCACTTTTTAACTTTGGGCGATGAATGGAAAATTTATAAGCAGGCAACTCAATACCATAGTGAGAGCCCTCTTCTTTTAAACGCAAATGAAAACCATCCCGTCGATCCAATTGAAAAAACCGCTGGTCACGCCATTTCCAAGCAACCGGCCACCATTCCTTGGCACTCTTGTCCCACAAGGTTTCAACAACCGCATAGCCTTTTCCCAAAGCATCTAACAAATCCGTCACATAATCATCAACAAAAGTGGGTGCACTAATCACTTCTCGCACCGCATCCGCAATCTTTTTGTCCAAGGCACTGTTGCTTGCGGCAATCACTCCAGGCTCTACCCCTGTGAGAGCATTTTTACGCATGCCAAGCACAGCTCGATAATGTAAATCACGCTCTTCCATATCATCGGCAAGTTGGAAAAACTGCTCTGGATGCCCCCGTGCTGCCTGTTGTAAAATATCAGCAAGTTGCGCAGGGGTCAGACCACTGACAATGGTTTGTGACCACACATCACGAACACCGCCAATGGTAGGCGCTGCCACCTCCCGCTCTAGCCCTTTGATATGAAGCGCCCTGCCCCACTGATCTAAAAGTTTTACCATCTCATCATCCCATCAATAAATCTTTGATCGCATTGTTGAAAAAAAAGGGGTTGAAAAGAGCGAGCTTTCCTCAAAACGATAAGCCTCTCTCACAGGTGTATAATCATAAATTTCAGGAGTTTGGCGGCTGGCAAAATAAGCCAAAGCGCAAGCAATCGCGCTATCCCCATGGCGCATAAAACCGTCACTGCCTTTAAAGCGATGATTGTCTGGAATTTTCACAATGCCATTGACATAAGCAAGCGCTTGATGATCGGCAACAATGTCACTATCGCGCGGCAAAACAATGGACCCATCCCCAAAAGCTTCCAAATAAGCCGGCATTTCTTTGCCATACCAACTTTGCGACAATTGTACTTCCCTCACACAAGCCCCATAACGCTGCGCCGCCTTTTCCGCTAAATAAGCCCCATTGCCCCGTGCATCCAAAGCGCCCCCCAACAAACGCGGCAAGCCATTCACCACATAAAATAAAATCTCTCTTTGTTGATCAAACGGCGTATTGCGCAATTCCACCATAAACCGGACACGGCGCACCAGATCTTGCCCCACTTCCATTACCACAATGGATGTCGCATCACCCGATCTGGCAAAATCAACACCAAAAACATGTTGGCGCCGTCGGTCAAGCCCAATATGAAGAGGCTTTAAGCGCCCCTCACACCAATTAAAAGCAGCTTGACTTCGTTGATAATCCGATTGATTTTTAAAATCATCCACACAAGCAAAACGCAACACCGCAATATCAGGCGCACAACAATTTTCAATCTGCAAACGCGTTAAAGCCGCCCCTTCTTGATCAGCCGGTATGGCATCTAATTCTTGGCGCATAGCAGCCAAACGCACCCCATAAGAGGCACGAATCTGCTGTTCCCATCGTTGTTCAGATGCTAAACTCCACACCTCCCCCTTCATGGCACAAACTCGTTTAAACAAGCCATTTTTAACCGCTATACCAAAGGGGTAACAATGCACCGAAAAAGGCACTTTTCCTGCTCGCGCCTCACGGATCAATTCATTGAAAGGGTTTAACACACCGTTATGGGTAGAGATCACACGGATCTTGCCTCCCCAAATCAACAAAGCATTGACCGCATCCAAAACAGCCCGCACATCTTGATGAAACGCCGCCTCGTCAATCACTACAATACCTTGTAACCCACGGATATTTTCAGGGCGGCTAGAAAGCGCCTCAATCCGAAAACCTGAAGCAAAACGCACCCGATAAGCTGAGATATATTTTGTTGACCCATCCGCCCTTTGATCAGAGAATAAAAATTCCTCCACATCCCCACTATTACGAGTGATTGCCCTGGCAAAATTGCTCACATAACCAATAAATTCACGTCCCTTGTCTCTGGTATCTCCAATATAAAAAACATTATCGCCACCAGCATTAACGGTTGCTGCCGCAATAAGGGTATCATCCAAAGCTTCCGCAAAAGTAATGCCGGTCCGCCGCCCCTTTTCAACCAATTTTAATGGGGACTTATCTTCAATCCATGCGCATTGATGCGCCATCAAAACACCTTCCTCCAAAGGATCTTGCTCTTGAGGAAAAGTACTTGCCTGCCAAATATCAAAACCGCTCTGATGATCAAAGACATGACTTTTTGAGAGGAGCTGTTCAGCCATTTTTAACCCCCAACACCTGCGCACGAATAGCCCGCGCGCGCTCTTTAGAGAGCCCCGCTGCTGCCGCTGCCATCTCAACCGCTTTGCTTGCTTTGGAAGCAAAATCTTTTTCCAACTTTTGCCGCCTCGTGGTCGACAAATGTTCAGCCGCCAAAACCCCTTTGAGCGCATTGGCCAATTCTTGTGCCGCTTTTGGTGAAAGGTTTTTGCCACTGCTTAACGTGGAAAAAATCAATTCTTTAATCGCTGCTGCCGTCAACAGAGTAATATTATCAGAAGCTTTAGCATCAAAGCGCTGCGAGAGGCTTGCTGCAATTTCACGGGTTTGTTCTAGGCGCCTTGACATCACCGCTAAACGCAAAGAATAACGATTAAAACTGGAAAAAGAGGGAATAGAAAAGCTTAAACCCGTTTCCTTTTGTAAAGCCTTCAAAGCCGCTTTAAACTCACCATAAATAGCCATTTGTGTCTTCTCACGCCCATTTAAAGCCTCAGCAGCCGCAGCAATAATCTGATCACAAGCTTGCGGCAATAAATCAATCGCCGTTAAGCGTCCACGCCCGACCTTGCGCATCCTTCACCTCGTCTTTTATTGATGAACGTTTAGGCCGCTTAATCCCCTCAATGGAAAAGCTCCGGTCTAAATGACGTGCTCCCCGTTCTGTTAACGCCGCAAGAAAAACCGAACCCACACATTTTAATGTGACAGCGCCTTGATCTTCCATAAAAGCCAGTTCATTATGCACAAAATCGCGATCACGCCGGATGCCATAACTGTATAAAAGCCGCTCGATCATCGCACTCGATAAAGTTTCACTGCGCTCACAAGCAAGCCCTTTTAAAATAATTAACCGCGCTTCTTCACGGATGATTTTATCCATATCTGCTTTCATTTTTTGGCATTCTCCAGTAAAAACTCTTGCAAGCGCTCACCAATGGCTGCCACCGGTTGCAATTGCGCAGAAAGCGTGTTGAGACGACCATTCAATTTTTCCATATTCACTTCTAATCTTTGCATCGCATCGCGATCAGGCAAAAAGTCCATCTCCGTTTCTAACTTCTGCACACGCTCTTTAAGCACCACGAGATCTTTCAGCATTTCCCGCGCGCCAGAAGAAAAATAAGCTCTCAAAACCCCACAAATCGCAACAATCGAGAGCAATAAAGACAACCAGCCATTGGCAACACTGATATCCAAATTCACTTGAAAGCCCCCTCTCTTTTGCCTAGAATTGCTTTAACCGCAGCTCCTCTACGCTGTTCGCAAATCAATAAAGCAGCGCGATCACGCCCCCAATAGTGCACCACTTCGCGCGCATTCAAAGCACGCTCTGGCAATAAAGCTGGGCGGGCACACGCCATGCGAACAACAGGCGGCAATTCAACCGATAAAAACTGATACGCAAAACTATCCCTTAGCTTGGTTGTTGAGCAAGCGCACACGCTCAAGCTCAATACCACAGCCAATAGTTGGCAATACTGCATTGACCCCCTCCATTTTCACAAGCTTTTGTTCCAAAGCCGAAATCACCCCTTGCGCTCGATGCTCGGCTTCAAACGCTGCTTGCCTTTGCCGCTCCTGCGCAAGCTGTGCACGTGCTGAAGCCTTGGCAATCTCCAACTGCCAATACAAATCACGCGCCTTTTCCGCCTTTAAAACTTGCGCTTTCATAAAGCCAAAAGCCGCAAACATCACACTGACCAAAAACAACAAACCAAAAGACAGTTTTGAAAGTGGGCTAAACATTGCGCTTATCCCCCCACCCCGTTATCTCCACCCCATCATAGGAGCTGCTCTGCCGCTTATGGGAATGTTTCCTATTGGAAAAATCCAATGAACCAAAACCACGATGCACACCCAGATTGCCAACAAGTATCGCCACCATCGAAGGAATAGAAATACCTGCCATATCAACAATATGCGGTGCCCCCCACAAACCACCAGAAACGAGCAAAAAAATAACCCCCCAAGCAAACCAAAAGGACCACCACAAATAGAGCCTAGAACCACGATAAGACGGTTTCATGCCTTCACCTCGCCTCCAAGTCCCAAAAGATTTTTGGCGCGGTTTAAATAGCTCAAACGTTGCACAAGTCCATTCTTGCCCCCATTAATCGCCTTGGTAATTCTGAGACAATCATCTTGATCTGCTAGCTTATTCAAACCTCTCATCTGCCAAAACCAAACAGCAGACCAAAGCGCTGCTGGAAACTTTTCCAGCACTTGCGGAAATGCTTCACAATCAACCGCTTGTTCATCGACTAAGCGCCAAAACTTCGCAAAACGACGATAATTATTGCGCCCCGTTAATTGGATTAAACCACGCCCCTTAAAGCGCACACCATCCCCAGGGTTGACATTGCCTAAATCACGCCGCCCCTCATAAGCGCGCCCAGAGGCATATTCACAAACGGTAAAAAAACCATCACTCTCATGGGCACATTGGCTTAAAAAATGTGCAACACGCAAACGTGTCGTGATCGCCCCATAAGATAAAGCTTCAGGCAACACGCGTGCCATTTCAACAATAATAAAATCTTGGCGCGCATGATGCGTCAGTTTAGGCGCAAGGCGATGAAGAAAAGAGGCATCTATTGAAATCATAACAAACCACTCAATGAATAAAAATCCATTCGCAGTTTATGAAATCTCACGTCCCCAATATAAGCCTGACACTGTCAGTCAAAACTCTCAATACTCATAAAACTCTGGGAATAATAAACCTTGTGGTTCTTGTGAAGAAATTTTCTTCTTCAAGCGATAGGCTGTACGCACATGCATACCAGAAACAGCAGCTGCAGCATCCACCGACCAGCCTTTTTGCAACGCTTGCACCATTTTTTGCCGCCGTTCAGCATCTCTGCCAAGGGGGATCAGAAGGCGCACACCAGAACCATTAAAACAAAAATGGTTGATGAGTTGCTCAGCTTCTTCAAACCCAACAATTTCAATCAACCAATCGGCATTTTCAAGACGCCCGGGTATATAAACTTCTCGTCCTCCAAAAGCCCGCATCATATTCCATGCTGCTTCACTGCCCGCAACATCAGCTATTTCACGCAATAAGGCAGGAAAATCGCTATAGATTTCCTCTTGCATGCATGCTTACCCCTCGCTTTTAACACTTTTACGGATTTTCCGCCCCCAAACATTCATCACTTCTCTAAAGTCGCCCCCACTCATCTCACCCAAAGCTTTACCACTTAACGCCATAACACTTTGATGAAAAGCTTCCACATCAAACACAGCATCGGGATTCAAACACTTCCATTGGGCACGCAAAATCAAATATCCTGGCATTTTCTGCCAAGAATCTTGAATCTTTTTCCCTCTCCAGTCAACCCCGCCCTCACGCTGCAACCAACCTTTCAACGCCTCAATGGCTTTGCTCGCATCATCGCTATCGCGTAAAAAGCGGATATGATCAATCCCTGTTTGCCTTTTCACAAAGGCAAGCAATGCCTTATCTGAACGATCACGGATCAAGCCAAGATTCCACCCAGCAATCCAGAGCGCCTGTAATTTCTTAGCATATTTACCCTCTAAACGCTTCACATTCGGCTCAAAACCACACGCTTTCATTTCAGCGACGACTAAACGTTTCTCTAAAAGGTTCAAATCTTTCGCCGATTGCTTGCCTGTCAAGCGATAGAGCAGTGCGCGATAGGTCTCATCATCAAGACCTAAAGCGCGTTTTCCCATATGAAGGACAGCTAAAGACATCTCTCCCCCCTCACGTCTTCGCCAGATCAATGGTCACCGCACGCCAAGCGCTTTCTAATGTATCGCGCTCATAAAAACGCACATATTCCTTGGATGTTGTCACTCGGAATGACTCACGGATCGCCCGCATCGCCTCATTCCAACGTGGATCATCAATATCCAAACGCAACAGCATAAAGATCTCCCCCCGATTCACCTTGCCTTCTTTATCCGTATTAAAAGCACGCGTAATAATCGCACGGATTTCAGGTCGTGCATCCGCAGACCACTCATTCAAGCACTCATCAAGAAGACTTTTGGCAATTTGCAATTGCGGTCCAAAATCAACACTTTCCTGTACCTGCACCTTAATGCGTTGCAAACCATCAAAGCTTGTGTAAGTACAATTGCCCTTTTTGCCACGCCGCTCCACACCATATTCTTGCGCAAGCAAGCTATCAAAATCACTCAAATCCGCAATCGTATGGTTGTTAAAACGTGCAATCCTTGCCGATAACTCTTTCGCAAAACCCATAATTTTGCGCACCGTTTCATCCTCTAACAAATCCGCAGGGCGGATCAGGCTTACCGGCACCAAAGCCCCTTTTGCATCCTTCATATAACGCGTACCTTCAAGTTCAATTTGTGGATTCATCACCAACTTCCTCCTTATGTTTTTTGAAACCGACGAAATGGCACAACTTCCCCTGAAGAAGGCGCACATCCCGCTTTCAATTGCCAACGACACCGCAAAAGTTCATGCCCTAAAATGTGGTTATAGCCTGCCAAGCGGCGCAAATAATCATTCAATTCTCGAACATCTTTCGCACTTAAAAAAATCCCATCCAGTTCATGTTTTAACAAGGCAGAGCGCAAAGCAACCAAGCAATCTCTCACCATATAAGGGTTCCGTTCCATCATTTTCCGCCTCCAAAATCCATATAAATCACACGATTGCTCTCATCCGCATCAGAGCTGTCACACTCAGCCAAAACTTCTGCAACTTCAGCTTCCAAAACCGCATCCGCTTCCCCCAAACGGTGAACACTCAATTCCAATTCAAGCGATAACGCCAAATCAACACACAATTTAAGCGGCTCTCCAATGTCAAAACCGCGTTGATAATCGTCATAAAGACCAACAAGCGTATTGGATAATTCTTTGTCGCATAAAGGGATCATGCCAATTCCTCCACGTCACGGTTTTTCCATGCCGCTTTGACATGTTTCAGGGTCACCTCACACCCATCTCCAAGCGCGGCCATACGTGCCAACATCATGGTTTTGTCAATTTGCCGCAAAGCTCCAGCCTTTAAGCCAATCCCTGTCAAAAACTTTATCGCACCAACATCCTCAATCCCCCAATCATGAATGCGCGCTGCAATATCCTCACTATAGGGCTTGCGCCGTTTCAGATGCATCGCCAAACGGCTTTTAATTTGCGCATAAGAGGGACCATTTTGACGATGAACCAACCGCCCTGAGATCTCATCATTGCCAACCAAAGCCAACCCTGTGCCATTAATATCAACAAAATGGCGCAACTGATTAATCGCCTCATCCGTTAAATTTTGTGCCTCATCAACGATCAACAACGTGCCACCACCCACGCGCTCTAATTTCTTACCAATCGCACGCGTTAAGCGGGTGGGATTATATTCCACCACTTCCAATTCTGCTGCCATATCATTCAAAATACCGTGAACACTGCGCGTATGTGGGCTGGCTGTCACCAGATAAACATGCGGGCGGGTAGAGCGATAATGGCGGCAAGTTTCGGTCTTGCCACTGCCCGCATCAAGCGTAATCATCACCATATCCCCCGTGCTTTGTGCCAGTGTTAAAGTATCAATGATCTCACTGGCAATTCGATTCCTCTGAAAGGCTGGTTTTTCAGGGATCTTCTCCAAAAACCCCGCCGTTTCCTTTAAAACCTCAACCCATTGTTGAACTTTTGCATTTTGCTTCCCCAATTGCCCCGCATAACTGCCAGCATACCATTGCGAAAACGTCCCATCCGGCATCCCTATGCGCCGTGCCACCTCTGCTTTCGACCAATCATTCATTTTTCCTATAGTTCTCACCGCATCCACAAGCTCATTCCATAAAGCAATGTCATCACTGTTGCGGTTTTGTGCTGTTCCATTAGGCTGGATTTTAGGTC
>NZ_JBHILU010000019.1:0-3121 GCF_042193495.1 Bartonella sp. TS82HLJMH | reverse complement strand
ATCCACAAGCTCATTCCATAAAGCAATGTCATCACTGTTGCGGTTTTGTGCTGTTCCATTAGGCTGGATTTTAGGTCGCGCCCAAGGATTTTTATCGACCGTTGCATTTATCGCGTTTTTCATCTATAATCTCCCTCTCGTATTGATCTAGATTCTTATGGATTTTAGATTTTATTGAATGGGTAGGCTCCCACCTACCCATTTTTGTTACTCTAAAGCCGTACGCGATACTAAAACGGCTTCCTTACAAATTCCCCTTGGTTCTTTCTCACACATCGGGGAACCTGCTAACTTCACGCTCCTCACCTGATAAGCAAAGACACCTGAAAATTTAATTGTATTGATTTAAACTTTGAATGGATTAAGATTTCTCCCCCCCCTTTCTTTGTTAAATCTTCAACCCCGCACATGGACCTCAACCGGTCCCCTTAAATCCCCCCTCTCTTTTCCTAGTTCCTTATTCTATTGCTTGGGAAACTTTATCACCTCACGCCCCTCATCAGAGGCGGAAAGCTTTCTCAAAGCTTTGTGCAAGTGTTGACTGAATTCTTCCTCCCCCAAAACCTCATCATCGTCTGCTGTCAAAGCTAAATTCCCCACATTGTTTGGCATCAAGCGGCTCACCTTTGGCTTTATCGGAAGCTTCGATTTGAACGCTTCATCCTTTTTCTCAAGGCGCCCATAAACATCTGCCAAGTGATCAGGCGCAAGCTTTGCCGCTAGCTGTTTTTCTGCTTTAACAGCCTTCACATATTCTTTACGCAAACGCCCATTCAAGCGCGCCGCCTGCTGGTCATAAAAACCTACATCACAAAGGCATGGTGCCAAACAAAGCAACCGATTGTTCAAATCATAAACCCGTAAATCTTGATGCAAATTATCCGGATCAAAGCGTACAATCACTTTTTGCCCCGCATGCTCATTCAACGCCCGCGCCCAATAACGATTGCCATAAAAATGAACCTCGCCCGTCCCCTTTTGTGTACGCAATGCCTCAGAAGTTAAAAGCCATAAAGCCCGTTGTGCCGCCGTTGCTTGCCGAATAATCGTCCCCTCGGCTTGCAAACTCTCTGCAAAGGTCTCATCAAAACTGCGCCCCGCACAATTAACCGCCTTACGCCCTGCTTGCCCATTATGTGCACAAATTTGCGCACCAACATGGGCTTTAAACGCTTCAAATCCTATCGCGCGCTTGCCATAATCTTCAGGCTTGGCATCCGGTTTATTGCCCGTATAAGCCCCCGCACAAAAGGGATGTTTGGAAATCGCTTCTGCCAAATCACGCCATGCCCGCTCAATCGGTTTAGACTGTCCGCTATAAGGGGTGGTCCATTGCAATTGCACCCCCAAACTCGTCAAAAGCCCTTGCGGATCATCCGGCTTAATCTTAAAACGAAAGCGGTTTTGCACACCTCCAGAAATCCACTTACTGGTAAAAGCACGCCCATTATCCAAGGTCATACGCTCTGGTATCCCATAAGCTTCCACCATATCCCCAATCACCAAACGCACGATTTCCCAAGTCTCAGCATCTGACAGACGCCACGATAAAATCTTGCCCGAATAAAGATCTTGAATGGCAATCAGATAAAGCCGCACAGGCTTTTCTGTCCAAGGAACATTCACAAAAACATCCAGCTTATGTCCATCCATATTCACCGCTTGCAGTGCATGCAGGCTCGAGCGATCACGCCGCTGTGCCGGATAAAGCTTTTTTGCCTTTTCTTCTCCCTCACGCGCTAAAACCACAACCGCTTTGGAAATTTGTCTTTCAAAACGACGCCGCAAAGCCCGCTCAGAAGGAATGGGCTCAAAACCCCGCTCCTGCGCCACCATCACCATGCGCCGATAACACGCTGAAAAAGCAGGTTTAGAGGGGCGCAAATAATCCGAACAAAAAACCTCCCACGCCCCCTCATGACACGGCGCAAATTGCGAAACATTCTCCTCACCATAACAAGGTGCAAGCGCTGCCAACCAATCAGGGCGCTCATACCCCTCCACCATCTGCCGCCAATTAAAAAGCGACATCCGGCTCACACCAAATTGCACCGCACTTAAACTTGCCGCATCATGCACACCCATACCGGCATGGAGCAAATCTTCCCAAAAGCAAAGTGCCTTCAAACGCTCTTCACAGCGCCTTTTATGCGCCTTTGAAAGCCCCTCATAACGCACCCAAATACTTGTCTTTTGCTCCCCTTGCGTTTGTTTCACATCAACAGCCCCACCAAACCGCACCAACAATGCCGCCCGTGCCTCCTCCGGCAATAAGGAAATGTGATACTCCCAAACCGGCTTGGTTTTGCCTAATGTTTGGCGAAACAATTGTGTATTCAAACGCCATTTCTTAAGCGCAAGATTGTTGAGACCGATTTTTGTTTTCGGCAACCCTGGCAAAGCTGCCTCAGCCAATTCGGCAATACGAAACCATTCCTTCATGGCTGCCCCCTTTTAATGCGAACCGGCGTTGCGCGCATGGCTTTCAATCGCGCTGCAATCTCCCGCTGTTCCTGCTGGAGCCGCGCAATTTCTGCTAAACGCGCCTCATCTCCTTGCAACAGCAACAATCCATCTTCACTCACCACCTCATCCCAGAGCCAAAATGCCTCTGTCGCCCGCACAAATGCCTTAAACCGCGGCAGGGAAATATCCACCTGCTTACTTTCCGCAACATATGCATCCAAACTGGCCTTACTTAAACACCCAATCCCTAAATAATGCGCCATACGCTCCGCAATCACACTGCGCTCAACCCGGCATTCTCTCAAAGCACGCGCCATGGCACGCTTAATGCGTGAGCGAAACCGCCCTAAATCAATCTGCGCAACGGGTTCACGACAAGGAAAAACCGGCTTTTGAAAAAAATCAAGCTGCCCGCAACCATGCCTCTTCATGCCTGCTCCTCCCCTTGTTCTCTTGCAAGATAATCACAAAACCGCGCCTTTGTCTGCGCATCTGCTCTCTGCCAAACACCCAATAACTGAGCAAAAATCCGTTCCTGTTCATTAATTTGCGGAGGTGTATTAATCCCATTGACCAAATCAACAGCCCGCCGTAAATCCCCCTCAACCTGTTGCAAAGCAATTGCCACACGCCGTTGCGCAACCGGCTCCATCTT
>NZ_JBHILU010000018.1:0-22477 GCF_042193495.1 Bartonella sp. TS82HLJMH | reverse complement strand
TTTTTAAATACTGATTTCCCAAATCACCATTTTTTTCGTGTTTCATGATCGTCTTACGATCAAGCAAAGCTGTTGCAGGACTTGCAACAATATTATTCAGAATGAGCTCTGCTGGATAAGGCTTATCAAATTTCATCACCACTGTTTTATCATCAAGAGCTTGCAAAGCATCATCAACATTTTGTTCTGTAATTCCATATTCATTAAAAATTGCTGCATTACCCATCTTCAATTTGACAACCCGCTTCATACCCCAAACAAGGTCATTGGCATTGGCTGATCTACCATCGTTAAACTTCAAACCATCACGCAAATGAAAGGTAATCACCGTACTGTGATCATCGCCTGAAACATCCCAATGTGTTGCTAAAGCCGGAACCATTTTAGCAGGATCATCTGTCGCAGTACTGACCAAATTATCACAAACATTGCGAACAATTTCACTTCCATAAACATCCGTGAGCTGCGCAGGATCAAACGTACTGATTGCATCAAGATTCCAAGCCATCACAAGGGTATCAGCTGGTGTTTTTGCTGAAACCTGTTGTACAACTACTCCCAGTGCAATAAGAGCAGCAACAAGAGATCCGCTACTTTTCAATGTTTTTCTTTTTAAGTTCATAGACTTTTCCTTTTAAAGTTTATTGTATAAATTCCCCACGCAACAAGAATGTGCAAAATAATAAAATTAGACAAACCATAGGCTCTGAAAGATAAAGTATTAAAACTTTCAAACAACACCACTTATCAACTACTCCTCATGCCCATAACTACAAACCACTCCCCAATATGCACCGAAAAACAATCTAATATATGATGAATGACATAACCTATCACCAATCAATTGATAATATTACAACGTCTACCATTGAAGGCTATAAGACAAAGACTTCTTCTCTCTTGTCGGACAAGCTCAGCTCTTCTTTACTCTAGCGTTTTTATGCCATCAAAGGACAATCCCCTGTTAGCTCAAAAACCTTAATAACAAAGAGCCTTCATAATAATTTGATATTTCAACAAAACAGAAAAATTTGCCCATCGCCCAACATCAACCACCTCTATCCCTTCTGCAAAAGGAATTTTGGATTTTTCCATAATTCCCCACTAAATAACAGCTTCTCATTATATCTTATTTCCAAATAAAAGGAGCACGGGCACCACAAACCTCTGACATTCCCTCACGCGTCCGTACATAACAAAGCTTTTTTCAATATCGTATTTTAAATACCTTTGCTCCTTTAACAACACTCAATTCATTGCTTGCATTTTTTCAGAAAAAAATCTTTTCAATGACTAAGGTTGAAATACCTAAATATAATACCTATATAAGCACACCCTTATCAGAATAGATAGTCTTTTTTTAAGTAAACTGTCTTGAAATATTATTTCTATACACAACAACAATAAGTCGGTTACAAAATCTTCAACGAACACAAACTCTCACCCTGACGCGGAATATCGAAACGTTATAAAATTTCTCTACAAATTCTCAGCAACAAAAGGATATCCCTTCATTTAATGAAATGAAGCGCCCTGAAAATATCGCGAAAATGCAATAAAATACGCGTATATTTCAAAAAACAGCACTGTTATTACACCAGTACTAAGGTAGTGAACTTAAAAAAGTAAGAAAAAATAAAAAATGTTTTTCTTTTATGATAATAAAATCGCTGTACTATGATAATACAATAAAAAACACGATCTTCGAAAGTATATTAAAATGAACCGAAAGAAAAAATTGTTAGATTCTTCTCATGCGTTTCTTGGAGGAACATTAAACCGTGTTAGTCTAAAATTGCTTATCCTTTCATTCTTCATTGGCATCGTAATGAATTTTTTGGGATGGACACCTCGAAACCTCATACAAAGAATAGTAGATTTTTTTCAATCACTATGGGAAGCAGGATTTATAACGCTTACAAATTTCTTTCATATAACTATGACGGGAGCTATTATTGTTGTGCCTATTTTTCTTATCTTACGAATTTTTCATAAAAAATAAAAGCCTTAACACTTTCCTTGCGCTAATCTTTTCTAAAAATCAAACGACACAAAAACCCTGTAGTAATAGCAATAATCACTGCAACAATACCATATAAAAAGCGATACTTGTGCGCTGCATAAAAAATTGTATAAGCGATATGTGCTTTAACAATTTCAAGAGTCGTTGTTGCACTATCAATAAACTGTCCATCACGAAAAAGATAAGCACGAACTTTATAATGTCCAACAGGAATATTTGCTGGCAAACGAAAATGTGCTGTGAAAAGTGTGTCAGAACCAAAACGAACACCACCTACTTCCTCGTAATAAAGGCTTTTAGCTTTTTGCAATTTTATAAGTTCATCGCGAAAACTTTGTATTTTTTTCTGATCTTGTTCATCCGTCTGTAATGGCAAATAGAGTAATCCTAACCCCAAGCGTTTATAATCTTCAATGCTCGTAATATCGTCAATTTCACGTGTTGTGACCATAGAGTAAAAAAGAGGAACCTTTTTAAAAATAAGAGAATCTGTATTAACCCATACACCGGCATTGCGTTTTTTTTCTCGCATCACCATTGTCCGATTTTGTCCCTCCAAGCTTACAACAATATCATAACGGTTCTGTCGAGAATATAACGGATCAATATTTTCCAAAACACCAGCAATATAAAGATCACGACCAGCAAAATTTGCATCCACAGTAATCGTATTCGTTGTTACGATAATTTGGACAGTTTCGTGGTCAAGTTGATCAATGGGTGTAGCTGGCGTCCCAACATGTGACCATGTAGAAAAAGAAATAAAACAAAAAAAACCTGCAATGATGTATAAAGAAAATAATCTACCCATTTTTATCTCATAAGAATATCCAGAGAGAAAAGATTATCAGGGCGTATAAATAATTGAAAAGCAAGACGCATACACACAATCAACACTAAACATGCAAGCGCCATACGCAATTGTTCAGCCTTTAACTTCCGTCCAGCCTTTGTTCCATATTGCGCACCAATACTTCCTCCAAGCATTAACAAAAAAGCCAAGACAATATCAACGGACTGATTAGTCATACTTTGCAAAACTGTCGTGAAAGAAGACACAAATGTAATCTGAAAAAGTGAAGTCCCAATCACCACACTAGTTGGAACACGCAGAAGATAAATCAATGCTGGTATCATAAAGAACCCCCCACCAATTCCCATAATAGAAGACAACAACCCCACAATGAGACCAATCCCTAAAACTGGAATAATGCTAACATATATCATAGATGTCCGAAAACGCATTTTTAAGGGTAAGCGATGAATCCAGTTATGTCGACCAGCAAGACGAATATTGGCTTTTCCTGCCTTACGCTTGCGCATCATATCATACCAACTTTCAACGATCATTAAGCTTCCTACACTTCCAAGAAGAATCACATAAAGAAGCGAAATCATTAAGTCTAATTGACCTAACTTTTTCAAAACAGAGAAAACCTGAATCCCGATTAAAGAACCACCCCCTCCTCCAATCGCCAAAAGAATACCAAGTTTAATATCGAGCGTACGTCTTCTAAAATGTGTAATTGCTCCTGTTACAGATGACGCAATCATCTGGTTAGCACCTGTTCCAACAGCAATAGCAGGAGGAATATTATAAAAAATCAATAACGGTGTGATGAGAAACCCACCACCGATTCCAAAAAGGCCTGAAAAAAAACCAGCAACAACTCCCATACCAATCAAGATCAGCATATTGAGTGACATTTCAGCAATTGGTAAATAAATACTCACCTACAGAACCTTCAAGATAATTTGAGGTTTTTTTTTACAATTAGAGAATCCTTCTCCAATTATCCTCTTTTCCAATAATCTCTGTTGCGTGTTTAAAAGAATAATTTTAGTTACTATAGCTTTCGCACAAACACGAATGGGCAATACATTTCACATCTATTAACATCAACATCATACAAATTAAAAAAAACGAGCTCCTTTTAAAAAGCTATAAAGACATAACGTTATCGCTACCACAAATACAACGGTAAAAAAACAAAGAACACTTTTTTTTACCAAATAAGATAAAAATGAGACATGTTCCCGAGACTGCACCTTTAAAGAAGAAAAATCATTCTCACAGCAATGATTAGATACCTGAACATCCATCATACCCTTTTCTTCTATCACAGCACACTTCACTACTCCCTCATCCTTTTTAAAAGAAGATTTCAGAGCATCACCGAGCAAAGAGCTTCTATTTCCTTGCTGCAACGTATTTTCAACATTTATTTGGAGTGGAATTATACCGTTTTGTTTCGAAAAATTTTGCACCTTTTGAAGGAATAAATGTTCTTGATTTTCCTTACATTCCATATGAGCAAGTTTTTGTACAACAGAAACAGGTGATTTTGAACAAGATACCCGTCGTGTTACCGCTTCTTCTTCTAAGCTTTTTTTTTCGCTCTGCAAACTTTTAACAATTGTTTTAATCTGCTCTAAAGACTCAAAAAGCTTCTTTTCTCTTTGACGACGTATATAATGTTCAGCTAAAATGGCTCGACTAATATCATCTAAGTAAGATTTAAAATCCTCTTCTACAGAACCCTGCTGCATCAAAGAACGGGGCGGATGCTTCATTTGCATTTGCGTATAAACGGTGCGTAATTTTTGAGCAATGTCCGACATCGTTACTTCTACAGAAGTATCCATTCTCTCTTTCTGTTCAACAAAAGAAAAGAATTTACCATTCCTAACCTGATTGGTAGCCTGATCGATCGTATGACCCTTCGTATTCACAAACGCCTACCCCTCATTAACCTTTTTGAAAAGAATCGCAACAAATGATGAGAAAGTGTGCTCTATTTTAGTAAATAGAGCTTTAAGAACTCCTAAAAACTTTTTTTTAGAAATATTTTCCCCAATCTTTATCCAAAATATTTGAAAAACAGATCTTTAATTTTTCTGTCTTCAAGATTTGAAGAGCAAAATCATTCCCCCATTTTTATCTTTTTCACTTAATTTTTCATTGTGTAAAGGACCTATTGCACCATCATAAACAAAGCATAAGAAACTAATAAAGAATATTCTCACAAGAAAGATTGATTTTTTTACTTTTTATTCAAGCAAATAAGGCAATTATAGCAATGCAAAAATATGAAGATTAAAAATAACGACGAGAAAGTACAAGTAAACGTAAAAAAAGCTTATATGAAAGATAACACAAGTTATAAATGAGACTTCATTCTAAATAATTTGGTTTCTTATGAGTATTGCTATAAACTTGTGGTCATACTAAACAAAGAGGATCATTATGAAGATAATTGTCGCTGTCAAACGTGTTGTTGATTATAACATCAAGATACGCGTCAAACCCGATAGTACAGGTGTTGATCTGTCTCACGTAAAAATGTCTATGAATCCTTTTGATGAGATAGCCGTGGAGGAGGCTATTCGCCAGAAAGAATCCGGTAAAATTTCAGAAGTTCTTCTTGTTTCAATTGGGCCAGAAGCAGCCCAAGAAACTCTACGAACAGGACTTGCAATGGGCGCTGATCGCGCACTTCTTGTCACAACGGATCAAACACTTGAACCCTTAGCAATTGCTAAGGTTCTCAAAGCTATTGTTGATGAAGAAAAACCCGATATGGTCTTTTTAGGAAAACAAGCAATTGATGACGATAGCAACCAAACAGGACAAATGCTCGCTGCTCTTCTTGGTTGGGGACAGGCAACTTTCACCTCACACCTTAACATAGAAAATGAGCATGCTACAGTTACTCGTGAAGTTGATAATGGAACACAAACTCTTTGTCTTCCCCTTCCCATGGTTATGACCGCCGATCTACGGCTCAATGAACCGCGTTACACCTCTCTTCCCAATATAATGAAAGCAAAAAAGAAAATCATTGAACAAAAACCTCTTGCTAATCTTGGAATCGATACGGAAGCACGCTTAACAATTTTAAGCGTTGAAGAGCCAAAACCCCGTCAATCCGGTATTAAAGTGGCGAATGTAGCAGAGCTTGTCAGTGCGCTAAAACAAAAGAACTGCATTTAATATTCTCACCACTAGAGTAAAAGCAACACTCACATAAAAAGGCAAAAACTTATGGCAATTCTTTTATTGGCTGATCATAATACAGAAGAAACAGCAAAAGCGCTCACCGCTGCACGCGCACTCAGTAATGATATCGATATTCTGGTGTGCGGAGAAAAAATTCAAACGATAGCGGAAAATAGTGCTAAACTTAATGGTGTGCGGCAAGTTCTTATTGCAAAAGCAGACTATTTAGCCCATCAACTTGCCGAGCCTATGGCAGATACAATTCTCACGTTAGCAAATGATTATGATGTGATCATGGCTACATCCAGCAGCACTGGAAAAAATGTGATGCCACGCGTAGCAGCCCTTCTTGATCTTATGCAAATTTCAGACATTACCGCTGTTCTTTCACCCGATACCTTCAAACGACCCATTTATGCAGGCAATGTACTTGAAACCGTCCGCACCAATGATCATAAAAAAATTATAACAGTTCGTACAGCTTCTTTCACACCAACGCCTTCCCAAAATAATTCTGCTCCCATTAAAATAATAACACCAGCTCCCAATCCAAATCTTTCTTCTTTCGTAAAAGCAGAAACCAACAAAAGTGATCGTCCTGATCTTACCTCTGCGCGTGTTATTGTATCAGGCGGGCGTGGTCTTGGTTCTCAAGAACAATTTACGGCACTTCTTCTTCCCCTTGCCAACAAATTAGATGCCGCTTTAGGTGCCAGCCGCGCAGCAGTTGATGCAGGCTATGCTCCCAATGACTGGCAAATTGGACAAACAGGGAAAGTCGTTGCCCCTAAACTCTATATCGCCGTTGGCATTTCCGGTGCAATCCAGCATTTAGCCGGTATAATGGACGCACAAATTATTGTTGCCATTAATAAAGATGAAGAAGCTCCCATCATGCAAATTGCTGATTACAGCCTTGTAGGTGATCTCCACCAAATTATTCCAGAATTGGAGAAAGCTTTATAAGCCATGAAAGCACCTCTGCATGACCAACGTGAAAGTATGGAGTTTGATATAGTCATTGTCGGAGCAGGACCTGCAGGACTTTCTGCCGCAATTCGTTTTAAACAAATTAATCCTGAGCTTTCTGTCACAATTGTTGAAAAAGGGACCGAAGTTGGTGCACATATTCTCTCGGGCGCAGTTGTTGACCCCATTGGTATCGATACACTCTTACCAGAATGGAGAAATGACAACGACCATCCCTTCACAACCCCAGTCACCCAAGACCAATTTTTTTTTCTAAAGTCTCAAAAAGCGACACTATTGCCCAATATTTTGCATCCCAGAATCTTATCAAATAACGGATGTTATATCGTTTCGCTTGGGAGCGTCTGCCGCTGGCTAAGCAAAAAAGCTGAAGCGTTGGGTGTTGAAATCTATCCTGGTTTTGCAGCAACAGAGCCCATCATCCAAAAAGATAACGGAGCTATCATTGGTGTTCTCACCGGTGATATGGGGCTTAACAAAGATGGTACTCATGGAAAAAATTATATGCCTGGTATGGCGTTATTGGCAAAATATACTCTGATTGCGGAAGGAGCACGCGGCTCAATTGCAAAACAACTAATACAACATTTCAACCTTAGCAAAAATCGTGAACCACAAAAATTTGGTCTTGGCCTCAAAGAACTCTGGGAAATTGATCCCCATAAACACCAACGCGGTTTAGTGCAACATTTCACCGGTTGGCCCTTAGACAATAATACCGGTGGTGGTGGCTTTCTTTATCACCAAGAAAATAATGTCATTTCTGTCGGTTTTGTTGTGCACTTAGATTACAAAAATCCTTATCTTTCTCCTTTTGAAGAATTTCAACGTTTTAAAACACATCCAAAACTCTATGAAATCTTCAAAGGTGCAAAACGTCTTTCCTATGGTGCACGTGTTATCAGCGAAGGAGGTTGGCAATCTGTACCAAAACTCACCTTTCCTGGTGGAGCACTTATTGGCTGCTCTGCTGGCTTTGTCAATGTTCCTCGTATCAAAGGCTCACACAATGCCATCTTATCTGGCATATTAGCTGCCGATAAAATCGCTACCGCTCTCGCGCAAGGACGTGCCCATGATGAGGTCAAAGAAATCGAAGAACAGTGGCGAAAAGGTCCTATTGGCAAAGATCTTTATAAAGTGCGAAATGTCAAACCGCTCTGGGCAAAATATGGGACAAAATATGGAATTAAACTTGCCGGTTTTGATATGTGGTGGCAACAACTGTTCGGATTTTCCTTATTTAAAACACTCCCCCACAAAAAGGAAGATTATGCATATCTTGAAACAGCAGAAAAATTTCAACCCATTGCTTACCCAAAACCAGATGGTGTTGTAACTTTTGATCGCCTTTCAAGTGTTGCCCTTTCCAATACTCACCATGAAGAAAATCAACCTTGCCATTTAAAAATAGCCTCATTAAGAAAACAAAAAGACTCCGAATATGCAATCTATGGGGCACCTTCCACACACTATTGCCCCGCCGCTGTCTACGAGTGGCTAGAGTATAATGATCATCTGACTTATATTATCAACGCTTCAAATTGCATACATTGTAAAACATGCGATATCAAAGATCCGAACCAAAATATCACTTGGACCTGTCCGCAAGGCAATGAGGGCCCCTTCTATCCCAATATGTAATGCCCCAATGTATAATCATTGTTCACTCTCCTAAAATTGAAATATACAAAACGTAATAAATAAAAATATTTCCCTCAGATCAGAAATCTATCAATCCCCTTCCTGCATACGTTCTTTCACAATGTAAAAAGGACTCTATTTTCATATAAAACACTCTCCCCACCGCATGACTTTTTTCAATAGCAAAACATAACATATTTTTATCAAAAATTTTTTATCTAAATGACAAAACAATAATGAATATATCTTGACAATTCTGCGATAAAGAAACAGCCGCGCTTCTCGAAAATCTGAAGGAAAATAAGTCCGCTCTACTTTGCCCCCTCTCCTATATGATCCAAAATGCTTTTAGCCCCCTCATAAGAAACATCAATTGTTTTAACTAGCCAAGAACAAAACCCATGAAGATGCGCTTCAAGTTTATTTTTTCTCTTACACTTTGCCAAGTAATGCTCACTAAAGAAAACCACAGACAAATGTAGAAAAAACATTGCGAGATAACGAGATAAAGAGCATGCTTGTTCAAGCTATTTCAATGTTTCTACTAATAATGACACGAAAAAATCTTTAATATCACATTGACCTTTTATTTTTTCATCAAGGATAATCCCCTTGCATCTAACCTTTACCAATCGCAATGAATATGTACAAACACCGTAAGAATAAGCAGATGCCAAACCATGGAGACTATCGCTATTAGCAAAACCATCTGATAAAAAGCCAAAATAGCTTTCATGACCACTCTATGACGCGTTTTATAGGGTTGTTTTTCTTATAAAGCTTGTGCATTCGCTGTTTCTTGTAAATCAACATCCAAATTTAACACAAGTAGTATATTTAAAAGAAAGATTAAGGTAAATGAAAGCTCTGCGCGCCGTTCCAGCTTTTGTAGTTAGAGCAAAAATATTGCGTATTCTATTTGATTAATCTCTGAAACGAAAATACAGCTTCATTTAGCAAGAATATGAAATCTGAAAGGAGAGAAACCTGTTTTCCTCTTTACTATCATCTATCCATTCGGTTTTAGAACTTTCAAAAGCATCACAATATCTTTTAAAAAGAAGAAACCACAAATTGCCCCTGCTTTTATTACTTACGTTTTTTTATGGGAGCATATCCTTCAGAAAAATAAGGCATCCAAAATTAAAACAGACTTGTGTTGTTCACTCATGGGCTTGTTTTTAAGAGATAGCTCTTAACACATATCGAACAATTATTTTGCGACACTATTCAAAAAAAGTATAACGTACTCCTGTGAACAAACACTTCCATATTTACGAAATAAAAAATACGAGCTAACAGCATCATTTTCTCTGCGAGCCCCAGTGATGCAATAATCTTTGCTTTGAGAAGGCTTCAAAGTGCACGAAAATGATTTTGATTAATTGACTATGAGATGAGATAGTTTTACGATATTTAAAGCTCCTAATCAATATGCAAAACGATAAATTATCAATTATAAATCAAATCTTTAAGATAAAAATTAGCCTTAAACGTTTCTAAGGTACTCATTCATACTGTTAAAGCTGTAGAGAATATGAAAAAATGAAATATTTTTCTGATAAGGGCTTATCTTTGATCAATAACAATACAATTAGCTGTTTATGTTTCAAAACAGGCTGTTTACATTTGCTCAGAAAAACAGTTTGGATATCAATAGAATATTTGAAAGATAGGCGTTATGGAAATAGTCTAAAAAGCTTAGCTTTTAAAAGAGCACAGCCAAGCGTGAGATGGTGGCATAGGTAAAATTGTTTTTTGGTTCTCGAAGGAAAAACTTTATAGAAAATCATGGAGCTGATAGAATATTGGTTACATCTGGAATTTGTTTTACTAAAAAAATAACGCGGATCAAAATAGATAATAATGTTAGATTAAGACGTTAAAGATGAGATTATCTTATTGAAGTGTAATCGATTATTCGAGTAAGGTAAGCCTTTATAATGATAAAAATGTGCTGGTAAAAATGAGCCAAAATGGCTTATGAGTATGGATAAAAATCTTGTGGTGAGGGAAATTTGATGAAAAGAAAAGAGCATGTGTGAAAAAGCATATTTTATAGGTGCGCATGCTTATTCTGCACCCGTTATAGAATCAGGGCTTTATCTTGTGGCAACGCCTATCGGAAATCTTGCAGATATTACGCTTCGTGCTTTGCAAGTGCTTGCAGGAATTGATATTTTAGCGTGTGAGGATACGCGGGTAACACGTATTTTGTTGGAACGTTACGGTATTCAAAAAAAAACTTTTCTCTATCATGAATATAATGCGCAAAAAGCGGGTCCGAAGCTCTTAGCGGCTTTAGCAGAAAACAAAACAGTAGCGCTTGTTTCAGATGCGGGAACACCACTTATTTCTGATCCCGGATTTAGATTGGTAGAAGAAGCCCGTAAAGCTGGTCATAAAATTATTCCTATTCCTGGAGCATCCGCTCTTTTAGCCGCTCTTATACCGACAGGGCTTCCTACTGATAGCTTTTTTTTTGCAGGTTTTTTGAGTGCACGCAAGCTACAGCGCAGAAAACGGTTGGAACAATTAAAAGAGATTCCAGCAACTTTGATTTTTTATGAATCACCGCATCGTCTTGTTGAAACTTTACAGGATATGGTCACTCTTTTTTCGGCTGATCGACCTGCTGCCATTTGTCGTGAATTAACAAAGAAGTTTGAAACAGTAGATGTTTCCAATTTAGGGAATTTGTTGGAAAATTACAGAAAACAAGCACATATTCGTGGGGAAATTGTTGTGCTTGTTGGAGAATCATCCTCTTCTTTAAATGTGATAAGTGATCAAGAAATTGATGAAATGCTATTAGAACGCGCGCAGACACATTCTGCTGCTCAAGCAGCAGCTTTGGTTGCAAAAGAGACCGGTTTTAAAAAGCAGGAACTTTTTCAGCGGTTAGTTTTTTTAAAAAATGCGTAAGATGATACAAAAAAAACGCAGACAAAAGTCTTTTTATCGAGGGATTCGTGCAGAAAAATTGGCAGCTTGGTGGCTACGTTGCAAAGGGTTTCACATTGCCGAAATGCGTTTTAAAACAAAATGTGGGGAAATTGATTTAATTGCACGACGTGGAAATCTTGTGTTAATTGTTGAAGTTAAAGCACGTTCAACGTTGGCTGAAGCAATGGAAGCGGTTTCCCGAATGAATGAAAGGCGAATTGAGGCAGCAGCCGATATTTGGCTCGCACGGCAAAAAGATTATGCCCTTTTATCTGTACGCTTTGATTTGATTGCAATTTTACCTTGGCGTTGGCCACAGCATATCCCTGCATTTTTTACATCTGATCAATAAGAGGCAGACCCCATTTTAACTATACTCAATAAAAAACATTTCGTTTTTATGTGCATATGCGTTAAAAAGTGTGTAACCGTTTGAGCGCTATAAGGAGTGAAATATGGATGATTATGAAAAGTTTGCAACAGGTTTACTCATTGTTTTTGGAGCGCTGATTATTGGTGGTTTAATGGCAATGCATATTGTACTTATGAATAAACCAGGTTTTTTATTTGCATTAGCCGCAGCTGTTGTTGGTTGGTTTTCTGCTTTTGCCGTTCTCTTTGACAAACCAAAAATCTATTTGGGCTTGATTTTTCTTGCTATGATATGTGTTGCCTCTTCAATTAGCGCTTATGTTAGTTAAAACACCTGAGATGTTGATTGAGATTCCTTTTAAAATATAAAACTGAGAAATAGAAATGAAACTTGGCTTTTTGGGAACGGGTACAATCAGTGCTTCAATGGTGAATGGACTCATGACAAGCACCTTTGATGTTTCTTCCATTATTGTTTCACCTCGCAATGCACAAACAGCAGAGCGCCTTTCAAACACTTATGATAAAGTTATAATTGCTGAAAATAACCAAGCGTTGCTTGATGTTAGTGATTGTGTTTTTCTTTGCTTGCCCAACCAAATTGCAGAAGGCGTTTTGCGCTCTCTTCATTTTCGTCCAGAACAGCTGGTTATTTCTGTACTTGCTATGGCAAAAGCAGCAGAAATAGAAGAGTGGATTAATCATAAAGTTTATCGTGCTGTTCCATTACCTTTTGTTGCAGAATGCAAAAATTTGACACCAATCTATCCCGATCATCCCTTTTTACGCACTTTATTTGATGCATTGGGGGGCACATTGGTGCTGGATAAGGAAGAGCAATTTAATCTTTTTATGACAGCTGGTTCTCTGATGGGAGTATATTTTAATTTTATAGAAACAGCCCATCAGTGGTTTATAACACAGGGGTTAAAAAAACAGCAATCAGCAGAATTCCTTACCATGATGTTTGGAAATCTTACGGATGAAATGCGTAAAATTATAGCAACGAATCGTTCTGCATTTCTCGATTTTGCATTGCTTGAAAAAGAGTTTTCAACAAAGGGTGGAACAAATGAATTTTTGTCAAATTACTTTTCTCATCAAGGGGGAAGGAATGCTTTAACAACGGCTCTTGAGGCTACTTTGCAAAAAATGAATGCTTCTAAAAAGACTTGACCAACATTTTTTTATCATCTCAATAAGAAAGAGCTAAATGTTGAAGATTTATATCAAGAAAACTCATATCGAAAAATGCTTTTTACACCTGAAAAAGATACCACCTTATGAAAAGAATTGATTTTTTAAATATTTTTTACAACCTTTTACAATTTTTCTAAATTATTTTTATTTTTTGTCTTCTTTTATCCTCAATACCAATATTTTTTCTACCTCATGGCTCTATCTCTTCTAATTTGGGTCCCCTTCAGGTTATCCAAACGTATGAATAATTTTTTGTTTATTTAACCTATATACTCCACTCACACATTAAAACTTCCCCTTACAAAGAAGCAACTATTTTTACGTCTTCCATGATTGTGTTTTAATAAACTCTCTTAAACAAACATCCATTTAAAAAAGTTGATTTTTTATTTGATCAACAATTTTACGATACAGTTTAGTATGCTCTTCACTAGGCTTAGCAACAAAAATAGGGATCCCCTCATCTGAAGAAAATCGTAAAGCTGCATCAAGCGGTATTTCCGCTAGGAAAGGGACTTCTCGACGTTCCGCTTCTGCCCGTGCACCACCATAGCCAAAAATATCATAGCGTTTTCCCGTATCAGGGGCGATAAAATAACTCATATTCTCAATAATTCCTAAAATAGGAACATTGACTTTCATGAACATTTCTATTGCTTTACGCGCATCCACTAAAGCAAGATCTTGGGGCGTAGAGACAACCAACGCACCTGTTAATTGTACCTGTTGGGCAAGCGTTAATTGTGCATCCCCTGTACCGGGCGGCATATCAACGACTAAAACGTCCAGAGGTCCCCATACAACATCTCGTAACAATTGCGTTACCGCTGCCATAACCATAGGACCACGCCATACTACCGGCTTTTCTTCCTCAACCAAAAATCCCATCGACATCAATTTAAGTCCGAATTTTTCAAGAGGTTGAATCTTTTTTTCTCCAATGAGCTGTGGTTTTTGATTAACAAGTCCTGTCAAACGCGGCAAAGATGGACCATAAATATCAGCATCCATCACCCCCGTCTTGAAACCAGAATCTTGTAAAGCTAAGGCGATATTTATTGCCATCGTAGATTTTCCGACCCCTCCTTTTCCAGAAGCAATAGCAATCACATGCCGCACACCTTCTATGGGCATTTTGACCGGTAAGAGATTTGCTCTCCGTCTAGGTGCTGCCTTTGTTGTTTTTTCTGCTGTAAGTGTGACAACAACAGATTCCACTCCCTCCAAAGCACATACCACCTTTTCAGCAGAACGACGCAATGATTCCCATTCTTGCACACCTCCATCAGGAACTGTAATGGAAAAAAAAACCTTACCATCAGCAATCAATATTTCTGAAAGAAGCCCCAACGACACAATATCACTTTCAAGATCTGGTCCTTTGATTTTACGTAATACGTTGCGGACAACCTCACTTGTAATAGGATCCACGTTCTTTCCTCTCTATAAAAATACCAGCAAATACAAGCATAAGAACGAAAAATACTTACAGGTTCATCACCTGATAATTTTCTACTTTACTCAGAATTATAAAGTATAAATTACTTATATCTTATCTCTTTAAAAATATGAAACCATCCTAAATAAAGGATCTCAAACATAAAATCTGCTATAAAATCCTATCAATCGTGTTTGTCTACAACCACTTTAATGAATGTTCTGATAAAAAATTTGTAAAAACAAAAACTGAAAAAAACTTTTAATATTAAAGGATACTTTAAATTGAGCATACAGTAATCAGTCACACTTTCTTTAATTCTTTAACGCCCTAGTCATTTATTTTCTGTAGACTCAATCGTTATTTTTGACACTCTTACAGTATCGTAAAAAAGTATCACAGACAGTTATAAGGTGTTTTGTATTCTTTCAAGAGCGAGAAAAACAATCTAAGATTGACTTTTTTTATATTTTTCCTTATGGGTTAACAGCCGTATGATAGGATAAAATCATTCATCTCGCGCATAACTGCTCATAAAACGAAGATTAAGAAGGGCCGCACTCCGCGGTATTTAAATAAATGAAACGTACTTACCAACCCTCTAAACTTGTCCGTAAACGCCGCCATGGGTTTCGTGCACGCATGGCCACAGCTGGAGGACGTAAAGTTATTGCTGCAAGACGTGCTCGTGGACGTAAGCGGCTCTCTGCTTGATCATTTAAATTTTCACAATCGTTGAGGATCGCTCACCATTTCTTCGTTGTGAAACTTTTGTTATGAACCTCTAATGCCTGCTTGCAGGCATTTAGTGAAATTGCGAAATGTTCTTTTATGAAGAAAAAACATCCCTGCCGTATTCGCAAAAGAGCAGAATTTTTGGCTGTCCGTACAGGAGAAAAGCGGCGTGGTCCTTTGTTTTTGCTCGAAGTTAAATCTCGTGAACAAACAACAGAAAAAAAAGATTCTCTTGCTGCACGTGTAGGATTCACTGTTACCCGTAAAAACGGTAATGCTGTGAAACGTAATCGTATCAAGAGGCGCTTGCGTGAAGCCGTAAGAGTTGGTGTAACAAACCACATGGAAGCAGGAACAGACTATGTCATTGTAGCATATCGTGATGCGTTACATGCGCCTTTTACATCCTTAATTAGTGAGTTAAATCGGCGAATAAAACCAAAAATAAAACATCAGCAACAACAACAAGGGTGTACGGATGGAATATAACCGCAATTTCTTTATCGCTATTGGCTTATCTTTCGTAGTGCTCATCGCATGGCAATTTCTCCATGTTGCTCCCAAACAAGCAAAGTTACAAAAACAACAAGTCATCACACAGCAATTGTCAAAACAACAATCAGCCCTTTCTACTACCACGACGGATTTTTCTGACGATACCTCAACGCATCAAGCAGCATCTATCATCGAACAGCCAATGACACCTGAAATCCGGAAAGCTGTATTGGCCAAAACAAAGCGTATTGCGATCAAAACTAATGAACTGGAAGGCTCTATTAATCTTGTTGGTGCACAATTTGATGATCTTCACCTCAAAAAATATCGTTTAACAGTCGATAAAAAATCACCGGAAATCGATTTGCTTAATCCTAAGGGTTTCAAAACGACCTATCTTGCTGAATTTGGTTTTGCAAGTGCATCTTTACCAGCAAAAGCTTTGCCACAATCGAATACACAATGGGAAATAGAGGGAAACAATACAATCTTGACTCCTTCAACACCCATCACTTTAATTTATAATAATGGACAGGGACAGATCTTCCGGCGTATCCTTTCTGTTGATGATCATTTCATGTTTACCATTGAGGATTCTATCAGCAATGAAAGTGATGAACCAATATATCTCTCGTCCTATGCCCGCGTTGCACGTGCAGCACCACCAGAACATACAAATGCAACCTATTTACTTCATGAAGGTATGATAGGTATTGCAGGAGATTCGCTCAAAACTGAAAAATATAAAACCTTAGCAGAGCTTGATCCAAATCCGGATAATGGGCAAAAGAGTATGACTTTCTCAAAAGTAACAGGAGGTTGGATTGGTATTACCGATAAATATTGGGCTGTAGCAGTTATTCCCCCGCAAAATAAAGAATATACAAGCCGTTTTATTTATTTTGATCGTTTGCAAACGCATTATCAGTCTGACTTGCTAGGATCGCTTTTAACGATTGCCCCAAATGAAACAAAAACTATTACAAATCGGCTTTTTGCTGGTGCAAAACAAGTTGAAATTATTAATAACTATCAAAATGATCTAAAAATCAAAAAGTTTGCTCTTTTAATTGACTGGGGTTGGTTTGATTTCATCACCAAACCAATGTTTTCTCTCATTGATGTTCTTTATAAACAAACAGGAAATTTTGGTATCGCCATCCTTCTTGTCACGGTGCTCTTAAAAACTCTTCTTTTTCCTCTAGCCAATAAATCTTATAAATCTATGGCACGCATGAAGCTTTTACAACCGCGGTTGCTAGAAATAAAAGAAAAATATCCCGATGATAGAACCAAGCAACAACAAGCAATAATAGAACTATATAAAACCGAAAACATTAATCCCCTTGCTGGTTGTTGGCCAATGTTGGTTCAATTCCCAATATTCTTTGCTCTTTATAAAGTTCTCTATATCACCATTGAAATGCGCCATGCCCCTTTCTTTGGCTGGATTAAAGATTTAGCGGCACCCGATCCAACTTCTCTTTTTAACTTGTTTGGTCTCTTACCGTATACAACTCCAACATTCCTTATGATTGGTGCATGGCCTTTGATTATGGGAATAACGATGTTTTTACAAATGCGTATGAATCCCGCTCCTCAAGACCAAACCCAAGCGATGATATTCACATGGATGCCTGTTGTCTTTACTTTTATGCTCGCCTCTTTCCCTGTTGGTCTCGTTATCTATTGGGCATGGAACAATATATTATCAATCATTCAGCAAGGTATCATGATGAAGCGCCAAGGAGTTAAAATTGAGCTTTTCGATAATCTGAAAACCATGTGGAGAAAATCACCCAAAAAAGAAGTGCATGAATGACAAGAGATTCTTCCCTTTCTGGAATTTTTTTTCGCAATTGGATTTTTATTCGTGGTGTACCAGCAATACGCTTTCTCCCCCCTGAAGGACCACCAGAAATTGCATTTGCAGGACGTTCCAATGTTGGAAAATCATCTTTAATAAACGCACTCGTCCAACAAAAAAGCTTAGCACGCACCTCAAATACACCAGGACGAACTCAAGAGCTTAATTATTTTGTCCCTGATGGCTTCAGTGGGCAGCTGGGAGATCTTCCCCCTCTAGCATTAGTAGATATGCCTGGTTATGGTTTCGCTGCTGCTCCTAAAAATCTGGTTGATGCGTGGACAAATTTGATTTTTAGCTATTTACGGGGACGCACAACATTAAAACGTGTATATATCTTAATTGATTCACGGCACGGAATCAAAAATAATGATGAAGATGTTCTTGCTCTCCTTGATAAAGCAGCCGTTTCTTATCAAATTGTTTTGACAAAAAGCGATAAAATCAAATCAAATGCCTTGGAAAAATTAATTATGAGCACACAAACAAAGCTTCTCAAACGTCCGGCAGCTTATCCTGAGCTTCTTGTAACCTCTTCAGAAAAAGCTCTCGGTTTAGAAGAATTACGTGCTGCCATTTTGCAAACCATCGCATAAAAGAACAATTGCTATTATTAACAATTTATTAATTATAATTACTAGCAGCTGCTAATGATCTTGTACTTCTAGTCAAGCATCTTTATAAAAATGATTACTTGAAAGAATTCTCATCAACTCTATTTGATAGTGTAAATTATGCTGACACTTTTTCACTCTCCCCTATCCGCTGCCTCGCGCTTCATACGCCTCATTCTTGGGGAATATGGTGTAACCACTCAACTGATTGAAGAATATGAATGGGCAAGAAGACACGAATTTCTAGCCCTCAATCCCGCTGGTCATGTTCCTGTTTTTCTCGATGAACACGAGGTTCCATTATCAGGTCCTCTTGTTATCTGCGAATATTTAGACGAAACACATGGAAGTTTACGACAAGACAATAAGCTCTTTCCGGAAAATCCTTTAGATCGTGCGGAAGTACGCCGTCTCAATGACTGGTTCTTAAATAAATTCGAAAATGAAGCAACGCGCCATATCGTACGAGAACGAATCCATAAACGTGAAATGCCACTTGCCATTGGCGGTGGTGCTCCTAATTCACAAATTTTACGCAATGCACGTGCCAATATTTTACCACATATGAACTATCTCAACTGGCTCTGTGCTTCTCGCGATAGCTTAGTCGGCTCTGCCTTGTCCTATGCAGACCTAGCAGCAGCAGCCTCTATTTCTGTACTTGACTTTCTAGGGGAAATTGACTGGGAACAATCTCCTGCTGCCAAAGACTGGTATATGAGAATTAAATCACGCCCTTCTTTTCGTTCTCTTTTAACAGATCGCGTCCGCGGAATTGTTGCAAGTGCTCACTATGCAGATCTTGATTTCTAGCCTTCTCCCACAAACAAAAGTAAAAACAATATTTTATCTAAAGGATATTTATAGGCTTATGAATTTTTATGCATGCGTATAAACAATACGATAATACATTGATTTAGAATCATATTAAACAGAGAATAAGCCCCCCATAATATTTTCTTATTTTATCCCCCTTATAATGCATGAAAAAAATCACTTTCTTGACGTATCACAAAAAAGATTAGCATAGGAATAATAAGAAAGGATTTTAAATACTCTCTTTAAATATAAGAGCTGTAGCATCACTGGAAGCTAGGCAAATAAAATAACAATACTTAACACATATTATCCTCCATTCTCCCCAATATATGAAAAAGCGCATTGCATAACATATATACTCTTTGCTCTATAATAAACAAAGCCTCATCATGCGTTTTTACAACATAACAATTTTTTCAACTGACTTTCCTAAAAGATAAAGAATCCGACCAACTCTCGTGTGTAAACAATCCAACTTCTTGTTGCTCCCTTATTTCCACCCCCCTTTTACGTGATTTTATTAATAGATAACATATTGATATAAAATGATTAAATAATCTTTTTTTTTAACTTGAATCATCAATTCCAAATACCTTTTTCTCATTACCTTCATCAAATTTGAAACAATCAAAATCGCTTGCTTATGCGTCACATATGGAATTGGTTCGTGAAAAAATATTAAAGAAAAGAATGGAAATGCCTAAGTACCAAGGATTGTTAAAACATTAAAGGCTAACAAAACGTACGGTAGTGCTAATTTTCTCTTTTATGAAGCATAAAGATAGTGGCGCAGAATAGATTGTATATTATTCATGGATACTCTCTCGTGATACCACTCACGAGCACTATCATAAAATAAGTTTAGAAGTATTGAGAAATATTTCTTTAAGACAAGCGCATGAATTGACAACATAAGTGTATTTGTTTGGGAGATCTTGTTTTGCATGAAGAACGCCCCTCCCCTTAAAGAACGAAAGAAACAAAAACGTGAAGTAATACACAATCTTCATTAGGTTTCATAAGCAAACCTTACTTAGGAATATTCATCACACACTCTAACGAAAAACATCTCTATTTAGATTTGTAGATCATATATTACTTTCTCTAAACAACAGTGTTTTACAGCACAACAAGATAAATTAAAGCAGGAAAACTTTTTTCCTATAAAGAAAAAGAACCATTGGAAAGAAGGCAAGAATTTGCCTATACTGCACAGTGAAATGTCATAAGGAGATAAGAATGCGCCTTACAGTTGTTGGTGCAAATGGAAGAATGGGACGTGAACTCATTACAGCAATCCAACAGAGGAGAGATGTAGAACTTTGTGCTGTTCTTGTACGCAAAGGCTCACCGTTTGTAGGAAAAGATGCCAGTGCCTTAATTGGTTCAGATTCTCTTGGAATTGGCATTACTGACGATCCTGAAAATGCCTTTTCTAACACAGAAGGTATTTTAGATTTTTCTCAACCAGAAGCCAGTATTCTTTATGCTAACTACGCTGCTCAAAAAAGCCTTATCCATATTATTGGCACCACAGGATTTAGCAAAACAGAAGAAGAAAAAATTGCAGATTTTGCGAAATATACAACAATTGTCAAATCCGGAAATATGAGCCTTGGAATAAATCTTTTGGCCAACCTTGTAAAGAAAGCCGCTAAAGCATTAGGCGCCGATGATTTTGATATCGAAGTTTATGAAATGCATCACGCGAACAAAGTTGACGCCCCTTCTGGAACAGCCCTTCTTCTTGGCCAAGCAGCAGCTGAAGGGCGCAATGTTATGCTTAAAAATGTATGTGTCAACGAACGCAATGGTCATATAGGTAAACGCGAAAAAGGCTCCATTGGCTTTTCTTGTTCACGTGGTGGAACAGTTGTTGGAGAACACAGTGTCATTTTTGCCGGTTCCCATGAGCGCATCATTCTTTCACATACAGCGCAAGAACGCTCTATCTTTGCCAATGGCGCATTAAAAGCAGCTTTGTGGGCAAAAAATCATGAAAACGGTCTTTATTCAATGCTCGATGTTTTGGGATTGAACGATGAATTTTAAACAATCAATAGAATAGAGGCAATTCATAATGGAACGCATACTTGTACTAATTCGTCATGGACAAAGTGAATGGAATCTCAAAAACCTTTTTACCGGTTGGAAAGATCCCGATTTAACAGAAAAAGGTCATGCAGAAGCGATAGCAGCAGGAAAAAAACTGAAAGAATATGGTTTGAAGTTTGATATCGCTTATACATCTGCCTTACAGCGTGCTCAAAAAACGGCTCAGCACATTTTAGAGCAAATGGGACAATCAGATTTAGAAGTGATAAAAAATCCCGCATTAAATGAACGTAATTATGGTAATCTTTCTGGTTTAAATAAAGATGAAGTACGCCAACAATGGGGACAAGAGCAAGTGCAAATGTGGCGCCGCTCTTATACGATTGCGCCCCCGAATGGAGAAAGCCTACGCGACACCGGTGCGCGCATCTGGCCTTATTATCTTTACCACATCCAGCCTCATATTTTGCGCTCCCAAACTGTTTTGATCGCAGCGCATGGAAACTCTCTTCGTGCTCTTATTATGGCGCTTGAAGGTCTCTCCGGTGAGGAAATTATATCTCAAGAATTAGCGACCGGCATTCCTATTATTTATACATTTAATCCGGATTCAACAATTTTATCGAAGACAGTCCTCGCACCTTAAACTTCTAAAATCATGATCTCCCAAAAAATCAATTCAATCGTTTTAAGCTAAAAAAATAAATTCTATAATTTCATTGACAGAATTGCTTCATACGCTTAGATCAATTTTATGAGCCCAGATGGCGGAATTGGTAGACGCGCAGGTTTCAGGTACCTGTGCCGCAAGGCGTGGAGGTTCGAGTCCTCTTTTGGGCACCATGCTCTTTTTTATCCAAAATAATTTATTGAGTTTCCATATGTTTTTTACAGTGAGGGACGCGTAAATAAAAGTGAGGGAATAGGATTTTGCAACACATCTCTATAGGACGCCTCTTTTTTTACCAACTTTCTCAAGAAAGTCTTTTAATTCTGCTACGGTTTGTTGTGAAAAATTCTCTAAATTTCTAACAAACTCACCAACAGCTTCACGCCTCAACGGATCAGAAGTCTTGATTGTAAAACTTTTGCGACAAGCATAAGCTGCTTTCCTTAAGAGTAAAGCCTTCTCTTTATCTAAACCATAAAGCTCTATGATCTTTTCCTCCAGTCCTACAGGAACAGATTTTTTGCCAATCTCGACAGAAGATAAAAATGATACAGATATATCTAATTTCTTAGCCATATCTAAAAGGCGTTCTGAATGATCAACGCGAAG
>NZ_JBHILU010000017.1:0-26787 GCF_042193495.1 Bartonella sp. TS82HLJMH | reverse complement strand
TACACAAAAACCAAATATCCGACTCTAAACATACTCTGAGACGCGCGAAATTCTTTAGAAAATGAATTCTTAATTTTGCACGTCTTGTGAATACGATAGATAATATCTTTGCGCATTTAAAATAGTGGTTCTCAAAGAATTCAAAAAATTATTAAAGAACGTTGGAGTAAACAGATGAGCTTTGTAAAAGTATGTTGGAAAATCCTATTCCCGAACTTTTGTTAATGTTCCCGAACTTTAAAAAAGATTACAAAGAATAAATACGTTATACATGGGTGAAAACTGGATGGTGATCCCGACAGGATTCGAACCTGTGACCCACGGCTTAGAAGGCCGTTGCTCTATCCAGCTGAGCTACGGGACCCAACTGATTATTTTCTCAATTCAAAATAGCATCTTTAATTCAATGTGTCCAAGAGTGCTGCCGATCACTGCGAAAATTATCAGAATAAGAAATAGCACGTCGAATCGACGTAGGTTTCTTTTCTACACGGTAAGAGATAGCATTCTTACGCGCAAAAGCAATCGCTTCTTCCTTCCTATTAAATCTGATCCTTACCTGATTATTCATATCAGACGTTGCCGTGTACCCCATAAGAGGTTCAAGCATTTTTGCTTTCACCGGCTCATACTCTAGAATCCAAAAACCTGTATTCCCCTTACCTGACTGCATAGCTGTCTTAGCAGGACTATAAATACGTGCGATCATGCCTTTTTCCTTCAGATTACACAACGCTTGAATGATAGTTTTCCACCACACGTACCCAATTGGGTCATTCTCACACTCTTAATCAAATATGGTCGGAGCGATAGGATTCGAACCTACGACCCCCTGATCCCAAATCAGGTGCGCTACCAGGCTGCGCTACGCTCCGCCATTTACATTTACTTGATGCACATTTCCTAAAATTTTCACAACAGAAGTGCAAGAGAAAAACACACTTTTTTTTAATTTTGTTGCATTTCTTTACAAAAAAGCACGTTTTAAAAATTTTTTCCCTACTCAATAACATATTTATTGACAAATAATAGAAAACAACCTCCGTAAAAAATCCCAATCTATATTAAAAAAACAATGAATTTCTCTGTAAGGATTTCATAATTTTCATCCTGCTTTAAGCAAACTCTCACTGTATCAAAACGCATTCTACAGATACAATTTTAGAAAAAAACGACTTAAATATCATAGAAAAACTTTCCAAAAGAGAACACAAGCCAAAAAATCAGCTGTATTAAGCTTTTTCCCCTCTTTTTCTATCTTGCAAAGAACTCTTTTATTAAAAATTCCAGAATCTTCTACAATCCAAATCCATAAACAACAAACATTTTTTCAAAGCACGAAAGTCCCATTATAAATAAAATAAAGCGCTTTTTTTAGAAAAATTTTCAAATGCAAAGATGGAAAAAAGTCAACATCATACAATAAAATCTCAAAGCTATTTAAGATAAACACATGACTAAAGTAAAAAATACTATTTTCACTCTTAACAGATATCAAAAAAGAAGAAAATTTAAATGACTTGTCTTGCTACATATTGAAACGATAATAGAAAGACAGAATAAGTAAGCCATGATAGGGAGTATTTACGGATTTCTTCTATTCAAAACTTCAGCAATAACAGCACGTGTTATTTTTCTTTTTCTTTGTAATGCCAACTGATCAACAGAATCAATAACACGCTTCAATGAAAATACAGAACGTTCACAACGACTTACAAGATAATAAACCGTGTCTGGATGTACAATAAGTTGCCTATCGGAAAAAAGCTTAAATGCAACAGCTGTTAATAATGCATCATCAGGCTGATTAATTTCAACGAACATCACCGAATTAAGACGACTTTTTAGATCATTTAACTTTAAATTCCAAGCGGAAGGAAGTGTCCGTGCCGTCATCAATAAAGTAGCTTGTCGTGCATCAAGATTTGCTTGCTTAATACTGTTAATTAAATGAAAAAGTTCTGTCTCATTAATTTCACCTGCATCAATATCCTCTATTAAAAATGATCTGCCTAAAGAAGCCATAGTAACAGCCTGATCAATTTCATTGTGCTGAATCCTGAAAGCATCTGCTTTTTGGAGCCATATATTAGAAAAGTGTGTTTTTCCAGATCCTTCTTTTCCAACCAAAACTGCAATAGGTAAGCTCCAATTGGGCCAATGATCAATAAGCTGAAAAGCCATACGATTGCTTTCCGTTACCACTAAATCCTCAAATTGAAAAATTGGATCATAAGGAAAATTTAAAGATAATTGCGTTTCACGCCCATTCATTTTAGCGGCTCCGAACTTCCCCTTCGCGAATACATCTGAGAACTAAGATAAGTATGGAGAGCAAAACGAACTAAAACGCCAACAGCCGCTGCCGCAGGAACAGCAACAAGCATACCGGTAAAACCAAAGAGTGAAGAAAAAGCAAAAAGTGAAAACATCAACCATACGGGATGTAATCCCACTGATGAACCTACAAGCTTGGGTTGAAGAATATAACCTTCAATAAATTGACCAATAAAAAAAAGTGCCATCACAACGATGATTCCCCCCCAATTATTGGGATAAAACTGGACCCATGCAATACCAACAGAAAGGACCAAACCACTCATTGTGCCGATATAAGGAACAAAGCTAATAAGACCAATAAACATACCAATCAAAAGACCAAAATTGAGTCCTGCAATCGTTAGACCAATAGCATAATAGCCTCCCAATATAAGACAAACTGTTCCTTGTCCACGAACAAAGCCTGCAATAGCTCTATCCATTTCATGAAAAATACTCCGAACGGTTTCAAGATGATCACGCGGTATTAACGAATCGATTGCTGTTACCATACGTGGCCAATCTAGTAACATATAAAATGCCACCACAGGTGCCACAACAAATAAGCTAGCGATATTAACGATAGATTTTCCTGACTTTAAAAGTGAATTCAAAAGAGACGTAATAAAATCAGAACCTTCTCCCAAAAATCCTTTAATATTATTCCGTAATTCATTTGGATCACTTCCAAAATAGCGCCTTATCCAATCAAAATCATGCTCAACAAAAAAGGTTTGAATACGATTAATATAAACAGGTAAACCATCACTCATAAATTGCTGTATTTGCCAACTAATAACAGGAATCAAAATAACTAAAGCAGCAACAAAGGTAATAACAATAAATAAGGTAATGAGGACAGTCCCAAACACACGGCGAATACCAAATCTTTCAAGTAATTGAACAATAGGATTGAGAAAATAAGCCAGAACAATCCCTGCCACAAAAGGAAGCAAAATCGATCCAAAAACAAACATAAAAAAAATGAAAAAAATCAGCGTACCAAGCCAGAAAAAGATTTGCCTTTTCATATTATTCGGCAACGGTAATTGAGTATACGCTGGCACATAAGTCTTATAACGATCCCGAGATGTATTCTCACTCACTTTCTTTCTCATAAGTTGCCAAGAAGACTGACCATGATTATCTGATATCTTGCTCATAAAATATCCTAAAAAATTCTTCACAAAAAATTATAAACATCTTCAAAATAAGGTACAAGCAAAGTTGCTTATTTTCTTATCAATATCTCTTGCAGAGAGAACTCTATCATGGCATTGCATAATATCAAAACCCGATTTTCCATTAAAGGAAGGCTCCAATGAGCAATCAAGATCTTACAAATAATAAATCCAAAGTTGGTCTTACCTACGCAAAAGCCGGTGTAAACATCGATATGGGTAATGCCATGGTAGAAAAAATTAAACCCTTTATACGCGCGACAAAACGAGCCGGAGCAGATGCAGAAATTGGCGGTTTTGGTGGACTTTTTGATTTAAAAGCAGCTGGCTTTACGGATCCTATCCTAGTAGCAGCCAATGATGGTGTGGGAACAAAATTAAAAATTGCCATTGAAATAGGTCACCATAACACTGTAGGTATTGATCTTGTAGCTATGTGTGTCAATGATTTACTCGTACAAGGGGCTGAGCCTCTCTTTTTCCTGGATTATTTTGCAACTGGAAAGCTTGACCCTGAACAAGGTGCTGCGATTGTTTCTGGTATTGCAGAAGGGTGTAAACAAGCCGGTGCTGCTCTTATTGGAGGAGAAACGGCAGAAATGCCAGGAATGTATGCAGAGGGAGATTATGATCTAGCCGGTTTTGCTGTAGGAGCATGCGAACGCAGCAAGCTACTCCCTTCAAAAGATTTAACAGAAGGTGATATTATATTAGGTCTAAGCGCCTCTGGAATTCATTCCAATGGCTTTTCGCTTGTTCGACGAATCATCCAGCAACATGATCTCAAATGGAATGACCCTGCCCCTTTTGCCCCCGAAAACAGCCTTGGTATAGCACTTCTTACACCAACACGCATTTATGTAAAATCGCTTCTTCCCATCATGCAAAAATACGAAGGGATTAAAGCTCTTGCTCATATTACAGGTGGAGGCTTTCCTGAAAATATTCCACGTGTTGTTCCATCTTCTCTCTGCGCTGAAATTAATCTTTCTACCATTAATGTTCCAGCAGTATTTTCATGGATTGCCAAACAAGGTAAAATAGAAGAAACAGAAATGTTAAGAACATTCAATTGTGGTATTGGCATGATCATTATCGTAGCACAGCATGCAGCTGAAACAATTACGCAAGCTCTTGAAAGAAAAGGAGAGAATGTAACTCCACTTGGCATTTTAACAAAACGCCAAGATCAAAATAAAGGAATACTTTATAAAGGGGTACTGCATTTATGAAAAAACAAATCGTCGTTTTCATTTCTGGTAATGGATCCAATATGGTCGCCCTTGCTCAAGCTAGTCAGCAAAAGGAATATCCTGCTGAAATCGTCGCAGTTATTTGCGATAATCCGCATGCAAATGGTATTGAAAAGGCGCAAAACCATAACTTACCTATTCATATTGTTGATCGCAAAATTTACAAAACAAAAGAAGAGCATGAAGAAAGTATTTTTACGATTTTAGATCAATATAAACCGGATTTTCTCTGCTTTGCAGGGTATATGCGCCTTATCTCACCACGTTTTGTAAAACTTTACGAAGAACGAATTTTAAACATTCATCCTTCTCTTTTGCCTTCATTTAAAGGCTTAAACACACATGAAAAAGCTTTACAAGCAGGCGTAAAAATCACGGGTTGCACTGTTCACCTTGTTACAGAAGACATGGATGCAGGAAAAATCCTTGCCCAAGCAGCTGTTCCAGTCTATCCCCATGATACTGCTGAGAGCTTAGCACAAAGAGTTCTTAAAGCAGAGCATAAACTCTACCCCGAAGCCTTAAAAGCATTTATTGAAGGGAAGAGCAAAATGGTAGATATGCAGCAACAGCTTTTATCTTTTTGAGTGTATCAACAATCTATTAATCAGCATTTTTCAATGTCTTATACATAATTTGTGCTCAGTGTCTATAATTGAAAATCTCTATTAAATGTTGACGTAATAGAGTCTATCTCTTCATAAATTTTTGCGCAGAATGTGTGATTTTTTTGAATTTTAGTTAAATTTTCAAATTCTTCTTTTTTATTCAGTTCTATGACATTATCACAAGCTCTATTTATCAAAATACTCTCATATTTCGCCTAAAAAATCTTAAATACGCAATTTTTCTATTGCATAAATTTTTGCCTCATGATGAAAGTGTTTCTTTAACTGTTAGAGCTAACTGTTTGAGTGTAAAAGGTTTAGATAAAAAACCAAAAACAGCATCTTGTGGAAGATTTTTAGCAAAAGCATCTTTTGCATATCCAGAAACGAAAAGAAATTTGATATCAGGATAGTTTTTACGTACTTCCTTCAATAAAGTGGGCCCATCCATTTCTGGCATCACCACGTCGGAAACAATAATATCAACAGCTCCTTTTTGATCCTCAAGAATAGAGAGTGCTTCCACCCCACTCGCTGCCTCTAAAACCGTATATCCTCTCATTTGAAGAGCTCTTACCCCCCCCATTCTGACCGCATCTTCATCTTCAACCAATAAAACAGTCGCAGATCCTGTTAAGTCTATATTTTTATCTTTCTCTTCATCTTTTGCAATCTTTTGAGAAATTTCTCCTTTTATATTGGGGATATAACGGGGAAGAAAAATATGAAATGTTGCTCCTTCACCTTCTTTACTTTCACAATAAATGTACCCACCACTCTGCTTGATAATTCCATAAACCATTGATAAACCAAGTCCTGTTCCTTTTCCAACTTCTTTTGTTGTAAAAAATGGCTCAAACATTTTTTCTTGTATAGCAGCAGATATACCAGCCCCTGTATCTGAAATAGTCAATTGCACATACTCACCAATTACTAAACCAAGATGAATAAATTCAGCACTTTGTTGCTTTGTAATATTGTTTGTCGCAATCGTAACAATACCTCCATCTAACATGGCATCACGCGCATTAATAACCAAATTCATAATAACACGCTGAAAAGATGCTTGATCAACTTCAACGCTCCACAAATCTCTTCCATGGATAATTTTTAACTGAATATTATTTCCCAAAAGGGGTACAATAAGATTGCGAATATCTGATAAAAATTCGGTAAAATCAACTTCTTCAGGTCGAAGTGTTTGCTTTCTAGAAAAAGCTAATAATTGCTGTACAAGAGCAGCTGCACGGTTAGCATTATTTTTAATATTGATCAGATCAGCATGAGCCGGATCAGAACTACGATGCGTATTTAAAAGAAGATCACACGACATTAAAATTGCCGTTAAAACATTATTAAAATCATGAGCAATGCCGCCAGCCAATTGTCCAACAGCTTGCATCTTCTGACTTTGTATCATTTTATCTTCAAGCGTTTTTTGTTCAGTTGTTTCAATCACAGAGATAATAAGCAAATCTTGCAATGCATTACCATGATAGGGCGGTACAGACATAATATGGAGCCGTAAATGGCATTCTTCATTTTTTTCTAAAACAGTTTCTAGAGAAACAAAATAATTTTTATTTGTCGCAATTCTCTGAAAAGAACGCTCTAACTGCACACAATCACGACGAGAAACAACATCATAAAAATTGACAGCTTTATCCATACATCCCGTAAGTGATGAAAAAGCTTTATTCATATGAACCAATTTCCCTTCATGATCCACCACGGCTATTGCAAAAGGACTCGCATCAAAATATTCTCCTAATATATTAGGTAATTTTAATTGGTCGTCCTCTTCTTTTTGTATTTGTTGTGGAATGATCACAATACGATAAATGGCTTCCTCTTCTAAGAGAGAAGAAACAGAGATAAGACAATGGAATATTTTCTCACAAGTCGTCTGTGAATTTAAACATAACGAAAACCTATAAGGTAAAGAGTAACCTGAACTTTGATATCTATTGGTTTGCAAACAGATATCACTCCATGAGCTCTTAGCGCCAACGCTATCAAATAACGAATCAAAATTATATTGACCAACTGAGAAATTCGCTAAATCAATTGAAAACCATTCGGCAAAAACCACATTAGCATAAAGAATAGTTCCTTGTGTATTAACTGATACAAAACCAATAGGAGCTTGATCCAAGTGATTAATAGCCTCTTGAAGGTTCGAGAAAAAAACTTCTCGCGTTTGTTGTAAATGCGAAATATCAGTAATACGCCAAAATAAAAGCTTTTTTTTCTGTTTTGTGATAGGTTGAACGGAAATATTATACCAAACAGATTTTTTTGGTGTAGCATCGGTAAAAATTGGTTGTTCTACTCTTAATTCCTCTTGTGCTGCAAGATTATTACAGGCTGCAACCTTTAAGCGATACGAAAGTGCACCAGCTCCTGGAAGATCAGCAATAACCATATAACAAGACACTTCAGGCTTATAGGTCAGAATTTTTCGATAGTTTTGATTAGAATAATAAACAAAACCAGAAAGATCAGAGATTACAATTGCATCATCGCTCTTATTAAAGATGCTAAAATCAAAATCTTCATGCAACCACACATGGTATCTTAAAATTCCCATTCCACACAAAATGAGTGTTGCAACGCCGATAATTGCTAGAATCAAAAAAGATATCAATATAGCCTTTTGCAAATAGCTTTGTGGATAAAAAAAACCTAAAATACCCACAATAAAAAGAGAAAGTAATATAAAAACAACACTAAAAATCACAAATCTTCGATGAACAGAAGACGCTGATCTTTTATTATTATCAAAACCTTTATCCATCTCTCATTGCCTTAGATTTAGCTGTTTCTGATATCACAAAACTTCCTTTATATTCATTGTTATAAAGTATATACTATGATATTATCTTTCCAAGAAAGCTCACTTAATGTTAAAAAGTTTATTTCTTGTATTTAAGTGAACTTTTTAAGGGTGTGTTTATAAATTTATCTCGATAAAAAACGATATTTTCACACAAAAATGGGAGAAAATCTATGTATATCTGGTTATCAGAGCAAATAGGTGTATCTGCTGCGAAAATAATGATAAGCTTTTTGTTTTTTATAATAACAATCGTTGCTATTACCATAATTATCTTGTTTTTACGTCGTTTAAGTACGAGAAGATTCAGCATTAATAGAAAAAAAAGTCTATCACGATTAGCATTATGTGAAGTAATTTCTATAGATCGAGCACGCCGCCTTGTTTTAGTCCGTTGCGATCATAAAGAACATTTGCTTCTTATTGGCGGATTAACAGATGTGGTTGTAGAATCGGATATTACCGGTACATCCAAAATACAAAAGAGAGAAACACTAACACATCCAAATTCCGCCCCTACAGAAAGAAACGATATACCGGATAAAAGTCCCTCTCCTTTTACGAATCAAGCGGTAAAAGATTCGGCAATCACCGCCGAAATTGAGGGACGGCAAGAACCATCTTTATTCATTCCTACCCCTCAAAAATAAAAATATACAATTTTATCACCACGAGTTTCGTGTTTATCATTTCAATGACCTTAATCCTCGCGATAAACTCTTTCACGTCGTTCGTGACGTTCTTGCGCTTCTAATGATAAAACGGCTATAGGCCGAGCCTCAAGACGCTTTATACTAATGGGTTCGCCGGTTTCTTCACAAAAGCCATATGTCCCATTATCAATGCGCTCTAAAGCAGCATCTATTTTTGAAATAAGTTTCCTCTGACGATCACGCGCACGTAATTCTATTGTACGATCAGTTTCACAAGAAGCCCTATCAGTCAAATCTGGTTGACCAACATTCTCTTCCTGCAAATTTTCCAAAGTCTCACGAGCTTCTTTTAATATATCATTCTTCCAAGAAACCAATTTAGCACGAAAATACGCCTTTTGCCGCTCATTCATAAAAGGCTCATCTTCACTAGGGCGATATTGACCATCAATCTCTTCGCTCATGCAATAAAAAACCTCCACATATGCTATGTGCGGTCTATATATTGTGCAATACCCATCAACACAAGAGTAAAATGTTTTTTCATAACAATCTACAAATATGTCTAAACGCACTGTTTAGATTTGATCGCTTTTCTATGTAGGTTGGATTCTTGATCAAATCTCATCCAGAACATTTTTCTTGCTTACTAAGAAACTTCAAAAAAAAGGAAATCTAATATCAGATATTAGAGCTATCCCTCCCCTACTTTCTCATTGTTTAAAATCTAAATGAAGCAACAATAAATCATTTCAGCAATGCAAAAAAATAAAATCTTTATAAAGGCAAAGTGTGATATTCACGTTTCAAATACATCAAAGCATCTTTTTCTTTATTACAGTTGATTGCAACAACCTCACCAATCAAAACACAATGGGTTGCGTGCTCGTGCCAACAAATCAAACGACAATCAAACGACGCTAGAGCGTCTGAAAGACTAGGCGCCCCCGTTTGCAAAACTCCCCATTGAGCAACATCAAAACGCTCATTTTGTGTAAGAGTGCAACACCTCGAAAAAACATCCGCTAATGGACGATGTTTTCCTGCCAAGCTATTAACACAAAAATTTCCATTCTCCATAAACACCTGATTCTTTAAATTATGGCGCATGAGACAGACAAGAAGGGTTGGAGGATTATCAGATAAAGAACAACACGCCGAAACAGTCACCCCGCGTCTTCCCTTAATGCCATTTGTTGTCACAATATGCACAGCTCCTGCAAAAAGACTCATGGCATCTCGATATTCTTGGGAAGAAACCGCAATATTATGTTGAAGTTCAGGCATCAAATATGTTTTATGATTCGACATATCTTTCACTTATAAAGCTTTAAAATTTCAAGCGATCTTTCCATAACAAAGACCTATAATACATATTTTTTCTTTTCCGTCATAACACAAAAGATATTTGTGTATACACAGCGATATGATAAAAACAGCCAATCAAGGAGATTTTAATGCCCCATTCTCATCTCATTTCGCCTTCACTCTTGGCTTCTGATTTTTCTAAACTTGGACAAGAAATGTTAGATGTTGTTGATGCTGGTGCAGATTGGCTTCATCTTGATATCATGGATGGGCACTTTGTTCCTAACATCACCTTTGGTCCTGAAATCGTCAAGGCTCTGCGCCCATTAACCAAAGCAACATTTGATGTGCACCTGATGATCGCACCGGTAGACCCTTATTTGGAAGCTTTTGCAAAAGCGGGTTCAGATATTATAACCATTCATGCTGAAGCAAGTCCACATCTTCATCGTTCATTACAGACAATAAAAAAAATGGGAAAAAAAGCAGGAATTGCACTCAATCCAAGCACCCCTGAACATGTACTTGAATATTTACTTGATCACTTAAATCTCATTCTCATCATGACGGTTAATCCCGGTTTTGGTGGACAAAGTTTTATTCCAGAAATAAAAGATAAAATTAAGCGTGTTAAAAGCATGATTGCAAACCGCCCTATTGATCTTGAAGTTGATGGTGGTATCACCGTTGATACAATTGGGATAGCTGCAAAAGCTGGTGCAAATGTATTTGTCGCAGGCTCTGCAATTTATAAAAACGGAAATAAAGAGCTTTACAAAACACGTATTAATGCATTGCGCCAAGCCGCAATCCTCTCACAAGAAGGAAAAAAATAATGATCGCACGTTATTCCCGCCCTGCAATGGTAACAATTTGGTCTCCCGAAACAAAATATCGTATTTGGTTTGAAATTGAGGCCCATGCCTGTGATGCCCTTGCTCATTTAGGGATTATTCCGAAAGAAGCCGCCAAAGTCATTTGGGAAAAAGGGGCAGCAGCTAAATTTGATATCAATCGCATTGATGAAATTGAAGCAATTACCAAACATGATGTTATCGCATTTCTGACCCACCTAGCTGAATTCATTGGACCAGAGGCACGTTTTATCCACCAAGGTATGACATCATCTGATGTTCTAGATACAACGCTAAACATTCAATTGATGCGTGCTAGTGATATTTTGCTAGAGGATATAGATCAACTTCTTGAAGCATTAAAAAGACGTGCTTTTGAGCATAAAGAGACAATCACCATTGGGCGGAGTCATGGCATTCATGCTGAACCGACAACATTTGGAATCAAGTTTGCTCTCGCATACGCCGAATTTTCCCGTTGTCGCAAACGTCTTCTTGCAGCACAAGAAGAAATTTCTACTTGCGCAATTTCAGGAGCTGTAGGAACTTTTGCAAATATTGATCCACGCGTTGAAGAACATGTAGCAAAAGCCTTGAGGATGCGTGCTGAACCGGTTTCCACCCAAGTAATACCAAGAGATCGTCATGCCATGTTTTTTGCAACACTTGGTGTTATTGCTTCCTCTATTGAAAGGCTAGCGATAGAAATACGCCATTTACAACGAACAGAAGTTCTTGAAGCAGAGGAACATTTTTCGCCTGGGCAAAAAGGTTCATCGGCAATGCCTCATAAACGTAATCCAGTTTTAACAGAAAATTTAACTGGACTAGCCCGCATGGTACGTGCATTTGCGCTCCCAGCCATGGAAAATGTTGCACTTTGGCATGAACGTGATATTTCCCATTCATCTGTTGAGCGTTATATTGCTCCAGATGCGACTATTACTCTTGATTTTGCTCTTTCTCGCCTCACATCGGTTATTGAAAATCTCATTGTCTATCCAGAGAATATGCAAAAAAATCTCAATAAATTCCGCGGTCTTGTTCACTCACAACGGGTGCTTTTAGCACTCACACAAGCAGGAATCAGTCGTGAAGATTCTTATCGGATTGTACAACGAAATGCGATGAAAGTTTGGGAACAAGGAAAAGATTTTTTAGAAGAACTCCTCAACGACAAAGATGTTACCAAAGCTTTAAGTGAAGAAGAACTTCGTGAAAAATTTGATCTTTCTTACCACACCAAACATATCAATACGATTTTTAAACGTGTTTTTGAAGAACAATAAAGCGACATAGAAAACCCAAATCTATTCCACCTATGATCAAAAATCTGTTGTAACAAAAAAATTATGAAAGCAAATCAACTCGATATTCTTATTATTCCTGGCTACAAAGGATCTGGTCCAGATCATTGGCAAACACGCTGGGAAAAAAAATTGTCGACAGCCCGCCGCATTGAACAACTCCATTGGTCAAAGCCTGTTTGTGAAGAATGGGTTAACAAAGTTAAAACCGCCATCGCAAAAGCTCAAAGGCCTGTTATGCTTATTGCCCATTCATTAGGAGTTCCCAGCGCTATTCATGCAACTGTACAAAATACAGAAAAAATTTGTGGCGCTTTCTTTGTTGCACCTCCAGATGTCGCCAATGAGAAAATACGTCCCAAACATTTAATGACATTTGGCCCCTATCATCGTCAAAAGCTGCCTTTTCCTTCTATTGTCATAGCCAGTCGCAACGATGAGTTTTGTCAATTTTCCGTAGCAGAAAAAATTGCCAATGATTGGGGGGCACTCTTTGTTGATGCTGGGTATTCTGGCCATATTAACGCAGAATCCGGACACGGACCCTGGCCTGAAGGGCTTATGGTCCTCTCTCACTTTCTTGCAAAAATTTGATCAAAAAGAGATAATCTTCTTTCTCATCACTATGTATCTTCACCTTTGAGTAGGCGTGTAATGACAAAAATTATAAAAGTATCATAGCAATATCATTGAGAAATTCTATCAATTAGGATAGTATCATTTACCAATGTTATTAAAAACCTCTCAAGATAAATAGAGAATCATGATGAATCGTCGCCACCGTATTTATGAAGGCAAGGCTAAAATTTTATATGAAGGACCTGAACCAGGAACTTATATTCAATTTTTTAAAGATGATGCAACTGCCTTTAATGCAAAAAAACATGAAATTATCGACGGAAAAGGGGTTTTGAACAACCGAATTTCGGAACATATTTTTAGTCATCTTGGACGTTTGGGCATCCCAACACATTTTATCAAACGTATAAACATGCGTGAACAGCTTATTAAAGCAGTGGAAATGATTCCGTTGGAAGTTGTTGTTCGCAATGTTGCTGCCGGCTCTCTTGCTAAGCGTTTAGGACTGGAAGAAGGAACCCCACTTCCGCAATCTATCATTGAGTTCTACTATAAAAATGATTCTCTCGATGATCCTATGGTAACAGAAGAACATATTACAGCTTTTGGGTGGGCTGTCCCACAAGAGATAGAAGATATCATGCAACTTTCAATTCGTGTTAATGATTTTCTTTCTGGGCTTTTTGCTGGTATTAACATCCAATTAATTGATTTTAAAATGGAATTTGGTCGCCTGTGGGAAGATGAAACAATGCGCATTGTTCTTGCTGATGAAATCTCACCTGATTCTGCACGACTATGGGATATGCACACACAAGAAAAAATGGATAAAGACCGTTTTCGTCGTGATATGGGTGGGCTTATTAATGCCTATCAAGAAGTTGCCAAACGTCTTGGTATTATGAATGAAAACGAACCAACACGACCAAGTGGTCCCGTTCTCGTAAAGTAAAAACAGGGCAAAAAAGCATCACCTTATATAAATATCCCTCTTCAAAGGAGAGGTTCTTTTAACAAGCAGGAAGCAAAAAATGAAAGCACGCGTTACAGTTACTTTAAGAGAAAGCGTTCTTGATCCACAAGGAGAAGCAATTGTCGGTGCTTTAAAAAGTTTGGCTTTCGAAGGCATTCAATCCATTCGTCAAGGAAAGGTTTTTGATATTGTTCTTGATGATCTACCTTCTGAAACCGCAAAGAAAAAACTTGAACAAATGTGTGAAGAGTTACTCGCAAATACTGTCATTGAAAATTATACAATCGAACTTTTTTAAGTGGAACGCTCATGAAAACTGCCATCATTCAACTTCCTGGATTAAATCGTGATCGAGATATGGTTGCAGCGTTACATCATATAACGGGAGTTGAGCCACTAAAAATTTGGCAAACAGAAACAACAATTCCAGATGTAGATGTTATTATTATTCCTGGTGGTTTTTCCTATGGCGACTACTTAAGATGTGGTGCTATTGGAGCGCGAACTCCCATCTTAAAAGCCATTCGTGAAAAAGCACAAGAAGGTACGACAATAATAGGTATCTGTAATGGATTTCAAATTTTGTTGGAAGCAGGATTATTACCCGGTACTTTAATGCGTAACGCTTCTTTAAAATTTGTTTGTCGTGAAATCAAACTTGAAGTCGTCAACGCCAAGACAAAATTTTCTCGATATTATTCTAAAGGACAAATTATTCGTTGTCCTGTTGCCCATCATGACGGAAATTATTTTGTTGACAGTGAAACATTGAAACAAATGGAAGACAATGAACAAATTGTTTTTCGCTATGCAGAAAATACAAACCCGAACGGCTCAATAAAAGATATTGCTGGTATTGTTAATAAAGCTGGTAATATTCTTGGTATGATGCCCCATCCTGAAAACTTTATTGAATCCGCCCACGGAGGTACTGACGGTCGTTTACTTTTCCAAAGTGCTTTAGAGTTAGTAAATGGATAATGCTGCAAAAATACTCGCGCTCCATAATTTAAAAAAAACAAGGATTTATACCATTTCTCGCATCGTAAATCTATAAACAAAGCTCTTCACAAACAACAATGGATATTATTTTCTAAACACATAATTATTTAAGACCATTTTTAGTCTTAAATCCCACCAAACAAACGGACAAAATCTTCAGCTTACTGTCTATAAATATTTTTATTATTAACAACATTATTGTTTATAATACTAAGCTGCTAGGTTAAAAAAATAAAAATACTAAGTTTCGATTAATTTGACGGATAAATGCTCATGAAGCCTTGCAATAACATCACTATTACACCAGAACTCATTGCACAACACGGGCTAAAAGAAGATGAATATCAACGTATCCTGACGTTAATCGGTAGAGAACCAACATTTACTGAACTAGGAATTTTTTCTGCAATGTGGAACGAACACTGTTCCTATAAATCATCTAAAAAATGGCTAAAAACTCTTCCGACAGAAGGAAAATGTGTTATCCAAGGACCTGGTGAAAATGCTGGTGTTGTCGATATTGGCGAAGGGCAATGTGTTGTTTTCAAAATGGAAAGCCATAACCACCCTTCTTATATTGAACCTTATCAAGGTGCAGCGACAGGTGTTGGTGGTATTTTACGTGATGTCTTTACAATGGGAGCCCGTCCTGTTGCTGCTATGAATGCATTGCGATTTGGTGCTCCTGATCACCCACGAACACGCCATCTTGTTTCTGGTGTTGTTTCTGGAATAGGTGGTTACAGCAATTCTTTTGGTGTTCCAACGGTTGGTGGAGAAGTAAATTTTGATGAGCGTTATAATGGCAATATCCTTGTTAACGCTTTTGTCGCCGGTATTGCAAAGACAAATGCTCTTTTTTATTCTAAAGCGCAAGGTATTGGACTCCCTGTTGTTTATCTGGGTGCAAAAACAGGACGTGATGGTGTCGGTGGAGCAACAATGGCTTCTGCTGAATTTGATTCTTCAATCAGTGAAAAACGCCCAACTGTTCAAGTAGGTGATCCTTTTACAGAGAAATGTCTCCTTGAAGCATGTTTAGAGCTCATGGAACTTGGAGCCGTAGTTGCTATTCAAGATATGGGGGCAGCAGGACTCACCTCTTCTGCCGTTGAAATGGGAGCAAAAGGAAATCTGGGGATACAGCTTAATCTTGATACAGTTCCTGTTCGAGAAGAAAACATGACAGCCTATGAAATGATGCTTTCTGAAAGTCAAGAGCGTATGCTCATGGTCCTTAAACCAGAACTAGAAAAGCAAGCAGAAGCAATTTTTCATAAGTGGGGGCTACATTTTTCTATCATTGGAAAAACAACCGATGATTTACGTTTTCGTGTATTTCATCAAGGGGAAGAAGTTGTCAATCTTCCCATCAAAGAGCTTGGTGATGAAGCGCCTGTTTATGATCGTCCTTGGAGTGAACCGGCAAAAAAAACACCCTTGAAAGCAGAAGACGTCAAAAAAGTTGAAAATCTTGGTGATGCGCTTCTGTCCTTATTGAATTCTGCTGATCAAAGTTCTCGGCGATGGGTTTATGAACAATATGATACCCTTATCCAAGGAAATAGCCTTGTTTGTCCAGGAGGTGATGCAGGCGTTATCCGTGTAGGAAACAACAGCAAACGTGCTCTTGCTTTTTCTTCTGATGTAACACCTCGCTATTGTGAAGCAGACCCTTATGAAGGAGGAAAACAAGCTGTCGCAGAATGCTGGCGAAACATTAGTACGACAGGTGCAACACCACTGGCTGCTACAGATAATCTCAATTTTGGTAACCCTGAAAAACCTGAAATTATGGGACAGCTGGTTTTTGCTATTAAAGGTATAGGAGAAGCTTGTAGAATCCTCGATTTTCCTATCGTTTCAGGCAATGTTTCTCTTTACAACGAAACAAATGGGGAAGCCATTCTTCCAACCCCCACAATTGCTGGTGTAGGTCTTCTTAATGATTGGTCTAAAATGGTGACAATAAGTGGTATGCAAAATGGAGATATTCTTGTTTTAGTAGGAAATTGCGGCTCCCATTTAGGACAATCAATCTATGCACGTAACATTTTAAATATTGATGCAGGTGCCCCCCCCCCTGTAGATTTACAACTTGAAAAAAAGCATGGTCAATTTGTTCGAGATGTCATTAATAGCGGTTTTATTCATGCTGCTCATGACATTTCTGACGGAGGATTAGCGCTAGCACTTGCTGAAATGGTGATTAAAGCAGGTAAAGGAATCAAAGTAAAATTAAGCAATAAATCACCCCATCATGCAGAACTTTTTGGAGAAGACCAAGGACGTTATCTTTTAGCCGTCAAACCTCACTCTCTTAATAATCTTAAAGAGCGTGCACAAATCAATACAGTTTCTTTAACAGAGCTAGGTCAAGTTGAGGGAACTTCTCTTAATATAGATGGGATATTAACACTTTCAGTAGACAACCTCACAAAAGCCTATGAAAACTGGTTTCCACAATTTATGGGTGAAGAGTAAAAATTGTTTTTCTCTTAAACAGCCTTTATAAAAAAAATGAACAACATAGGAGAATAATGATGGCAATGAGTGCCCATGCAATTGAAACGCTTATTCGTGAAGGCATTCCTGATGCTACTGTAACAATTCGTGATCTTGCTGGAGATGGAGAACATTATGCTGCAGAAGTTATTTCTGAAAGTTTTCGTGGTAAAACCCATGTTCAACAACATAAAATGGTCTATGATGCCCTTAAAGGCACTATGGGAAATGACCTTCACGCCTTAATGTTGCAAACAAATGTCCCAAAATAATCTAAAATTTCTTCTTGCATTCACACATTTAATACGATTAAAAACAGTATGAATATAAATTACACACTGATAAAAATCTGAAATATCGAGGGATAAAAATGACCACTGTTCATGATTTTATTGACAACGAGATTAAAACAAACGACGTCATTTTATTCATGAAAGGAACACCTGACGCTCCGCAATGCGGGTTTTCAGGACAAGTTGTTCAAATCCTTGACTATTTAGGATTGAATTATAAAGGAATTAACATCTTAACTTCTAACGAATTGCGTCAAGGAATTAAAGATTACTCAAATTGGCCAACAATTCCACAGCTGTATATCAAGGGTGAATTTGTCGGAGGCTGTGATATTGTTAAAGAGATGTTTCAAAACAATGAGTTACAGGAACTTTTAAAAGAAAAAAATATTCCCTGTAATCAATCATAGGTATCTTTCATTTTATTCAGACTCTTAAAAAGAGCTGTTTTCAGACGAAATTTCTATTTCAAGGATGCCATATGTCATATTCAGTCGATGAACAAACGCATAGTGATGCGATTAGAAAAAAAATTGGCTATAAAGAATTTGTTATTCTTATTGCTTCGCTCATGGCTATTAACGCTATAGCTGTTGATATTATGCTGCCAGCTATGCCCAATATTTTAGATGGCTTAAATGTTCTCAATGAAAATGATCAACATTATATCATTTCGAGTTATCTTATTAGCTATGGTATTGCTCAAATATTTTTCGGTCCAATAAGCGATAGGTATGGACGACGTAAACTTATTCTTATTGGTCTTGCTTTTTATTCATTTACGGCGATTGGCTGTGCCTTTGTAACTGATTTTTCTCTCTTACTTATTTTGCGTATCTTACAAGGTATTGGAGGAGCTGCTATGCGGGTTCTTACAGTTTCCGTCGTACGTGATCTTTACAGTGGTCGAAAAATGGCAGAAGTTATGTCTATTGTTATGATGGTTTTTCTTGTTGCACCAATGGTTGGTCCCGCAACAGGACAGATCATTTTACTGCTTGGACATTGGCAATATATTTTTATTTTCATGGCAATGGTTGGTTTCGGGTTGATGATTTGGATTCAATTCCGCTTGCCGGAAACTCTTTATGCGCAACGCTCTCTTTCCTTTTCTTCAGTCAAACATAATTTATGGATTGTAATAACCAATCGCACAACACTTTGCTATACACTAGCAACTTCGATTATTTTAGGCTGTATCTTTACTGCCGTTAATACATCACAACAAACGTATGAAGGGATCTATAATCTAGGACTTTGGTTCCCTATTGCCTTTGCAGTTGGTGCTGCATTTCAGGCTTTCTCATCATTCATGAACTCTCAACTCGTTGGACGCCTTGGAATGCGGCGTATTGCTCATACTATGCTTTTGCTCTTTTGTATCACTTCATGTGTATGGTTTATTGGCTCTATCTTAACAGATGGTATTCTTCCTTTTGCTTTTTACATGCTGTTATTCTGTATACTGATGTTTGCCTGCGGTGGCATTATGGCCAATTTCAATACACTTGCTCTCGAATCTGTGGGTGAAATTGCTGGAACAGCTTCTTCTGTATCCGGCTTTCTTCAAACATCTATCGGTGCAGGACTTAGCTTTTTTATTGCCCAACAATTTGATGAAACAACCATCCCAAACTCAGCAGGATTTTTCTTTTTGAGTCTCGCTGCCATACTTCTCGTCTTATGGGCTGAACGTGGTCATCTTTTTAGGCAATATCATAGCAATCCTAACGAATAAATATTACTACGAAAGATTAATAACATCTCTCTTGAATAATAAGAAGATAAACCTATCAAACAAAATAAAACATCTCCAAATAGAACACTCTTGTGTTAAACATTCACATTGTTTGTTTAAAGATACAGCTCTCGAAATATCAAATCATTTCACGACAGCACCCATAAATGCTGTAATGTAAAAAAACAGTTTTGATTGATTTAACCTGAACAAGATCGAAATAGAAAAAACTCACGCTTTAGTTTTCTTTCAATATAAAAAAATAATAAATTATCTTTATAAATTAATATCTTACACAATCATAAAACCATAGGGAATTTTCCCATTTATAAAATACATTTAATTAATAAATTTTCCTGATTTTGGAAATCCTTTTGGAACCAAACGCCCGACTCCCGAACGCGTTCCCATCCATTCAAAGAGATCGTCCGCCTGACGGTTAAAGATTCGTTCAGCTGTATCTTGCCAACTTAAGCCTTCTGATAAATTAAAAGTCTTGGCATCAACAACACCACCTTCTTTATAACGCTGTAAACGAACACCTTTACCACGATTCATTTCTGGTATTTGTTCAATAGAAAAAATAAGCATTTTACGGTTTTCACCGACTACAGCAACATGATCACCATTTACCGGAACACAAAGCTTTACCTTATCAGGAGCTTTCACATTCATCACTTGCTTTCCTTTTCGTGTATTGGCGATCACTTCTGCAGAAGAAACAATAAAACCATTACCGTGAGATGAAACCAAGAGCAATTTTTCCTCGGCGTGATGCACAAAAGCTGTGAGAACATCATGCTCATCATCCATATCAACTAAAAGACGAATAGGTTCACCATGTCCCCGCCCTCCAGGTAAACTATTTGCACTAATAGCAAAAAACTTTCCACCCGTACTGATCAGCATAATCTTGTCGGTCGTAAATGCTGGAAATGCTAATTTTAAACTGTCTCCTTCTTTAAAAGAAAGCGCTTTATAATCGTTCAAATGTCCCTTCAAAGCGCGCATCCACCCCTTTTCAGAAATAACAATAGTAATCGGTTCTTTTTCGATCATTGCTTGTTGAATATCATCAAGATCATGTCTTGGTGCCTCTTCAAACGTCGTACGTCTTTTTCCTAAGAGTGTTTCAGGACCAAAAGTGTTTCGAACTTTTTTGATTTCTTCTGAAATTATTTTCCACTGTTTTATAGGAGAAGCTAACAAATTCTGTAGCTTTTCTTTTTCAGCTTTCAAACTTTCAAATTCTTTACGAATTTCAAATTCCTCAAGCTTACGTAAAGAACGCAAGCGCATATTAAGAATAGCTTCAGCTTGATTTTCTGTTAATTCAAAACGACTAATGAGCTGCTTTTTAGGTTCATCCTCTTCACGAATAATCTGAATAACCTCATCGAGATTTAAATAGGCAATAAGATATCCATGAAGAATTTCTAATCGACAATCAATTTGATCAAGCCGATAATGAGAGCGACGAATAAGGACTTCTTGACGATGTTCGAGCCATTGCTGTAAACTCTCACGCAAAGAGAGAACATTGGGTATTTTTCCCAAAGACAAAACATTCAGATTAAGGGGAAATCTTACTTCAAAATCAGTCAATTTAAAAAGAGACTCCATAAGAAGCTCCGGATCAACCGTACGATTTTTAGGAACCAGCACAATTCTGATATCTTCTGCTGATTCATCTTGGATATCCTCAAGCATTGGCAATCGCCGTGCAAGCAATAACTCTGCTGTTTTTTCAATAAGACGTGACTTTTGAATCTGATAGGGAATTTCAGTCACAACAATCACATAAGAACCACGGCTACCCGATTCCTGATGCCAACGTGAACGCAAACGAAAGAATCCACGCCCAACACGATAAGATTCCTCAATACTTTTTTTAGGCTCAACTAAAATTCCCCCTGTCGGGAAATCAGGACCAAGAACGAATTGATTTAATTCCTCATCATTTACATCGGAATGCGCAATCAAATGGAGCGCTGCATCACAAAGCTCAGCAACATTATGGGGTGGAATAGATGTTGCCATACCAACAGCAATACCAGAAGAACCATTTGCTAAAAGATTAGGGAAAGCTCCTGGTAAAACAACAGGCTCTTCATCTTCTTCATTATAGGTTAAACGAAAATCAATAGCATTCTCATTAATTCCTTCAAGTAACAATGCAGCCACTTCAGTCATACGTGCTTCCGTATAACGCATGGCAGCAGCATTATCACCATCAATATTACCAAAATTGCCTTGCCCATCAACCAACGGATAACGAACAGCAAAACTTTGAGCCAAGCGCACCAAAGCATCATAAATAGACGCATCCCCATGAGGATGAAATTTTCCCATGACATCACCGACAATCCGCGCGCATTTCGCATAAGACTGTCCAGGATTTAGTTTGAGAAGACGCATCGCATGAACAATCCGCCGGTGGACAGGCTTCAATCCATCACGTACATCAGGCAATGCACGATGTGTAATCGTAGAAAGTGCATAAGCCAAATAACGTTCCTGTAAAGCAGAACGTAATTCTATTGGTTCAATATGTTCTTTATCAAAAGGTAAATTCATTTTATCAAACATAGTATTAAAATAACAATTCCCACAATAATAAGAAATTATTTTATAGGATTTATTTAATTAAATCTTCTATGAGTCGACTTTTTTATTAAAAGTCAATTACATAAAAACAAACGCTGCGATTAGAACATGAACAGAAAATTATATCAATTTGAAAAATTTATACATGTCCTTCCCCCCTTGTCCTAAGTAATTTATTGAAAGCTTTGTCAAATCTGATAATAATTTAACTGCTCACAAAGAGTTGTTTCATTCTTTTTGGAATGACAAAAGCACCTTTCAAACATCATCTTTTATTATAAAGATAAATTGTACAACAACCCCATTCAGTTTTTCCATGAAAAACTAAAAAAATATTCAAAGCTTATAAAATTTAAACTTTTCAGAGTAAGTCCATAGAATAGAAAACCGCATTATTCTCATAAAAACGAAGAGACACAATTCTCTGCTACAACATTGTAAAAACTTCAATAAAAAATAAATAATATGTTGTCGTATAAAGATAATTCATTTTTTTCAACTAAAATGAGACTTCCAAATATTATAGAATTCTCTCATTTCTAATTTATTCATGATAAAACAATCACAATCATTTCCTCACCTATCACAAAGGGAAGAGCCACTATAAAAACAAGGAATAAAGCCTCGTAAAGAATCAACACAATGGCGTTTTTGTCTATCTAAATTTCACAAACAGCACACACACATGATGCTCTTGAGAGGCATCAAAACTTCACTCTGCATAAGAAAGATGAAAACAATCCATAATCAACTTTATGAGCTATTTTTGTGAGTAGGAGCCATACGGATTCCTAAATCACGTAATTGTGTAGGAGACACATCAGACGGAGCACTCATCAAAAGATCAAGTGCCTGTTGATTCATAGGAAATAAAGCAACTTCACGCAAATTTTTAACACCTTGCAACAGCATAATGATGCGGTCAATTCCCGCAGCCATACCACCGTGTGGCGGAGCCCCATAATGGAATGCACGATAAAGACCACCGAAACGATCTTTCACAACTTCCTTAGAAAGTCCTACAAGCTCAAAAACTTTAAGCATCATTTCTGGCAAGTGATTACGAATTCCACCTGATGCAATTTCATAACCATTGCAAACAAGATCATATTGAAAAGCTTTAAGAGTAAGAGGATCTTGGGTCTCAAGAGCATTTTCTCCCCCTTGAGGCATGGAAAAAGGATTATGTGCAAAATCAATCTTTTTCTCATCTTCATTCCATTCAAAAAATGGAAAATCAACAATCCAAGCCAAAGAGAAACTCTCTCTATCGAGAAGATCTAATTCTTCCCCTACCCGTGTACGGGCTGCTCCAGCAAAAGATGCGAATTTTTTTGGATCTCCAGCCACAAAAAAACAAGCATCACCACTTTCAAGTCCAAGCTGTATACGGAGCGCTTCAGCTCGCTGTTGACCAATATTTTTGGCGATAGGCCCTGCTCCTTCAAATTCTCCTTTTTCTTCACGCCAAAAAATATAACCGAGCCCTGGTTGCCCCTCGCCTTGTGCCCATACATTCATACGATCACAAAAAGCACGACTTCCACCCGTTTTAGCCGGAATAGCCCACACTCGTGCATTCTCATCATTTGCTAAAATTTGAGCAAAGACTTTGAAACCAGAATTATAAAAATGTTGAGAAACATCTTCCATAATGATCGGATTACGTAGATCAGGCTTATCAGAACCATATTTTTGCATTGCTTCATCATAGGAAATGCGAGGAAAGCTCTGTGTCACAGTTTTTCCATCTGCAAATTCTTCAAAAATAGAACGCATAATAGGTTCCATAGTTGCTAAAACATCTTCTTGCTCAACAAAACTCATTTCAACATCTAATTGATAAAATTCACCAGGAAGACGGTCGGCCCTTGGATCTTCATCTCTAAAACATGGAGCAATCTGAAAATAACGATCAAAACCTGACATCATCAACAACTGTTTATATTGCTGTGGTGCTTGCGGTAGCGCATAAAATTTTCCCTGATGAACACGACTTGGAACCAAAAAATCACGTGCTCCTTCCGGTGATGAAGCTGTCAAAAGTGGCGTCGTAAATTCCGTAAAACCATTATTTTGCATAGCCCGTCTCATAGCCGCAATAATTTCAGTCCGACGCATGATATTTTTGTGCATAGTCTCCCGACGCAAATCAAGAAAACGATATTTTAATCGAATATCTTCTGGATAATCAGGTTCACCAAAAACCGGTAAAGGAAGTTCATCAGATTTTGAAAGAATTTCTACCTCTTGTGCAACAATTTCAATCTCACCTGTTGGAAGCGTTGCATTAATAACCTCATCAGAACGTGCACATACCTCTCCATCCACACGAATAACCCATTCAGAACGCACTTTTTCAATAACTTTAAAAGCCGGCGAAGCAGGATCAGCAACAATTTGTGTAATTCCAAAATGATCACGTAAATCCACAAAAAGAATTCCTCCATGATCACGAACACGATGAACCCATCCCGAAAGACGGACTTGTGCTCCTACATCACATCTACGAAGAGCCGCACAATGATGACTGCGATAACGGTGCATGTTTTTTGCCTTTGATTATAATATTCACATGCGCTACAAACGCTTTTTAATAACCATTTGTCAAGATATGAGAATAAAAACTCAAAAATAAAGTCAATAAAGGACAAATTTAATTTATCGAATTATAATAAAATGATGAATCTTATTACACAAACAACAGATCTTGAAATTGCAATTAACGTTCTACGTACCTCTGATTTTGTAACAGTCGATACTGAGTTTATCCGCGAGACAACTTTTTGGCCTCAACTGTGTTTAATCCAGCTCGCATCACCAGATGTCACAGTTTTGATTGATCCCATAGCACCAGATATTGATTTACAACCTTTTTTTGACCTTATGATCGATAAAAAAGTTGTAAAAGTTTTTCATGCTGCGCGCCAAGATATTGAAACAATTTATCATCTTGGAGGTGTTATTCCTTCCCCTCTCTTTGATACGCAAATAGCAGGATCAATTTGTGGGTTTGGTGATTCTATCTCCTATGATCAAATTGTACAACGTTGCACGGGGCATCATCTTGATAAATCTTCCCGCTTTACAGACTGGAGTTGCCGACCTTTGTCTGAAAAACAACTGCTCTATGCACTTGCCGATGTAACCTATTTAAGAGATGTTTACCTGTTATTGAAAAAAAGGTTAGAAAAAAATCAACGTGCTCACTGGATGGATGATGAACTAACAATTCTTTTAAATCCTAAAACCTATGATATACCAGAAGATGAAGCATGGAAAAAAGTGAAAGGACAAATTAAAAAGCCTCGTGAACTTGCTGTATTACAAAAGATAGCAGCTTGGCGTGAACGTGAAGCACGAAGATACAATATGCCACGTCGTCATATCATAAAAGATGAATGTCTTATAGAAATAGCAACCCAACAACCAAAAGATGAATCTGCATTAAAACGATTGCGCAGTCTTAATAAGAATTGGGATAAACTCTCAATTGCTCAATCATTAATCAAAGCTGTCCACGAAGGCTTAGAAGTGGATCTTTCTACTTTACCCCCCATTCCTAAACATAATCCACTCAATGATACGACGGCCGCTGTTATCGATCTGCTCAAAGTGTTATTAAAAATTGTTGCAAGCGAAAACAGCATTGCCCCTAAAATTATTGCAACATCTAATGATTTAGAAAAAATTGCCAATGGAGGAATAAAGAAAAATATTCCCGCTATGAATGGCTGGCGCTATGAAATTTTTGGTAAAAAAGCCGAACAACTGCTAAAGGGGCAGATAGGGTTTTACTTTAACGATGGAAAAATAAGCACAAAACAGCTTTAATTTACATTTTCATTTAAAAAAAAACATTACGCTACTTATTATCTACATAAATTGGTATGCCCTATGGACCAACGCAAATAGGATAACTAAAGCCTACTTCTGACAAAGTTAAAAACTTAAATAGTAAACTCTTATTAAAAATGGCAGCTAAATCTTTATCAGGTCAATCAAATAGCAATCTTATTACAAAATCTAAAAACACAGACAGCTCCTCATTTAAAAGTTTTAAAAAGAAAAAGTTCTTATAATAAAAGCCCATTCGTTACAAAAATAGCAGCCTCGCAATAGGAACAAACAAAGATATAATGCCTCACGTCACCATATCGTATTAAAAACGACTGAGATTACAATCTAACAATCAAAAACGAGCCAGCATAACAACTAAAATACCTAACAAAATTAACATACTGATTTATAAATATAATTCGTTGTTTTTCATGTTGAATGAGAGTCCCGAATAACATAAGATTCTCTCATTTCAAACCTGTTTATCTTGAATCAATCAAAACCATTCTCTTGCACACCATAAGCGGGGCTGGCGTGTGGATCAAATTTGTATAAGAAAGGACTAAAATGGCTCTTATGAATCGCCTCAAGTGCCAAGGGCTGTCGCAACATTGGGAGCTGGCAAATATAATAATGGTGTCGGCTTGCTTCTTCATAAGCGTAAAGATGGAGGTGCTCAATGGATTTACCGTTATACCATTCATGGTCGGCGCCGCAAAATGGGCTTGGGTACATTGCGAAATGTTTCTTTAAAAAAAACTCGTGAATTGGCAACTGGGTGGCATTCTGTTCTTCGTGAAGGTCGTGACCCTATTAAAGAACGTGAAAAACAAAAGCGTGAGGCAATAAGTAAGCTCCATTATTTAAAAGATATCGCGTTGGATGCTTTTGAAAGTCGTAAAGCTGAATTAAAAAATGATGGTAAAGATGG
>NZ_JBHILU010000016.1:21114-27229 GCF_042193495.1 Bartonella sp. TS82HLJMH | reverse complement strand
CAGTGTCAGTGGCTTTTTCCTCCACGCTAGAAGCTGCTTTATCAGCTGCTTCAGGTGCTTTCTTCACTGCATCGACACCCTTATCAACAGTATCAGTGGCTTTTTCCTCCACGCTAGATGCCTTATCAACTCCATCAACTTTATCCGTATCATGTGCAGGATATTCGGAAGCCCTTCGTGCCGCACTTTGAACAAGTGAAGTAGAACAAGCCATGAAAACCGCCATATAAAAGAGTGTTTTCCAATTGATTTTACGATACATTCTTTTTTCCCCTTAAGAGCTCATTGAATAGTTGAAACAAACAATCTTCTTTTTAATGACTATTCATGTCACTCAACGTTGTCACAGCACGTCGATTTTGATTCCAACAGGAAATATCATCACACACTGCTACAGGTCTTTCTTTTCCGTAAGAAATTGTTTGAATCCGTTGTTCAGACACACCTAGAGACACCAAATAGTTTCGCACAGCAACAGCACGGCGCTGTCCAAGTGCCAAGTTATATTCACGTGTTCCCCTCTCATCAGCATGACCTTCGATCATAATAGAATAATAAGGATAATGAAGCAACCATTCCGCTTGACGCGTTAAAATACGTTCAGCATCAGCATCAAGTGAAGAAGAATCGAGACTAAAAAACACGCGATCACCCACATTAACCGTAAATTCTTGTCCTGAGCCTGGTGACACCTGATTCAAACCAGCATCGTTCATATAAGCGCCATTCATACCGTTAAGTGCACCGACATTTTTTTTGCCACACCCACCCAAGCATAGAGAGAAAAAAAAGAGGATAGCTAAGAAATGAGAGAAGTTTTTTTTGGTAGAACGCATAGTCCGTTTCTCCTTGAGTGTCGTAAAGAAGGATAAATTCTTAAAAATATTTTCAAGAATAACCGTTAATTCCTAATGAAGACGAAATTTTTCTGTTTTTTTGGTCATCATTTTTATTTTTGAGTCTCTGCCAAATTTTCTTTTCTCCAGCCATTCCTCTAACATTTCCATAAGAAATGTTTTCCTTATACGTCATGGCTCTTTATGCATCATCTTGATCTTGACGATTTTTTTGCAGCGCGTTCAGCTTTGCAAAAACTTTATCAGCGTCAAAAGTCTTATGCAGATTTTCTTCACTCTCATTTTCCTCTAGAGCAGCGTTTTCCGTCACAGAAGCGGGAAGCAACGACCTATCTTCTTCCAAAGAAACAGGGCGATTTTTTGCCGCACGCTGAAGCTCAAAATCTAAATCGATTTGCGAACACAAACCAAGTCCTACAGGATCAAGAGGAACCAAATTGGCACTATTCCAATGGGTTCTAAGGCGGATTTGTTCAATTGTCGCTTTTGTTGTCCCAATCAACCGTGCAATTTGTGCATCTTTCAACTCGGGATGATTCGTGACTAACCATAGGATACCATTGGGACGATCTTGGCGTCGAGAAAGAGGGATATAGCGCGCCCCTTTGCGTTTTTTTTCAGGAATATGCACCCTAGATTGAGAAATTTTCAAGCGTGCGTTTTGATCAGCCTCCACCCGTGCAATTTCACTGCGCGTCAATTGCCCAGAACTAATCGGATCTAAACCTTTAATACCATAAGCCGCATCACCATCGGCAATAGCTTTTACTTCCAAGACATGCAATTTACAAAATTCTGCAATCTGATCAAAAGAAAGAGCTGTATTATCAACCAACCAAACAGCTGTTGCTTTGGGCATCAAAAGTTGCGTTGCCATTTTTATAAATCCTCTTCTGCGCCTCTTCTATGAGGCAGGTTACCGCCCACTCAAGAGCACTAGAACTTTTTATATGTTAGGTTCTCTCCAACCACTCCTAAAACAAAGCGAGGCATGGAATAAACCACTTTGCCATGAGATTACATTCTGTTATAGCGTTATTTTTGCTCAACGACAAGAGATCTCTCTTGTAATGATCCTCAACTAAGGTGTCTTTACCTTTAAGATGAATTTTCTTATAAAGGGTTTATTCGATTATTTCACCTCATGTTGTGGCATATTTATTCTGGTGGGATGCGTGTTTTATCGCCTTAAATTCTTAAAGAGTATCCAACTGGAAAGAAAGCCCTAAAATAGGAAGGAAAACTATGGCAGGCCATTCACAATTTAAAAATATTATGCACCGTAAAGGGCGTCAAGATGCAATGCGCTCGAAAATATTTTCTAAGCTTGCGCGCGAAATTACCGTAGCAGCAAAACAAGGTGCTCCTGATCCAGCCATGAATCCACGTTTAAGGCTAGCTGTTCAAAATGCCAAAGCACAATCGATGCCGAAAGATAATATTGAACGCGCGATTAAAAAAGCTTCAGGCACCGATGTCGAAAATTATGATGAAGTACGCTATGAAGGCTATGGACCAGGCGGTGTTGCCGTCATTGTTGAAGCTTTAACCGATAACCGCAACCGCACCGCTTCAAATGTGCGCGCCGCCTTCACAAAATCAGGAGGAGCCCTAGGAGAAACAGGATCGGTCAGTTTCATGTTTAATCGGATTGGTGAAATAATCTATAAGCCAGAAGCAGGAACAGCCGATAATATCATGGATGCAGCAATTGAAGCCGGTGCCGAAGATGTGCAATCAGAAGAAACCGGACATCATATCACCTGCGCATTTGAAGATATTGGTGAAGTTTCCAAAACACTTGAAGCAAAACTTGGTGAAGCAGAATCGATTAAAACAATTTGGAAAGCCACCACCCTTGCACCAATAGATGAAGAAAAAGCTTTGTCCGTTTTACGACTGATTTCAACATTAGAAGAAGATGATGATGTACAAAATGTTTATGCCAATTTTGATGTCAGCGATGAGATTTTAGCAAAATTATCTGTATAATTCCTATCATTTGCATAAGCCCTCTCTGTCATCCATGAGGGCTTCAAAAGCATCTGTCACCTCTCCTCTCTATCCGCCCATATAAAAGCCCCGCGTCAATAGCGGGGACTAGCCATTGGTGCAACAAAAAAAACCGCCATTAATTCCAGAAAACATCACCAAAAAATAAGGCATACAAAACTCTGTAGTCTCACGCCTTTCTTACATGCCCCAAAGATTATCCCTATAGCCCCTCTCTATTTGATCTTTTTGTTCTTTAAGATTAACCTCCCCACCCTCAAATAATGAAGATGATCCGGTCTGTAAACAATTCGGATTTTCTTGACGTATTCCTATGACGAATCACCCATGGAATTTACTTGAAACTTCAGGCTCAAAAAATAGACACTCCCCTAAATATTCGCCACGCACTTAAAAAATACTTAAATATATCAAGGAGGTTTATATGCCTTATATCCCCACACCTCAAATGACAGTGTTTTTATAATATCACAGAATTAAAATAAGCAAATGGAAAGCCAGAGCTGATTGTTTAGCAAAGTATTGTACAAAAAGCTGGTATATCTCTCTAATCCGTTGCGGATAAATTTTTGACTTTATAACATTAACTTTATGGCATCGTATGTTTCATAAAATAACGTCATTTATCTTAAAAATCTATCCTTTTGCTATTACCGATCAATCAATATTCAGACCTAAAACAACAGCTTACTTGAATAAAACACATCAAAGAGCAGCAGAAAAAACACCCTTGACAAGAGTCCGGACTCTCCGCAAACCAGATCGAAGAGGAAGTCAAAAAAATATATATAGCGACACTTTGAATAAAAAGTTGAAATCTAGAGACCTCAGAATTTTCGACTATATTTTTTCAAGGTCTTGTTTTTGAATTTTTTTAAGCATTTTCCCCCAAGGAAATTCTATTATCGATAAACAACCGTAGATGATAGATGAAATCTACATAACTCCCCATGCCCACTATAATCAATTCCTTCTTTTAAATAATTAAAGGCAATTGAGATTGTGTAAACTTGAAACTGTACAGACTATATTCCTTCTATGTTCTGTTTTTAAGCATTTTGTTTTACTGTATATTGAGCAATGGCGACCATGCTGGATCCGAAGCATCATTGGGCGTAGGGAGTTGTCGTTCATTGCGTCCTGTAATATCAATCGTATAAATTTTTGGTCCCATACCGGGATTTTTGCGAAAGAACATCAGCACACGACCATTAGGTGCCCAAGTTGGTCCTTCATTATGAAAACCCGTAGTTAAAATTCGTTCTCCTTGTCCATCAGGGCGCATAACACCGATAGAAAATTGTCCCCTTAATTGTTTTGTAAAGGCGATATAGTCACCCCGTGGTGACCAAATAGGTGTGGAATAACTCCCCTCATTTGAAGAAATACGCTGAATATCACTCCCATCCGCATTCATTTTATAGATTTGCGGCTTTCCACTACGATCTGAAGAAAAGACGATTTGTTTTCCATCTGGTGAATAAGAAGCAGAAGTATCGATAGCAGAAGTTGTTGTAAGTCGCGTCATCGTACGAGTTCGTAAATCCATGGTGTAAAGATTTGCACTGCCATCATTTTGTAATAAACTCATGATGACCTTTTGTCCATCAGAAGAAAAACGCGGAGCAATTGTCATGTTATTAAACGTTCCGATCAACTCTCTTTGTCCCATTTCAATTTGTTGAAGATAAACATGAGGTACCTGGTTGTCTTCATAAGCCATATAGGTCATTTCTTGTCTTTTTGGGGAAAAACGCGGTGTAAGAACCAATTCACTTCCATCAGACATATAAATCAAATTTGCACCATCTTGATCCATCATTGCTAAACGTTTAATGCGTGCATTTTGGGGTCCTGTTTCATCGATAAAAACAATTCGTGTATCAAAATAACCACTTTCTCCTGTCATCTCACTATAGATTTCATCTGCGATCATATGCGCCACACGCCGCCAACGTTCTGTCGCTGTATAAAAACGCCGTCCTTTCAATTGTCTTTGTCCAAAAACATCCCATAAACGAAAATCGACCCTCAAACGTCCATCGATTTCTCTCATGACTTGCCCCGTAACTAAACCTTGCGCTTTTATTTTCTGCCAAGACGCAAAATGCGGTTGTTTATTAGGATTAGAAATGTTTTCAAAAAAAATTTCTTTATTAAGCGGTAAAAAAAGCCCCGACCGCTCAAGATCGGCTGTCACCACAGCAGATATTTTCAACCCAATCGAATCATTGGAAATAAAGTCTGTAATTGCAATGGGAATGGGATTAAAATCAGCGCTCGAAATAGTCCCTTTCAATTGCGCATAACCCGATGAAATACTTGAAAGCCACAGCCCACAAGTGACAATAAACCAAGCAAAAACTTTATGTCTCGTTATAGTCATCATGGAATGTGTCCTTTCGTTAAGCCAATTTATTTTTTCTCATTTATCATCTTACTTCTTGGAGGGGATCAACATTAAAGTCAAAACCTTGCCCCCATAGATCATATTGATCACGTGGGAGGTCTGCATAAGGTTGGCATGAAAAGACAGCGGCATACACCTGCCTCATCATAATAGCTTGTTGACTCTCAAGCCCGCTTACGGGCTCAATGATAGGATCGCCCACAACCATCCCTTCACGATCTAAATAAAATCGCAACCGCACAACCGGACGGTTTTTTAAATCGCCACCAAGCGCCACAAGTTTAAGCTTCTGTTGAATACATCCCCCTGCGATATTGACCAATGTTTGTGCCATTTTTGTGGTATAATCAATGTTTTTTCTTGCGCCCAAAGCTTCTGGTGTATGAGAACGTTTTGCTCCCCCTCCTTGTGACCGCGCACGATTGAGCAAATTATTTTCCTCCAGTGCTAAAATATCTTCAATGGTCTGTTTCTCTTGGTTTTTCTTGTTAGGCTTTGGCGTCTTTTGATTCAATGCAGCCCCTTTCTTCCTTGGGAATTCTTCGTCAAATTTTGGTTTAAACTGTGGAAGAAAAAATTTTTCTGGAAGTGTAATTTTGGGCGCTTGATGAACAATCTGCTCTGCTGGTACCTTCTGTACCGTTGGAGCCAATTCTTTTGGCGATATCATCTCTTCATTTTTGTGCGCAGGCTTGAGGGCATCCTCCGGTGCACTCAAAGGCATCTCAGGCGCAACCTTGGGAGCATCCTCCGGTGCACTCAAAGGCATCTCAGGCGCAACCTTGGGGGCATCCTCCGGTGCGCTCAAAGGCATCTCAGGCGCAACCTTGGGGGC
>NZ_JBHILU010000016.1:0-21014 GCF_042193495.1 Bartonella sp. TS82HLJMH | reverse complement strand
AAAGGCATCTCAGGCGCAACCTTGGGGGCATCCTCCGGTGCGCTCAAAGGCATCTCAGGCGCAACCTTGGGAGCATCGTCTGTTTTTGCTTCTAATAATTCTGGTTTTGTAAGTTCGGATACAAATGTTTCTGACGTGTTCTTGCTTGGTGGTAGCGATGCTGTTTCAACAGGGCGCAGTTTTTCCTTTGGTTGAAAAGGTGCTAGACTATCTATTTGTCCCTCTCCAATATGGCGTGCATCTTCTTTCTCTTGTGGTTGCATAGTTGGTTTAACGGCAGGGATTGCACGAATGGGAGCCTTCACAGCTCCTTGTTGAAAGGACAACTCGTCCACTAAAGGAGCAAGAGTGATGGGAATTGCTTCCAATGGTTGTGGTAAAGAGACAGAGCTTGTAAACTGAACGGCTCCCCAACTGAGAAAAATGACATGGACCACAAGGGATAAAGCCAAGCCTCGTTTCATGCTATGATAGGAGTCTTTGTTCATTCTTTATGCCTTATTTATGACTTATATTTTTTCATTTTCAATCACTCTATACTCTTTTAAAAACATTTAAAAACAACAGGTTATGAGAAATTTTATTACTTATTATTTATTGTGCTAAACTTGCTAACGCAACTTGAGAAAATCCCGCTTTTTGAATATCCGCCAGCAGTTTTAATACTTGTTGATATTCAACAGTTTTAGCAACCCGCACAAAAACCCGTTGATCTTTTTGTGTAGCATCTGTTTCCAGAAGAGTTTTAAGGTGTGCAATCAGTGCTTGTGACGTTTCATAATAATCTTGATTAATGGCAAAGCGCCCTTGCGCGTCAAGTGAAACCGTAAGAGGCGTTTTTTGAGCTCGTACGGGACCCGCTTGACTACGAGGCAAATCTAGAGGAACACCGTTCACTAAAAGAGGGGCAGAAACCATAAAAATAATCAACAAGACCAGCATGACATCCACAAAAGGAGTAACATTGATCTCACTCATCAGTTGGCTTCGTGAATGATAGCGCCTACGTGTATTTTTGCGAGAAGAAGAAGCAACAGAAATTCCCATGGGGTAAGCTCCTTTTTATAAAGAGGAAGGTGCTGTGCGTGTTTCATCAATACGCCGCGATACAATTGTTGAAAATTCATCGGCAAAATTTTCTATTTGTGCAATGATGCGCGCACTTTCATGAGTCAACTTGTTATAAGCAATAACGGCTGGAATTGCTGCAAACAAACCAATAGCGGTCGCCAAAAGCGCTTCTGCAATCCCTGGCGCGACAATGGCAAGTGATGTATTTTGAGAAGCTGAAATAGAAAGAAAAGACTCCATAATACCAATAACTGTTCCAAAAAGTCCGATAAAGGGTCCCGCAGATCCCAATGTCGCAAGAAAACTTAATTTTGATTCTATTTTTTCACTTTCACGTCCCAGCGTCAAATCCATAGCCTTATCAATTCTGCTCTGTAAACTTTTCGATGTATGGGTCCCTTTTTCAAGAGATTTTTTCCATTCAACCATTGCCGCCATAAAAACTGCGGATATACTATTGGTGTGTTGACTTTTACATGATGCATAAAGATCTTCTAGCGCTTTGCCTGACCAAAATGTACGTTCGAACTGCTTTATTTCACGCCGTATTCTTCGATACGTAAAAATTTTATCAAAAATAATTGCCCAACTCCAGATAGAAGCGAGCAACAACCCGATCATAACACCTTTCACGATCCAACTCGCTTGCATAAATAAATGCAACATTCCAATTGTTTCCGGATTCGTTAGTTCTACATACGGCATAATTTTTGTCCCTCTAAATGAAAGGTGCATTTTTTAAAATTCTATAAAACAGATTATTTTATAGTTTCTAAATTTAAGTAAAAAACTTTAGTTTCACATAAATCCATGCGCTAAAACAAGACTTTTTTCTTAAATTTCCTTAAAAAGTGATGACTAAAACATCCCTCAACGCACGCCCCCTCATTTCACAAAAGCATTTATGAAATAATATAACGATAAAACCTTCCCCATAAATGCTATAAAAATAAAAGATATAAAAATGCATGATATCACATCTATCATGTACCATTATCTTTACGCTCATGAAAAGAAAACTAAACCATCATACGCGTTCCAGCTTAAAATGCAGCGATAAATCTTAGTACTTGAAAAGATTCATAAGAGGCATCTTTATTCCTTTCTCAAGTGTTTTTGTCCCCACTCACCAACCCAGCTTGTGACATGTAAGAAAATGTTTTTGATTAATTCGCTACAATAGAGCTTGAAAAGAAAAAATCTTACAAGTCTCAGAATGATCTAAAAGTGACAACGCAATGAATTATCATTATAAATAAATATGTTATAATCATGAAAGATTACACTTTGCCTCAAACTATTGTTTCTCTCATTTTCCATCGAATTTAATACGGGGACACCCTCGGGCACAAAAAACGACAATAAACTACCATAAAATGCCTCATAACAATGTGCCTCACCCATGCAACCCCTATTGTAAGTCCCATATAATCTAGTGTAAGTCTCATGTAATCTCATTGTATTGTAAATTAATCCTTTTCAATGCCCTCATCTTTCTGGCACCATGGTATAACGTAAAAGCTTCTGTGACGTGAAAAAACCTTTTCACATCTTTACTTCATGAAAACCGGCTTCTTCTTTCTCTTTTCTCACTTGCGATATTTGATCGTTATTGCATTGAGAATGATCCATAAGAAACATTTTTACAATTTTTTCAATGAGTTATATTGCTCATCTTATGATGTGTAAGAAAATGATTTTAATTGTTTCAACATGAACAGATTTGAAATGAAAGTATTTTACTCTATTGGTGTTTGTGCCCGTGAGAAGTGATAATTTATCTTTCCAAGTCGATCTATCATATAAAATAATATGCTTTTGAAACTTTAAATCCAGAATGAATTTCTGCTTTGTATACATTGATCTCTCACTCATTCACTGCGTTTAGAAGCGCAGATAAAGTCGCATTATGGATGGAACACGCGCTCTTGTGATGCCAAATGACAATCCAGTAAAAAACAAATCACATTGCTTAAAATACCCTTTGAGTGTTTTGAGAAAATTTTCGACCTAATAGCTTATTATCACTTTATTGCAATATTGCAATATTTTGCTGGGTATGTGCATTTTTATAAAAACAAATCTTAATCCACTTTTTATTTCTTTTTTGTTTTTTACTTTCTGCTGTTTTCTTATGCCAACGAACCTTTCTTCAAAAGAAAGAAAATATTTTGAGTTGATAGCAGAAAATGGATGATAAGACATTGATTTTGAATCATAACATGGATGAAGCGTGTTTAATTTTGTGGGATATCATCTTCAATTTAGTGTAGCTATTGTAGCACAAGTGCTTTCTTTTGATGTATCATGTGATCTTGTTGGAAAAAATTTAGGCTATGATAAATGTATGATCTTAGATTGTAGATTACTTTATATCCCCTGATCTTTCCTGAAACTGCTAATTCAATGAACAACACTTTTAACCAAGCATTTTTGCAAAAAGTTCTTTGGGTAAACGTCGCGGTTTTGCCTCCTCATTAATCAGAGCAATTTCAACTTTTGCTGTTACCAACGTAGTCGCCTCATGCAAAATAGATTGCTCCATAAAAAAGCGTGCCCCTTGGATATGATTAACACGTGTTTTAACGACTAAAAGATTATCAATTTTAGCTGGTCTTGAAAAATTAATTTCCATATGACGCACAACAAAAAACAGTTTTTCCCCATCAACCCCTGCTGCTAACATCTTATTATTAAAACCGGTATCCCGTAAAAACTCTGAACGTCCTCGTTCAAAAAACTCAAGATAACGCGCATGATAAACCACACCGGAAAAATCTGTATCCGCAACATAAACGCGGACCTGAAAATTATGAAAAGCATTTGTATGATTGCTCTTAAAAGGAGTTACTTCTGTCATTGACTTCATGTCCCATAAAATCGTCTAATATAGTAAATTGTTTATCAATCAAAAGATTGAACACATTTTTGTGTTGAAGTTGTGAAAAGCAAAAGCCCTCCTTGATAGTGCAAAACCTTTTTGGTCAGAATATGCTAAAAGAAGCACGTCTCTTGTATTTTTGAGCTTGCTATAAAATATTCACATAGTTTCTTTTAATAAAGAGAATGTCTTAGTCATCTTCCCCATCCCATAAAGATGTCTGAAGTGTTGAATTGTCTTGAGCATCAGAAAGTTGAGAACGCCTTTGTATAGACGTTGTAGAGACAGGAGCAGAAAGCCCTAAATGGCTCCAAGCCTTTTCAGTTAGAATGCGTCCACGAGCGGTTCTTTGAATAAAACCTTGTTGGAGCAAATACGGTTCAACAATATCTTCAATGGCATCGCGTGGTTCTGATAAAGCAGCAGCAACCGTTTCAATCCCCACCGGTCCGCCTAAAAAAGTTTCCGCAATCAGAAGCAAGTAGCGGCGATCAAGCGTATCAAGCCCAAGATGATCGACTTCAAGGCGCGAAAGCGCTTCATCGGCGATTTTTTGGTCAATTTGTTTTGCCTGTTTAACCAAAGCAAAATCACAAACGCGCCGTAAAAGCCGCCCAGCAATACGAGGAGTCCCCCGTGCTCGGCGTGCAATTTCATGAGCACCATCATCACTGATCTTGACGGCAAAAAGCCGTGCATTACGCTGCACAATATATTCCAATTCTTCTATAGTATAAAAATTTAGACGAATTGGGATGCCAAAACGGTCTCTCAGCGGTGTAGTCAAAAGCCCCAAACGTGTGGTTGCCGCTACCAAAGTAAATTTAGCCAGATCAATTTTCACCGAACGTGCTGCCGGCCCTTCCCCAATGATCAAATCAAGTTGATAATCTTCCATAGCTGGATAAAGAATTTCCTCAATCGCCGGATTTAAGCGATGAATTTCATCAATAAACAAAACATCACGTTCTTCGAGATTGGTCAAGAGAGCAGCTAAATCTCCTGCTTTAGCGATAACCGGTCCTGAAGTAGAGCGAAAATTAACGCCTAATTCTTTTGCCATAATCTGTGAAAGCGTTGTTTTTCCTAACCCCGGTGGTCCTACAAACAAAACATGATCCAGCGCTTCTTGCCGCGTTTTTGCTGCTTCAATAAATATTTTTAAATTAGCCCGTGCCGCTTCTTGACCAATAAAATCATCGAGAACTTGTGGTCTTAAGGAACGATCTGGATCGTTAGGAAGGGGAGCGGAACCCAGAAGGCGTTTATCTTCATCTTTATGCATTGTTACCTTGATTTTAAGTAGGAGAAGAAAGCAATTTAAGACTATGGCGGATCAGCAAGGCAGAAGAAACAGTTTCCTCCTCAAGAGCGTTCATCGCAAGAGCAAGAGCACGGGATGCTTGCTCCCGTTCAAACCCTAGCTTCATCAACGCGGAAAGCGCATCATGCGCAGGTTGATTGGTTATCTCACGGTGAGAAACAGAAACAGTCTTGACCGCTTGTTCAAAGGGGAGTGTTTTACTTTTCAGTTCACCCACAATTCTTTCACTAACTTTTTTACCAACGCCCGGCGCTCGACTAATCATCGCAATATCGTTTAAGGCAATAGCTTGTGCGAGTTCATCTGGCGATAAAGTACCCAAAATTGCCAAAGCAACCTTTGCCCCTACTCCAGGAACATTTTGTAGAAGACAAAACCACTCCTGTTCAGCTCTTGTAGCAAAACCGAAAAGGCGGATTGCTTCTTCACGAACATGCGTTTCAATAAAAAGACTTAACGCCTCCCCAACAGAGGGTAAAGAAGGACGGAGCCGATTTGACACAAAAACAACATAACCCACACCGTGAACATCAAGAAGGATATGATCATCAAAGATATGTTCAAGGGTGCCCTTTAATTTACCAATCATATCGCCATCCTTGCCTGATAAGATCGGTCAATACTCTTACGATGCATACTATGACAAAGAGCAAGAGCAAGAGCATCAGCCGCATCACTGCTATCAAATTCAGCCCGTGGGAGTAGAACTTTTACCATCATATGGATTTGTTCTTTAGCACCGTGTCCAACACCAATAACCGATTTTTTCACTTTGTTGGGTGCATATTCAAAAACAGGAAGATTTGCTTGCGCAGGAACCAGCAGTGCAATTGCACGCGCTTGCCCAAGTTTTAAAGTTGCTGTAGCATCTTTGTTGACAAACACATGTTCTACAGCAGCTTCATGGGGCATAAATTGATGCACAACCCCTGAAAGACCTTTGTGGATCTGACATAGTCTGGAAGCCAGCTCACACTTTACATCAGAAGAAACCGTCCCTGCTGCAATAAACTGAAGACGATTACCCGCAACATCGATAACGCCCCACCCTGTACGCCGTAATCCGGGATCAATGCCTATAATACGAATCGTCTCTGCCATAAACTACAGTCTATACACTTTTCCCTCTTGTGAATAAAGACAAGACCACAAAGAAAACAGCAGCACAAGACAAAACCAGTCAAAAGATGGTCATGCCCCCAAATTTATACAATTATAACACGCAACAAACAGCATCTTTATGGAACATACTTTATGAAGCATCACTGAAGTCAATCAAAACCATTCACACATCACAAGCAAGCGCCCTATCAAACACCCCTATAAAGCATAAAAATTCTCTTTCTGTATCATTTCCAATACCATAACGGTTAAACATCGCAAGCGAGCAATAGAGAGTGCTGAATTGTACATGCATTAAGTGTAAAGAGGCTATGCAATGGATGGTATACACTTTGCGGAAACTTTTTAGGTTATAGCATAACGCTACCATAATAAAACAAAACATTGATTTATAAAGATAATTAATTATTTTGTATGTTGAATAAGAATTCCAAATATCGTAAGATTTTCTCATTACAAACCCCTTTATATTGAAATCAATCAAAATCTTTTGTCTGCACATCACACGTGGGATTTCCGTGTGGAGCGAACCTGTGCAAGAAAGGACTAAAAATGCCTCTAATGAACCGTCTCAAGTACTAAGGGCTTTCGCAACATTGGAGGCTGGCAAATTATAATGATGGTGCTAACTTGCTCCTTTGCAAGCGTAAAGATGAGGGAGCTCAATGGATGTAAACAAGAACTGAGAGGTGTTTTTGAATATGCCCAATTACACCACAATAACATTGCATGGAAGGGAGCATTGCATGGAGGCACAGAGAACCCCTGAGGCATTTATTATATGGCACTTTATTTTGGATGTTTTATTTTACGTGAGGAAAATAACTTCCATTCAAAACAAGAGGAGCCCAAAAACTGAAACAATGTGTATCATCCTCATTAACACACGCTTTGCAGCAACTTTATAGGCATAAGTTATAGAGCATAAATGAATTGATGTACAAGCCCTAGCTCTATCTAGCGCCTGATCATTATCATAGCCAAAACAAAATCACACGATATATCAACAGAAAGTGTTCCAGCTGCAATCAACCAAAGCCGATTTCCACAAAACCAACCATATCCCATCCCATGCCATAATTCGAAATCAATACCTCTCAGCTATAAGCTCAAGATATTTCTTACACTCAAATAGATATTAGGCAGAAAAAAGCACTCTAGATTGGTTTTAGTTGTGACATTTTGGTTGTAAAAAATGGGTATAATTCTCTAAATATCGCAAGAAAGAAGAAAGGAGCTATTCTTCTTACCCCCCACAAGCTGTTTTCAGTAGTTCGATTTGTTTTCCCACTGGATTATCATCGCTTAAACTACAGCCTCCCCTTATTTACTAAAGCGCTTAAACTACAGCCGTATATCTAAACGAAAAAATGCACGCTCCTAAAAGCAATGAATGAGAAACAAATTGGCGAAACATTTCTGGCAATTCATGCCAATAAAAGGGAAAAGTTCCAATGTCGGTGTATAAAGGGACACTTTTACGATTTCTTTTTTATTTTCTCTGATGACATTTCCCCTTCACACAAAACAAGGGAATACCTCTAAGAACGCCCAAAGGCTGTTTTGAGCAATTCGATTTGTTTTCCTACTGGATTATCATCCTCTAAGGCACAGGAGGCTGCAGTTTCCCACCCAGCACGCATATACTGTATGCGCGCTTCTAAACGCAATGAATGAGAAACAAATTGGCGGAAAATTTCTGGCAATTCATGCCAATGAGGGGTTTCAAGTTCCAATGTCGGTGTATGAAGTGACACTTTTACAATTTCTTTTTTTATTTGTTCTGATGACATTTCCCCTTCGCGCTCTGCCCGAAGAAGAAGGAGTTGAGAAGCGATTTGCATAAGCCGTGTACTTAAATACATAGCTTCTTTCGCATAGATTGCAGAAACTTCTACTGAAAGGGAACGTGCCACTAATTTCCCTTCTGAGTCAATATACGCTGCTGTTTTTTCAATCAGCGCCATTGTTTCTTCATAGAGACGATTAAAGGCATTTTCAAAAGCATTATGCTCGATCATGATAATAGGTTCATCATATGGACGTTTATGTACACTCACGCTTTTATACTCCAAGTATCAGCACAAAATTATACCACTCAACGAACAGAGTATTAAAAAGTTTCTTTTGTTGCTGTATAGAACGCTTTTTTTTAAAACTGCTACCTCTTTTAATTTTTTTGCGCAACGCGCTTTTTATACTAAGGTTAACGCATCCAACAAACACTATAGGACCGTTTTTCTTATAAACGGATCAGTTTCCTTGAAAAGGACCACTGCCAAGATCGCCGTTTTTCACAATAATAGGCGACTCCAAATTGCAGAGCAATACCCGTTATTATTAAGAAGGTATCGGAAAAAAACGTTCCTGTCATCACTGTTTTTATAATTTGTCCAAACATCGCAAAAATGGTTCCCGTTACAAAGACCGGTAAACTATGTTTTCCTAAGATTGCTAAAGGATGTTTCTGAGAGACATAAAACCATTTATTGATGCTCGGAAAAGAAAGAATGAAAAAGGCTAATGCAAGAACATGGAGTAAACGTGGCAAGCTTAAAAAGGTTTTATTAAAGTTCATCAACGGAGAAGACCAGCCAAGCCACCCCAAAATGCCCCACCAGTTTAAGCGAACCCATAACAGTGCCAACAAGAGATAAGCTGCCGCACAAACAATCCAAAAAAACTGAAAAGCGATTGTTTTTCCTTGTTTAAGCGCTAAAGTACTGGTCAATCCTATGACAAATAAAAATTGCCAAGACAAAGGGTTTAAAAACCATTTTCCCTCTAAAGGATAAGAAGGAGGAGCAATTTTATAAAATCCGCAGATAAGATACAACGTAAACGAGCTCAAAAGCAGCCACTTTGTCTGTTTACAACTCAAATAAAGGATAAAAGGCGCAAAAAACATCAAAACGATATAAAGTGGAAGAATATTATTATATCCCAATTGATGCCCAAAACTTAAGGTACTCAAAAATGCGATAACAGGTTCTGTAAAAAAGAGTCTCACATTATTCATGGATAAAAGTTTTTCTGTTTTCCATAATAAAAAGGCAGCAAAAAAAAGGCTTAACGTGACAAAAGTAGTAAAAAGATATGCGCCATAGAGCTGCAAAGCTCTGTACCAAAGTTTTCGGATGATAAAAGCAAAGGATTTTTGCTGTAAACGTCCATGAAAGCTTAACCCAAGAGCAATCCCTGAAAGCAAAACAAACGCTTCTGCTGAATCAGAAAAACCGAAATTTCTATGGGTAAAAGACTCATAGATCGTTCCGGGAATATGGTTGATGAAAATCGTCAATAAAGCTAAAGAACGAAAAACATCAATACGTGTATCACGGTGAAAAGGTTGAGTATTATGCTCAAGAACAGCTTGGTATTTCATCAGTGGACTCTCACACGTCACAAACCCCTTGAAGTCCCATAAAATGGTGGTTACCCTTATTGCCAACAAGCATGCACAGGATGAAATTTTAATTTTTAAGAGTCAAGTTTCATTTTAAGCGTTTATTTTTTTTAAAGGCAAAAGTTTTTTTAAGGCAAAAGAACAAAAAGCGTCCGTACGTGTATCACAGTAAAAAGGCGACATAATTTATGCTTAATTTATGCTTAAAAACACTCTCATTTCTCATAAACAGGCTCCCACACACCCACAAATCCTTTAATTACGTGAAAATGGTGGTCACTTTCATCGCAAATAAGCATAATAGAATGAAACTTTAATTTTAAGCATTATTTTTCTCTAAGAAACAGGGATTTGACATGACACAACAAAAAAATAAACCAATTGATTCACCTCTTTTCCCTCAGTTGATTTTAACACTCGATGTTCGGCGCAACACCCCACACACATTTTTGCAGCAAATTTTGCAAACAAAGTCTTTTGCATGCGTCATCCTCTATGATTCTGAAAAGTTGAAAGATGATGGCTCTTTTTTACAACAACAAGCGCAAACTTACGCAGAAGATATTCAACATCATGACGCAGCCCTTCTCATCGCTGATGACAGCCGCATTGCTGGGCGCATAAAGGCTGATGGATTGCACATAGAAGATGATCTTAACGCTCTTGAAAGCTTCAAAAATCAGCAAAAGGAACAAAAAATCATAGGCTTTGGCAATCTACGCAATCGCCATAGTGCTATGCTTGCAGCGGAAACAGGTGTTGATTATCTATTTTTTGGCAAATTAGGGGCTGATAAAAAACCCCATGCGCACCCCCGCAATCTCCAGTTAGCAACATGGTGGGCAGAAATTATGCAAACCCCCGCCATTATCCAAGCAGGAAGCGATTTTTCAACTTTTGATGAAGTCTTAAAGACTGGATGTGAATTCATTGCTGTAGAAGAAGTGATTTTTGGGAACGACAACCCCTTAATACTGCTTAAAACAATGCAAGAAAAATGTGAAAACACCCCCCTTGTAATATAGGAGGAGAATTTATAAATAAAGCGTTAATAAAAATCCAAACACTCACCACTATATTACTTATATAGAACACACAATAACAGATAAAGAAGATACCTCGAAACTCAATAAAATTGCTTGCTATATAAATAAAATTTATGAAAAATCTAGCGTCTTTTTTTCATATAATATATAGAGAAAAGGATCATAAAAACTTTCTAGTTCAATGTCTTATAAAGACAAAGTATTATGATTGGGGAAAATGGTCATTTTCAATATTGGTACTAAATACCAATAGCTGACGATACAAATATGCAGGGGACATAAAAATGCAATATAGCGGAACACTTGAAGATCTTACAAATATAATTTGCAAAGCTGGATATCAAATCATAGAAAGTAAATTACTAAAACATGATTCCCCTGAAATATATCAGATCAAAACCTCCAAAGGAGGCACTATTAATTGGTATAAAAGCACAGGAAAACTTCAAGTTCAAGGCAACGAAAACATAAAACTAAAGCTAACAGAAGATTTAGCAAAGCATCTAGAAGAAACATCAACGATTCCTTCTTCAAAAACTGCTTCCAATCCTTCAAATAAAAGAATTTTTATCGTTCACGGTCATGACCGTTATGCCTTAAAGGAGCTTGAAAATGTTCTTCTCAAGCTTGGTCTCGAACCATACATCTTACAAAATACAAGTGGTAATGGTTTACCCATCATTCAAACTTTGAAAAAAGAAATTTGTGACAGTTCTATAAGTTTTGGTATTGTACTCCTCACGCATGATGACATGGGTTATGCTATATCTCAAGGTGCAGAAAAAATTCAACCCCGTGCACGACAAAAGGTTGAAGAAAAAATTCAACCCCGTGCACGACAAAATGTTATTTTCGAAATGGGCATGTTATCCGGCGTTCTTCCTCTTGAGAGGATTGCTATTCTACAAAAAGAAGGCATTGAAATGCTTTCAGATGTTGGTGGAGTTTACTACCTTTCTTTTAAAGAACAGGTAAACGAAACATTTCCCAAACTTATTAAGCGCTTAGAAGAAGCTGATTTCTCTTTTAATACAAATACAATTACTCGTGCATTAAATTAAATTTGAATAATGCTTCCCTTTAACTTTTAAAGCGCATGCCCAAAACCACAATGCACCCCGCCACATTCCACAAACACACAAATCCTATAGGCTCAAAGAAACGATTTACCCCCCACTCTTATTCAAACAGCAAGCGATTGTGCAAATTTTAATGAAGAGACCGAAATTCATTACCATAGAAGAAATCATTTTAATCCCTTTAATAAACGCGGGGCTGTTGTCATAATTTTGATGGACTTGCAAAGTTTAAGAAGCAGATAGCTTCTCATTAGATTAAAGAAAAATAGGAAATTCACGTCGGGCATGTACTACAGCCACAATTTCGATTTGATTTGCAGCTACTCGATAAAATATAAGGTAATTTGGATGTGCTACAATTTCTCGTAATCCTAATACCTTCTCACTCTGTCTGTATAAATATGGATGTTCAGCCAATGGCAGTACGGATACTTCCAAAAACCTTTTCATTCGGCGCGCAGCGGATGGATTTTCGCGAGCAATGTACGTTAAAATCTGACGCAAATCGTCGCGCGCCGAAAACAACCAAACAACCGGAAGCATCACTTTTCCTGTTCAGCTTCAAGCTGACTGATTATAACTTCCATTTCAGCCATAACCTCATCATGCGGAATAGGAGGATATGGATTTGCAAGACTTCTCGCTACCTTATCGCGCAGCCATGCAGTGTAGCTGCTTTCCTGTTCAACGGTTTCGAACTCTGAAATTAGCGGAGAAAGGGTGGTCTTCATAATATATGTCCTTTCTATTCCTGAATATTGAAGATAATTACTCTTGTCTATGTTGTCAATATTAGCGAATTGAAAATGTTTAACTTTTAAGCGTCCAAAGTTCTTTTGATCTTAAAACTTAAGTTTTTTTAACCCTCTCAAAAAACACGGGGATGTTGTGATGATTTTGGTAATTGTTACAGAAAGGTTTAAGAGGCAGATAGCCTCTCATTAAAAAACAAATTTTGTAAGTAAAAAACTATTTTTATTGTAAATTTCCTGAAATTACTTTATGAATTAAAAGATGTTTTGGTCGCATACGCAACGACCAAGAGGGTCTTGAAAGCCCGAAAATCTAAACATGAATTTACCCCACTTTGTGGGTATCCCGGAATTCCGGGAGTTTTTGCTATGTCCAGGTGCTCTTAGCACTAAAAGCAAAAAAAGCTGATTAGATTTCAGTACTTTCAAGCTCCCGGAATACTCATGCGAGGGCGCTCGCAACCGGCGGGGGCTTTAAAATGCAAAGTAAAAATCTTAATATTGATCTTTTTGTTGGCAAAAAAATTCGTTTGAGACGAAAAATGTTGAAGATGTCTCAAAAAACATTAGGTCAACATTTGGGTGTCACTTTCCAACAAATTCAAAAATATGAAAACGGCTTAAATCGTGTCAGCGCAGGGCGTTTAATGGAAATTTCTGATATCTTAAATGTTCCCATTGCCTTTTTTTATGCGGATATCTTAACAAAACAACAGCCCCCATACCACCATGATGAAATCGCATCGAGCACAGAGGAATATCTACTGCTCAAAAGATTTAGAACTCTCACAACGGTAAAAAAGAAAGCCTTTTTACAGCTGATCTCTGATGAGAATGCAAGCTAACATCACACGGATAGCGTGCGCTATTCATAAGCATTCATACGTATTTTAAAAAGCAACCTCCATTGTAAGCATTTTTTCATTTTAGGAGGAGAAGCCATTAATATAATAGAAGATAAGCATTTTTACACACGATACCCCTTCATCATCATTATTTTTAACAGAACTGTTTTAAACAATCTAGCTCTCATCGACATTTATGCTATTTTTTTAACTTACCCAACCCTACATTAACTAAGACGAAAAACTGAGAGATAAAAAGTAATATAGAAATGAGATTCTTATACGGCTTGTAATGATGAAAGAAAAATGTGAAAATTCTGATCGGTAATGAGGAGAAAACACCATGATCAAGAGAAGCGTGAAGCTGCTTATCTTAGGCGTGATTGGACTTGCAAGTTCTGCTGTCAATTCAGCTGGAAACACTGAAGAATTCTCAAGTTTTGAAGGCTCTTTCAATACGATTCAAGAAGCTTCAAACACTCAAGAACCTTTTCAGCCCTTAAAAGCTGGAGACTATGACCAAGCCTATGACTATTACATCCAAGGTTATTATTTAAAAGCTTTTCGTGAAGCACTCCGACGTGCTGAAAAAAATGATCCTTTTGCACAAACTCTTCTTGCCCGAATTTATATGGAGGGATGTGCTGTTCCTATTGACGGTGCGCGTGCTGCTTTATGGTTTGAACGCGCCGCAAAACAAGGGGAACCCCAAGCACAACTACGCTATGGACTTATGTTGTTTGATGGCCACTTTATAAAACAAAATCAAGAACTTGGTGAACAATTCATTCAAAAAGCTGTCAATGCAGGCGTCAAAGAAGCCTATTTTTATTATGGACAACTGCTTCTTTATAAAGCCTCACAAGAAAAACAAGCTCTTCCCGGTGTTTCTTCCCAAAGTCGTGAAAATGAAGCAATCGAGCAAGCCTTAAAATTGTACTTAAAAGGTGCTGCTCTTGGAGATGCTGAAGCTGCTTTTTCTGCTGCAAAAATTCTTGCCCTAGGTACGTTAAAACGACCAAAGGATGATCGCAATGCCCGCAAACTCATGGAGGTAGCGGCTCAAAACAACCACTTAAAAGCTCAACTTCATTTAGCACAATGGCTTATACAGGGGCGTGGAGGAGAAACAGATTTTCACCGCGCTTTTCATTTACTTCAAAGAAATGCCATCAACATGATCGCCCCAGCACAAATTTCCCTTGCAAGGCTTTATCGAGACGGCACAGGAACAAAAGGCGATATAATAATGGCAGCAGCATGGTATATGCTCGCAAAGGAGGCAAAAATGCAAGCCCCTGATCTTGAAATAATGCTCCAAGGCATGGACAAGACACAACTAGAAAAAGCGCACAAAGAAGCAATAAAGCTCCTTCCTGTTTTTTAAAATACTCCTCTCTGCTTCAAAAAGATAAAATTTATAGAAATTCCGGGAGATTTTGCACTGTCCAGGTGCTTTAAGCACTAAAAGCAAAATGCTGATTAGAACTCAGTACTTTACTACTCCCGGAATACCAACGCGAGGGCGGCTCGCAACCGGTGGGGGCTTTAAAATGCAAAGTAAAAATCTTGATAACGACATTTCCATTGACAAAGAAAACGCACTGGTATCATTTGCTTAAGCAAACAATATCCAATAAGCAAAAGAACTAGGTTATCGCAAAAATTCCAAAAACTCTATTTTTTCATTCTTTTTGCTTGGATGAAAAACACGCCAACTCTCAGTAAAAAACTATTTTTTATTGCCAAGCCGCCGAAATTACTTTACATATTAAAAGGTATTTTTGATCGTATACGCAACGATCAACGGGGATTAAAAACCCTAAGGTCCGATACATAAAAATGAACCCACTCTGTGGGTATCCCGGAATTCCGGGAGATTTTGCTATGTCCAGGTGCTCTCAGCACTAAAAGCAAAATGCTGATTCGGACTCAGTGTTTTTAACTCCCGGAATACCAACGCGAGGGCGCTCGCAACCGGCGGGGGCTTTAAAATGCAAAGTAAAAATCCTTATATTGATCTTTTTGTTGGCAAAAAAATTCGTTTTAGACGAAAAATGTTGAAGATGTCTCAAAAAACATTAGGTCAACATTTAGGTGTCACTTTCCCACAAATCCAGAAATATGAAAACGGCTTAAATCGTGTCAGCGCAGGGCGTTTAATGGAAATTTCTGATATCTTAAATGTTCCCATAGCCTTTTTTTATGCGGATATCATTACAAAACAACAGCCCCCATACCACCATGATGAAATCGCATCGAACACAGAGGAATACCTGCTTTTAAAAAGATTTAGAGTTCTAACCTCGATAAAACAAAGAGCCATTTTACAGCTGATCTCTGATGAGAATGCAAGCTAACATCACACGGATAACGTGCGCTATTCAAAGCCCCCCTTTGTGAACACTTTATTGCTTGAATGCAAAACATGCCAACTCTCCGTTTTAAGAAACGACACGTTAAGAGGTACTATTTTAATTTTTATTGTAAATTTCCTGAAATTACTTTATGAATTGAAAGGTGTTTTGGTCGCATACGCAACGACCAATAGGGCCTTGAAAACCCTATAATCCGAACGCGAAAATAAACCCACTTTTTGGGTATCCCGGGATTCCGGGAGTTTTTGCTATGTCCAGGTGCTTTAAGCACTAAAAGCAAAAAGGCTGATTCGGATTCAGTATTTTCAAGCTCCCGGAATACCAACGCGAGGGCGCTCGCAACCGGCGGGGGCTTTAAAATGCAAAGTAAAAATCTTAATATTGATCTTTTTGTTGGCAAAAAAATTCGTTTGAGACGAAAAATGTTGAAGATGTCTCAAAAAACATTAGGTCAACATTTGGGTGTCACTTTCCAACAAATTCAAAAATATGAAAACGGCTTAAATCGTGTCAGCGCAGGGCGTTTAATGGAAATTTCTGATATCTTAAATGTTCCCATTGCCTTTTTTTATGCGGATATCTTAACAAAACAACAGCCCCCATACCACCATGATGAAATCGCATCGAACACAGAGGAATATCTACTGCTCAAAAGATTTAGAGTCCTAACCTCAATAAAACAAAGAGCCATTTTACAGCTGATCTCTGATGAGAATGCAAGCTAACATCACACGGATAGCACACACCACGCTCTATCCCATGAGGTACTATAATAAAATCCGTATTCAAATATTCATCACATATCCTCAATTAAAAACACCTCATGGTTTTACGGAACTTATATCATTGCCATCAATTATGATATTTTACGACACAACGGGATAAATTTTCCTAAAAATTCTAAAAAATTTTTGTGCAAATTTTTAAAAAGCTTGCGTCTGAGCGCTTTTTATGGTCTTGCAAAGAACTGAAAAGCAAAAATACATAAAGGTCCTTTTTTACTTAAGCTTTTCTCTTTGCAAAAAACATGAGAAAGCCCATGAAGAGCACACAGGACCATGAGGAAGCCGCAAGGCTAATCAAAGAGATTTGAGCCAAAAAATAACAAAAGAGCTCACTGTTAAAGGCAGCAAAGAAAAGCGCCATAACGAAAACAAGAGAGTTCTTTTTGCAAGAATAGAATTAGGATAGAAACGATGAAAATTAATGGCAATGAAATCCGCCCTGGTAATGTGATCGAACATCAAGGAAGCTTATGGGTTGCTGTTAAATGCAACGCTGTAAAACCAGGAAAAGGTGGTGCATTTAACCAAGTTGAAATGAAAAATTTAATTGATGGTACAAAACTTAATGAACGATTTCGTGCTGCTGAGACGGTTGAACGCGTGCGACTTGAACAAAAAGATTTCACATTTCTTTATCAACAAGGGGATGCTTTGGTCTTTATGGATTCAGAATCTTATGAACAACTTGAACTTCAAAAGGATTTTGTTGGTGAACGTGCTGCTTTTCTCCAAGATGGGATGACTGTCACAGTTGAACTTTATCAAGAAAAGCCTATTGGCATCTCACTTCCTGATCAAGTTGCTGTCACGATTGTGGAAGCCGATCCTGCCATCAAAGGACAAACGGTTACCTCCTCTTATAAACCCGCCATTCTTGAAAATGGGATTCGTATTCTTGTTCCCCCCTTTATGAATGCTGGTGAACGTATCATTGTAGACACCAATGAGTTGATCTATTTGCGTCGCGCAAATGAAAAAGATAAATAAAGGAATAAAAAATGGCCCATTCTGCAGTCATGAATGTCATGGTGCAAGCTGCAATGAAAGCAGGACGCTCTTTGGTGCGTGATTACGGTGAAGTGCAAAATTTGCAAGTGTCTTTGAAAGGACCTGCAGATTATGTCAGCCAAGCAGATCGCAAAGCGGAAAAAATTATTTTCAATGAATTAAGCAAAGCGCGCCCCAAATTTGGTTTTCTAATGGAAGAGTCTGAAGAAATCATTGGCGAAGATTCCCAACATCGTTTCATTGTTGACCCTCTAGATGGAACCACAAACTTTCTCCATGGCATTCCTTTTTTTGCTGTTTCCATTGCCTTAGAAAGTCAAGGGAAAATCGTTGCTGGTGTCATTTACAATCCCGTAAGTGATGAACTCTTTACCGCAGAACGCGGATGTGGTGCTTTTTTTAATGACCGACGCTGTCGCGTTTCTGCTCGACGCAGACTAGAAGATTGTGTCATTGCCACAGGTATGCCTCATTTTGGTCGCCCAAATCATGGAACCTATCTTATTGAATTACGTAATGTGATGGCAGAAGTTGCCGGACTTCGACGTTTTGGCGCTGCTGCTCTTGATTTAGCTTATGTTGCTTCTGGCCGAACCGATGGCTTTTGGGAAGATAACCTGCAAATTTGGGATATGGCTGCTGGAATATTGATGGTTCGCGAAGCCGGTGGTTTTGTCACCGATAAAGAAGGCGGCAGCGATATATTTCGCAAAAAAAATATCATTGCCGGCAATGAACACATTCGCATCAAACTAGAAAAAACCCTCAAAAAAGGCATTTAACTCTTACAGTTTTTACAAAACCCTTAGAACCTTAAAAAACCACGTGAAGAGAGAGCTTTAAATTTTCTTTCAAATAACAATAGGAAATAACTGATCAGATAGGGAAAAAACATCATCACGAACAAAAAATATACTCACTATTCCCCCACAAAAGCAATCCTCAATAGTTTACCTTATTGACGTTTCTGTTATTCAAATCCCCCTCCAAACAAGCTGCAAAAGGCAATAAACAAAAAAATATCATAACAAAAAGCCCCAAGAAGCAATTATCGCACCCAAAGCAAAAACACAGTCCATTTAATCCTCAATATATGCTCTTTACAGTGCGCTATCCATTGATCGAAAAACTCTCCTCTCTCATAAAAGCTACCGCATATGCCCAAGAGTTTTCACTCTTTTCCATCACTGCATAATAGCAGAGATTTCAGAAAATACTCTGATTTATAGAGCGGTTCCCTACCCCTTTATTCAACCGTTTTACAAATAGTTTATCAAATGCCGACGACATTTATAATAATGAAAATCTTTGTTTTCCAAAATTGCTTTCTGCACTTCACCTGCAAGCTATTCTTTATCTTTTTCAATAGTCTCTTTCAGCGCCTTTACCTTTTTATCCCCAAAGATAACTTTTAATTTTTCTTTTAACTTTTTTTCCTCAACAAGCTTCTCCCAAAAGATCAATCGATTATCACATGTCTCACTTGCCGCTTTTATCCATTCGCTGGCTCCTAATTTGTAAACTTTTTCAAATGTTGGATTCCCTTCAGCAATGGAAAGATCTTTTGCTCTATTTGTGTCATTCTCTTTACAAGTATTGATTACATCTCTAACTGTGAAATAAGGGCAACCATTATCAAAGGCAACATAGCCCTTTTTCACTGTTTTAATAAGCTTCTTATAGTAAATAAAAGTTTTTCTCGCCACTTCATAATGACTGGAAAAATCACACAACAACAACACATTCTTTTTATAATATAATAATATATAATAATAAAATACACTCACCAAACCAAGATTTCGAAAGTTTAGCATTTCCTCTATCTCTTCGTGTTCTGTACTTATAGATATGTTGTCCCACAAAGTATCGTAAACTTCTTCTTTTCATCCTCCCCTTTAGAGTTTTCCTTTTGGTGCTATTTGCATTCAGCTGTAATCATATCATCAAGAACATATAACCACCAATGAAGTAATAACATCGTAAGTTGACTCCGTTTTTTGTTCGTAAGAGGATCTAAAAAACTTTTGCAGAGTTATTCCATTCTTTCTCATTAATCGCACTGCTTTTACACAGAATTGCTTAAAATACGAGTTATCCAAGAGACTACATATTTTTTTGTAATGTTTATCAGTAAGTTTTTTTCAAGTGCTTGTCTGTATAATAAAAGCACTTCGTACTCCCCTCGAGCACAAATATCCTTTACCAATGGAAGCCGATCTCCACTGAATTTCATATCTTCCCTAGGATTTTTTATCCCCAGTACGTCTCTTTCCCATAGCCTTACTCCCTCATCCCATTGTTTCAACCATTCCTGTAATACTTTTTGAGTTTTTGCAAAAAGCCTCTGTTCCCTTTGTGCAATAATCTCTTTATGTCCAACGCACTCTTGCTCTTTTCGCTCAAGTTGTTTAGTTAAATGCTTGTTCTGATAATAGTTAAATGCTTGTTCTGATAAATTGCCAATGCAAGCATTAAGCTTCCCCCACAACACACTATCATTGCAAAATCATTGCACAACCGAACAAAAAATCCACTGAGTATCCCAAATACCACGACTTCCCCATCAATATGATGCAGAAAATCATAACGCCGAATCTTCCGCTCCCACATTCTTTCCGCCATTTCCAAATGACCTTAATTGTAGCTATTATGAATAGCTATTGCCAATTTTATGTCTTCTTCCATTCTTGCTCTCTTTTATTCCCACCAACATTTAACGCAGCTCTTTTATCGATTTCTCGATATTGTATCATTGTGTGTACATCTGATTTTAAAATCACTACATATTATATTTTAATAAAAAATACACAAAATATAGATATTTTTATTTGTAAAATAAAACAATTTGTATTTAATGGTGCTGTTTTAGTGGTTTATGTACTTTAAAGAAAAGCCTTATAAGCCCTCAAAATGCATAATCCATGAAATATTGATTTTCAAAGTAATAAAAACCTTAACTCAACCAAACAGCAAAACAAACTGCGTGCTTTGTTCGCACTGTTTTATAACATCGATAAAAAGCGCCTCTCTGCCTATTTAGCAGTTCTTCTTTAAGTAGCCCAGCACCATCAGACTCTTATGCCAGCACCCCCCGTTGTGATAGCCCTTGAAACTTGAGACGATTCATGAAGAGGACTTATTCTTTCTAAAGTGTTTTATTCACGCGGGCTCTCTCTGCTTGCCACATACAAGAGACATGGTTTTAACTAATACAACATAACTAAATTTGAAACGAGAAAGTCCTATGGTATTCATGATCTCTCATGAAAAACAATGAATTATCCTTATAAATCAACGTGACAGTGCTGTTATGAAAA
>NZ_JBHILU010000015.1:0-30094 GCF_042193495.1 Bartonella sp. TS82HLJMH | reverse complement strand
CTTCGCGTTGATCATTCAGAACGCCTTTTAGATATGGCTAAGAAATTAGATATATCTGTATCATTTTTATCTTCTGTAGAGATTGGCAAAAAATCTGTTCCTGTAGGACTGGAGGAAAAGATCATAGAGCTTTATGGTTTAGATAAAGCTATGGCTTCTCTCTTAAAAAAAGAAGCCTATTCTTGTCGAAAAAGCATCATAATAAAACCTTCTACTCCGTTGCAACGTGAAACTGTTGTTGCGTTTATGAGACTTTTAGATGGCTTACATCAAGAAGCGTTAGCAGACTTCAAAGAAACATTAGAAACATTGTGCGAAGCGTGCTTTATAGAGAAATGTTAGAAAATCCTATTCCCTAACTTTTATCCACGTATCCCGAACCTTAAAAAAGATATATAAAATCAATAGATTGTGTACAGTAAAAAGAAACATGGTACGCCCAAGGGGAATCGAACCCCTGTTTCCGCCGTGAAAGGGCGATGTCCTAACCGCTAGACGATGGGCGCAAACCATTGATGAGGCTTATAGAGAGGATCTTTTTACTTCGCAAGCCCTCTGTGTCATTTTTTTTGAAAAAAGTGTGTTTTATTGAATAATTTTTGAGCAATTCCTGTTTGGATTGTTTCTTTTCAGTTTGAGTAGTAGGCAAAAATGATCAAAACATTATTTTAAATGTGTTTATTTTTTGCATATTTTATCGTTTGTTATCTTTGCTTGCACATCAGAATATTATTTAACTTGCTTGAAAGAGCCTTTATACAGAAGATTTTTCATTTGAGCTTATCATAAAGCAAAAAACTGTATAATTTATAAAGTAAAAAGAAAATATTTATTACAAAATTAACAAATAATAACAATCATAAAAAGTTTTTTGAGGCATAAGCCATATATTACTTTTAGTTTTAAATAATATAAATAGATTTTTTTATGGTAAAAATGAAATATTAAAGAAATTTTTACAGAATATATTAAAAATATTTTTCTTATCTTTACTTTTACATATTTGTAAGAAATTTAAAATTAAAATCTCTTCACTTGTTCCCTCACATGTTGAGAAGGTTATTTATTTGAAAATGAATTAGCGTGGATAAAGGGCAGATTGAGGTTTTTGTCATTTCAATTTGCTAGTTTTTCAAAGGGGTGGCAATAAGTTGAGGTAAAGTATTCGAGTTTTGCAAAGTTATTCTCCATATTTATAATATTTCAGAATTATGGTGTACACATATTAAGTCTTGTTTTTACTTTAATGTAAGGTTCTATTTTGATATATGAGCGCGTTAAGATTTTTGCATTAAAGATTTATAGTTCAAACTATGGAATGGTAGTAAGGAATGTTTTATTATTTACTGATCTACTTTGTTTTATCCATTCTCTTAATTTATCATATGAAAGAATGTTTTTTGTTCCATATTTGTTGATTTAGAAGAGATGTTTTTATTCTTTCTTACTAAGTCCTTAATACTCTTTAACTTGTTATTGATTATTTTTTAGAACTTTTTTTTATGGAAACTTGCATTTATCAGTTTTACAGATTTTCATTCTGAATTAGATATTTTATAAAGATTCTGAAATCTTTGAAGACAATAAATATTATATTTTTAGGAATGTTGATTGAACAAGCGGGGATAATTCTATTGGAGAACATGAAGTGAATAGAGCGGGGTATTTCTTTTGTTCTTATTGATGTAAGTACTCTTTGTGTTGTTTGGCACATCATTTAAACGATTTTTCGGTGAAGATAGGGATCAGTGGTTAATAATGGCAGAAGCTTTAAAAGTTGGTGTTGCAGGACTTGGTACGGTTGGTACTTCAGTTGTTCGAGCTCTATGTGAAAAAGCGAATAGTTTAGCTTGTCAATGTGGGCGATTCATCAAAGTCGTTGCTGTTAGTGCGCGCGATAAAAACCGTAATCGTGGAATTGATCTCAGTGATATAAAATGGTTTGATTCACCTGTGGAGTTGGCTTCTTCTGATGAGATTGATGTTTTTGTAGAGTTAATTGGTGGTGAATTGGATGTGGTGTACACCGCTGTTAAGAGAGCGCTTGAGGCGGGACATCACGTTGTAACAGCCAATAAAGCTCTTCTTGCTCGACATGGAGTAGAGCTGGCTATAATTGCAGAAAAAAAAGGTGTTTTTCTTCATTTTGAAGCAGCTGTTGCAGGGGGAATTCCTGTCATCAAAGCGATGAGAGAATCACTTGTCAGTAATCACATATCGCGAATTTATGGTATTCTCAATGGAACCTGTAATTATATATTAACACGCATGTTTACGGAAGGTCTTTCATTTAAAGATTGTTTAGCAGATGCACAGAGACTTGGGTATGCTGAAGCAGATCCAAGTTTTGATATTGAGGGAAATGATACTGCTCATAAATTAGCTTTGTTGACAAGCTTGGCATTTGGAACAGCTGTTTCGTTAGATGATGTTTATGTTGAAGGAATTCATAATATTTCGCAAATTGATATTCGAGCAGCTGATGAATTAGGGTATCGGATTAAGCTTTTAGGGGTTGCATTAAAAACGGATTCTGGAATAGAGCAACGCGTTCATCCAACAATGGTACCAACATCTTCAATGATTGCACAGATAAATGGCGTAACCAATGCTCTTTCTATTCAAAGTGATTTATTAGGTGAATTACTGTTTTCTGGTCCTGGCGCCGGAGGAATGGCAACAGCATCAGCCGTTATTGGTGATTTGGCTGATATAGCAAAAGCGCGTTCTGGTTTTCAGTATGCACCTGTTTTAAGACGTCCAGCATTAGAACTTACTCCTCATAAAAAAGCACGTATTTCGCATCATGCAGGGGGTTATTTTATTCGTTTAAATGTTCATGATCGTACTGGTGTTTTTGCTGCGGTCGCAAGGCATATGGCTGATAATCACATCTCATTGGAGTCGATTGTTCAAAGATCTTTTGTAGAAGATCAAATTGAAAAAACAATTATTTTAATTACGCATGAAACAACAGAGGTGAATGTACGACAGGCACTTGCAGAAATTGAAAAAGATGGACATCTTGTTGCAAAATCTCAATTTATTCGTATTGAGCCTATGGCAGAGAATTGATAACTTTCTTGATAATGACAAAAAGGCAAGCTTGAGTTCTTTTGTCTCTTGTGGAAAATTTTCATCTTTGCCAAAAACTTTATTCTTAGTATTTAATAAGGACTCATATTTTTTCTGGTATTCATTCGGTAGGATTTTTTCATATGCCCACAACTCAGAAGATTTTAAATGGACTTGATCGTATTTTGACGCTTGAATTGGTACGTGTTACTGAACGTGCTGCTGTTGCTGCTGCACGCTGGCGCGGACGTGGCGATGAAAAAGCTGCGGATCAGGCTGCTGTAGATGCAATGCGGCAGGAACTTAATCGATTGCCTATTGATGGTACAGTGGTGATTGGTGAAGGTGAGCGGGATGAAGCACCTATGCTTTATATTGGAGAAAAAGTAGGTCTTCAAAGTGGATTGGCGATCGATATTGCACTTGATCCACTAGAGGGAACAACACTTTGTGCTAAAAATATTGCCAATTCTTTGGCAGTAGTTGCAATTGCTGAAAAAGGTAATCTCCTTTATGCTCCTGATGTTTATATGAAAAAAATTGCTATTGGTCCTGGTTATCCAAAGGGAGTAGTAGATATAGATGCTTGTCCTACCGATAATATCCATGCTCTTGCGAAGGCTAAAGGAGTGGCTGTTAATCAGATTGTTGTTTGTATTATGGATAGGCCTCGTCATGAAAAGTTAATTAATGAAGTACGAGCGACAGGGGCATCGATTCGCTTGATTGGGGATGGAGATGTTGCTGCTGTTATTGATACAACTGATCCAGAAGAAACAGGTATTGATATCTATATGGGGATTGGGGGAGCACCTGAAGGTGTTTTAGCTTCTGCTGCTTTGCGCTGTATTGGAGGACAGATGCAAGGTCGTTTGCTGCTAGATACAGAAGAGAAAATTGCTCGTGCAGCTAAAATGGGGATTAGTGATCCCAATAAAGCTTATACAATGGAAGAAATGGCAAAGGGTGATGTTTTGTTTGCAGCAACAGGGGTGACAGATGGCAATATGCTTTCTGGTGTTAAATTTACATCTCGTTACATTCAAACGGAAACTCTCGTAATGCGCTCCCATACGGGTACAGTCCGTAATATTAAAGCGCAGCATAGAGATCATTCAAAATTTGATTAATGTTTTCTTTTTTCGTCACTAAAAATAGAGGGAGTTTTTTAGGAAATACGCTTCCATGAATCTATTTTCATGGAAGCGTTTATAGATATGAGAATACCTTATTATTATGAGAGCTGGACAGAATGAACCCAGCCATTTTTATCTTCTATGTTCCCTTTTTGAAGGCCAACCAATTGTGTACGAAGCTGCTTTGTAATTTCTCCAACTGTTTCATTTCCAATAATAAATTCTCCCCCTTTATATTTAAAACGACCAATTGATGTGACAACGGCAGCTGTACCACAAGCAAAGACTTCTTTAAGGTGTCCACTCTTTGCATCTTCTTGAAGCGCTGCAAAAGAATAAGGACGCTCTTCTATTTTTAATCCCATTTGTTGAGCTAATCTTAAGATTGAATCACGAGTTATCCCTGGAAGAATAGTGCCGTTAAGGGCAGGGGTTACAAGTGTACTATCTGCCATAATAAAGCAGACATTCATACCACCAAGTTCTTCAATCCATTTATGTTCAATCATATCAAGAAAGAGTACTTGGCTACAATTATTTTGCGTTGCGCACTTTTGTGCCAGTAAGCTTGCTGCATAGTTTCCGCCACATTTTGCAGCCCCTGTGCCCCCTGGACCAGCGCGGCTATAATCTGTTTCAATCCATACACTGACAGATTTTTCTTCTCCTTTGAAATAAGATTCAACTGGAGAAGCTATGATACAAAAAAGATATTCTTGAGAAGGGCGGACTCCTAAAAAGTTTTCATTGCCAAACATAAATGGACGGATATAGAGGCTAGCGTTGGGATGATCAGAAACCCATTTTTGATCAATTTTTACTAATTGATGAACGGCATCCAGAAAAATATCTTTTGGCAATTCTGGCATAGCTAAACGCCTCGCTGATTCTATAAAGCGTTGTGCATTAGCATCAGGACGGAAGAGCAAGATGCGCTCATCTTTTGCACGATATGCTTTTAAACCCTCAAAAATCTCCTGTCCGTAATGTAAAACGGTACTTGCAGGGGTAATTTCTAAAGCTTTGTATTGAGAAATGATGGCATTATGCCAGCCTTTGTCTTCAGTCCATTGAATAGTACACATGTGGTCTGTAAAAAATTGACCAAAACCGGGACTTTTTAAAATTTTTTCACGTTTTTCTTCTGACAGAGGAGATGGGTGTTTTTCTATTTTAAAGGGAAGCGACGATATAGGAGATTTCATAAAAAAACCTTTTGAGTATGTTTTATTTTTATTAATAAAAATAATGAGATATTTTGATCATAACTCTATTATTAACAAAACCTTTGTGTCAATGTTTTATTATAGAACACAAAGAGGTTTATTATAGAGTTCAAAGGCTATGATAGATATTTTAATTCTATTATCACCTCTTTTTCTCAACTTTATGAAGTAAGCTGGAACTTTTGTCTATAATTATCGTTTTCTCAAAATAAGTATCTGAATAATTTCATATATGCATATTTTCTAGAAATTAAAAGGTAAGGGAATTGAGAAAAGGAATCTACCATGATTGATAAAAATTATCACACATATGAAGAACGTATGGACGCAGAAAGAAGAGATAGTGAACAACGTGTTTCAATTGCTAAGGGTATTTTTGCTATTCTTCTTGCGGTCGTTATTATCTGGTTTATTTTTGGTTTTTTAGGATCTTTTTTTGCAAAATCTCCTGAACATAGTTCGCGTTATAATACTCCAGAAACAAGCCAAAGCGTAACAACGCCCAAAAAAGATTTAAATTCGTTTCCTTCTGTACCTTATACTTATAAGGGTACGCAGTGATTTTTTCATAAATATAATCTTTTAGATGGGACGAAAATCGACGTAGATTAAAGAATAAAGTCAGCACAAAGGCATAAAAAAGATTGGATGATTTTAATTCCTGAAGTTTTCAATAAGTAATTAAATGTTATGGAAATAAACAATGCAACAGTTTTAGTAACTGTTGCATTGTTGGTTTAGCGTGTGATGAAGCAGCTTCCTCCAAAACTCTTTATGTCTTCACAAAGATTTATGGCTTCGTTACGGCTTTGCGTTTGAATCCGAACACGGTAATAAGTACCTTTTCCTGGTATAAAAGCAGGTTGAATATTTAAAGAACGGGCACCGATAAGGAATCCAAATTTAGATTTCATATTTTTTAAAGAACCTCTAGCTAGCTCATGCGTTGGTTGAGATGCAAGTTGTACGTAATAACTTTCTGAATTTTGTGCTGCGACTCTGTTCGGTGATGTGGGGCGAGACGCGGTGGGTGTTTCAACTTGTGTATTTCTTTCTGCATGAGAAGGAATAGGGATAAATTTTTCTTCAATATTTGAGCTAGAAGTATTTTCTGCTATTATTTTATCAATATTATTCTTGAGATCATGGTCTATTTCTTGATTGTTTATATCAGAATCATGCGACGAAACAAGGGACGAATCTTGAAGTTCATTAGGAGTTTGATCAATGTTTTCTTCAGATTGAGCAGCAGTTTTGCTCTTTGTTTGATGTACGGGAGCTAGTGTAACTGTACCATCTTGATTTACAATAACAGTTTGTATTTCTTGCGTGGGAATAGTGTGGTTTATGGCCTCTGTGACTGCATCTTCAACATCAGATTCATTTAAAGAAGAAGATGAAACATTTGAAGATTCTTCAGGGTTTAATTCTTTTAAATTTTCAGGTTGTTCAGAGTTATCAATAAGAAATTGTTGTGTATTTTCTTGTTTCTCATTTTGTTCAGTTGTTTGTTTATAGATATCTAAATTATGTGCAACATCATTTTTCGGTTCAGTTGTTTCTGGTTTGAATTTAAAAGGCGCATTATCAGCGTGGATAATGACTGTTTCTTCATTTTTTTGTGATGGCATAAAAAAGTGCGAATAACCAGCAAATCCAATTCCTATTAAAATAAGTATAAAAATACCTTTAATGAAAGTTTTACCAAAAATAAAACTTTTTAAGGGAGGAGGAGCTGGTGGATGCGTGGGAACCTCATCTGAGCTTGTGTATGATGAATTCTCGCTAAAAGGGGGAAAATTATATTCCATATTAGCAGAAGAAAAATAGTCGGAATTTTGTTCTTTAGAGTTTATATAAACACCTTCTTTTGAATTTTGCATAGACTGATGAAAAACTTCACTAAAAACCTCATTTTTCTGTTGTTTTTGAGAAAAGTTATCCGTTGGGACATTTCCCACATTGAGTACATCAGCAAATTCTTCTTCTAAACCACCACTAGTTGGCACATCATATTCTGGCGCTTCATATGGGACTTCTGGAACCATAATAGGGCCAGTTTTTTCTACGATTTCCTCTGAAAATTTATAAGTATCAACATTGGGAGGGGGAGTATCTCTGTGCGTATAGTTATGGGCAAAAAAGCCATCCGTTTGTTTTGTATTCAAAGAGGCTGATGAGGAAAGAAACTCATCAGAATTATTTTCATTATATGAAATTTCTCTATTTGGGTTAGAGGCATCTTCGGTGTTATTGATGTATTGGGCTTGGGCCTCATTATATATTGGAACTTTTTCGTTATAAGTTTCTTGTTGTGAGGGGTTTTCTTCAAAAAAATGGGGATAATTGGTTGTATGATCTTTTTGTGAAGCCCCCTTTAAATAAGATTGTCTATCAACTGGTGGAGAATCCAAGGGTGAGGAGAAGGTACTTTTTGTTTGATTTCTGGTAGTGTTTTGTCTTTCTGACACAAGGTTAGAAGATGAGAAAAACTCATTTGCCTCTGTAGAAGAGGAGACATCAGGATAATCTTTTTTGATCCAATTTTCTTGATCAGCTGAAATTTTATAGGGATGGTTTATGGGAGTGACATAGAGGTTTTGATTGTCATCATAAGTTTGTTGTATATTCGTAGTTTCAGGCTGTTGTGAATTTGTTTGTGAAAAACGCTTGGTTCGTTCAACAGATTCTGGAATCTCTTTCTTATTTTCGCGTCTTTCAGATTTATCAAAAAAGAAATTTTCTGATTCTGATTGTGAAATAAGATTACTTTTTTTAAAAAAAGGATCAGCACTGGTTGCTGTTGTATTCTGTTGAGGGGATTGATTCTTTGGGATTGGTAATGGAGAAAGCTCATCTAAAATTTGTTCTTCATCATGACTGCTAGGTGAAGAATATTTCTCTTCAGATAAATTATTTTGTTTTGAATGGTTGAAAGAAGCAGCTTGTGCAATATCTGAGGCTGTTGCGTTGCTGGTTGCATGCAAGTCCCATTGTTTTTTTTGATCATCAAACGGTAAGTCATGTGCTAAATTATTTTCAAGTTCTTCTTCTAGAAAGGACAAATCAAAATCATCATCATGGGATGATGTTTCGGGGTGAGATGTTGATCGATCTGTCTGTAAAGAAGATTGCTCATTTTGGTTTCCGCTTTGTTGGTGCGGATTAAAAATGCGCGTAAGCCTTTCCAAAGGATCATGGTGTTCATGATCGTGTTTTGTTTCGTGTAGATTTTTGCGATCGTTATCGCTCATAGCTTTTCTCACATGGTGATTTGCATCTGCGTGCAATCAATGGTTGATTTTGATTTATTATATTAAAATTATAAATTTTCCCCCTCTCATGCAAGGATACATGAAAAAGTTTATCAATAGAGTACCTATTGTATGTATTTATAGAACTTTTTCAACGCATTTCTATTGGTGCTTCGACTCCTATGATGGTAAGTCCTGATGATAAAATATTGATAACAGCTTGTATCAACCCCAATCTTGCAAAGGATAACTCTTTATCATCAGGTTGAATAAAGCGTAAATTGAGACTTTCACTCCCTTTATTCCAATGGGTGTGAAAGCTGGAGGCAAGGTCATAAAGATAAAACGCTAATCGATGCGGTTCCTTATGAACGACGGCCTGTTCAATGATACGTGGATATTCAGAAAGTTTGCGTATTAACAATATTTCATGGTCATCTGTTAATCGATGAAGATGGGCGATTAATGTATCATTTGAAAAGCTTTTAATATGAAGCGCTTCTTGTGCTTGACGAAAGACTGAGTGACAGCGTGCACTTGCATATTGTACGTAAAAGATGGGGTTATCTTTTGATTGTTCTGTTACTTTTGCAAAATCAAAATCAAGAGGTGCTTCACACTTACGGTATAGCATCATAAAACGCACAGGATCACGCCCAACCTCTTCGACAACATCCCGTAAAGTGACAAAAGATCCTGCTCTTTTTGACATGCGTACAGGATGACCGTTGCGAAAAAGTTTTACCAATTGACATAAGAAGACGCTTAATTTAGCTTTATCCCCAGAAATTGCTTTTGCCATTGCCTCTAGCCGCTTTACATAGCCAGCATGGTCTGCGCCTAGAATATAAATCATTTCATCAAAATGACGATTAAATTTATCCCGAAAATAAGCAACATCAGCAGCAAAGTAAGTGTAAGAACCATCAGATTTGACTAAAACACGGTCTTGGTCATCACCAACATTTGTTGAACGGAACAAAGTTTGTTCACTTGGTTCCCAGTCTTCTGTATTTTGCCCCTTGGGAGGGGGGAGTTTTCCTTTGTAGATATAACCATTTAAAGTGAGGTCGTTGATGGTGTTACGAATGGCGCGTGCATTATCTGCATAAAGCATTCGCTCAGAGAAAAAGATATCATGATAAATATTAAGAGCAGCCAAATCTTCGCGAATCATGGACATCATTGCATGAATTGCACGTTCTTTCACAAGAGATAAGGCTTCATCTTTATCCATCGTGAGGAGTTGGTCACCAAACTCTTGAGCAAGTGATTGTCCCAATGGTATCAAGTATTCTCCAGGATAGAGTCCTTCTGGAATTTCATTAATTTCTTGCCCAAGAGCCTCACGATAGCGCAATAGTACAGAGTGGGCGAGGACTTCGATTTGTTGACCAGCATCATTGATATAATATTCTTTCGTAATGTCATAGCCCGTAAATTGCAGCAAATTGGAGAGAACATCTCCAATAACCGCTCCGCGGCAATGTCCTACATGCATTGGTCCTGTCGGATTTGCTGAGACATATTCAACATTGACGCGTTTTCCTTGTCCCATTGGGATACGACCATAAGAAGTGCCTAATTCAAGCATGGATTTTATAGTATCTTGCCAAAATAATTTTGTAAGCTTTATATTTATAAAACCAGGACCGGCAACATCTATATTTTCGATAGAGGAATCATTTTTAAGAAGTTCTATGATTTTATCTGCAAGTGCACGTGGATTGATTCCAATAGATTTTGCAAGCACCATAGCAGCATTGGTTGATAAATGACCATGGGAGGAATCACGCGGAGGATCAACAGTGATTTTTGATAAATCTAGATCTTCTCCATTTTTTCCTTTTATATCAGATAATTCAATTGATCTCTTAATTTTTTTTTCGAAGTTTTTAAAGATATTCATATTTAGCTTCCATGATGATGCCAAAAGCCATTAGACGAAATTATCTGTATGGTCAAATAACCGGTGATATTCACGTAGAGCGTAGTGATCTGTCATGCCTGAAAGAAAGTCAGCAATCAAACGTGCTAACTCTTGATTTTTTAAGTGCACTGTTTTGCTCTGCCAACTTTCAGGCATTGTATTTGGTTTTTCATAATAACAATTGAATAATTTTTGTACAATGCATTTTGCTGCATTGCGACGACTAAGAACTTGTTTATGGTAGTAAAGATTTTTAAATAAAAAGTTTTTTAGTTCTTTTTCATAAACAGTCATTGTTGGTGAAAAGGTGACAATAGTTTGTTTTGCTTGGTGAATATCGTTTATGCATGTTGGTTTGATGCGTGCTAAATTTTCTTCTGATTGTTTGATAACATCTTCAACCATGGTTGTTATTTGTCTTCGTACAAGTGTGTAACCGCGACGCGCTTGGTCGAGGTGGGGATGCTCATCTGTTATATCTTTTAATATTGCTGCTGTTAGTGAAACATCTTCAAATTGATCGAGTGTTAAAAATTGCGAACGTAGACCATCATCAATATCATGCGCATTGTATGCGATATCATCTGCAATAGCAGCACATTGCGCTTCTAGTCCTGCAAAACAATCGAGTGCAAGGTCTTGCTCTGCATTGTATTGTAAAATATCGATAGGAATTTCCTTATTCTTCGCGTGAGGACCTAAAAGGGGACCATTATGCTTTACAAGTCCTTCGAGGGTTTCCCATGTAAGGTTAAGTCCATCAAAATTTGCATAGCGCTGTTCTAGTTTTGTGACAATGCGTAATGCTTGTGCATTATGATCAAAGCCGCCATAATGTACCATAGCTTCATTAAGTGCATCTTCTCCAGCATGGCCAAAGGGCGTGTGTCCAAAGTCGTGAACAAGGGCAATGGCTTCGGCAAGGTCTTCATCAAGACAAAGGGCACGGGCTAATGTTCTTGCAATTTGAGAGACCTCTATGGAATGGGTTAGGCGAGTACGATAATGATCGCTTTCGTCAGCAATAAACACTTGCGTTTTATGTTTAAGACGTCGAAATGCATTAGAATGGATAATACGATCTCTATCTCGTTGAAAAGGTGAGCGTGTGGTGCTCATCGTTTCATGGAATAATCTACCACGGCTTGTTTGCGGATGAGCACTGTACACTGCTCGAGATTGGTAATTAAAGTTGATATTGCCTATATCCATTGCAAGTTGCCCATTATCATCTTAAAATTGAGAGTGGTTTATGACAAATAAACTGCTCTTTGAGTATGGAATACTCTTTCTTGATGGTTTAATGCAAGGATATATAAAATGAATGTGAAAATTTCAGATGTTGCTGCCAAAAAAATTGCACAGATACTTTTGCGTGAACCCGATAAAATAGCATTGCGTATTTCTGTTGAAGGTGGTGGGTGTTCTGGTTTTTCTTATAAATATGACTTGGTTTCTGAAATGTGTAAAGATGACCTCGTTCTCAAAAAAGATGGGGCAGTTGTGTTTATTGATTTACTATCACTTCCTTTCATGGAAGGAGCTGAGATTGATTTTGTTGATGATCTTATGGGGCAGTCTTTTCAAATCCACAATCCCAATGCTGTTTCATCATGTGGTTGTGGTGTGAGTTTTTCAATTTAAAATGATGGCTTTGTGATATTGTTTCTTGAAAAAAATATCATGTTGGTCAACAATGTGAAAATGGGTATTCTTATAAAAATAGTGCACCGATGTGTATGGTTGTGCGTGGTGCTTACTTTATTGATCTGGAGCCACTGTGCTTTTTCTGAAGAAGGAGAAGGGAAAGATCAGCAGCAGGGACAATCAAGGAGTTTTATTGTAAAGTCTCAAGAGCAGGAAAAAGAAAATGTAGCATCTCAAACACAACTCATTTTGAATGCTCGATTAACAAATAGTCATCCGGATATTGAAAAAGGGCTTATCTGGCGGGTTTATGTCCCTATTCTAGGGATTGATAATAAATTACCATTAGTGGCAACCTATAAGGGGGGAAGTGCACGTTTTGATCTCGAACCAGGAAGTTATCTTGTTCATGTCTCATTTGGTCATATGAGTGCTGTGCGCCATATTCGTTTAAAAAATGGACAGAGTCTTGTAAAAAACTTTAATCTTGAGGCTGGTGGTGTCATTTTAAATGCAACACTGCTCAATGGTGTAATGAATGAAAAGGAATTACGTTTTACCATTTATGAGGATGAAAAAGAAAATGATGATACGGGGGTGATTTTATCAAATATTAAACCCCAATCAGTTGTACGTTTAAAAGCTGGCCGCTACCATGTTGCTTCCCATTATGGTTCTATTAATGCGACGGCTCGTTCGGATATTCAAGTGGATGCTGGTAAAATGACAGAAGTTACCCTTGAACATCAGGCTGCTCAGATTGTCTTAAAGCTGGTACGACAAGAAGGAGGGGAAGCGCTTGCAGATACAAGTTGGTCTCTTGCCAATGATTCTGGTGATATCGTTTATGAAACAGTTGGTGCTTATGTTTCACTCGTGTTAGCGGAGGGAGAGTATATTGCAATTGCTAAAAATAAAGATAAAATCTATCAAAAAGTTTTTTCAGTCGTTTCTGGTCATGATGAAGATATAAGTGTGGTGGCGAATGAGCAAAATATGCAACGAATTGATGAAGATGTGGATTGATCGTTATTTATGGGGGTAACTATGATGAGAGACGGGGTATGAGTTTTGATTGAAATTTCAACAGTTGGTGTGTTTTTTGCTGGGGCGCTCTCTTTTTTGTCGCCCTGTGTTTTGCCATTAGTTCCTCCTTATTTGTGCTATATGGCAGGTGTTGGTATTGATGATTTTCGTTCAGAAAATCGTGATGAGAAAGTCTTTATACGGTGGGCTTTATTGTCTTCTGTTATTGCTTTTGTTCTCGGGTTTACAACTGTTTTTGTTGCTTTAGGTGCCAGTGCTAGCACAATTGGGAAATTCATCGGTTATTATCGTGATTGGTTTGCTCTTGCTGCTGGAATTGTCATTATTATTTTTGGTTTAAATTTTTTAGGGATTTTCAAGATCGCTTTTTTATTTCGTGAAGCGCGTTTTCAGACCAAAAAAACACCTGCTGGCCCTTTAGGCGCGTATATTATTGGTTTAGCTTTTGCTTTTGGTTGGACACCGTGTATTGGCCCCATTTTAGGCCCTATTATAACGCTTGCTGGAACAAAAGAAACTGTGGGAGAGGGAGCTATTCTATTAGCGGTTTATGCATTAGGTCTTGCTATTCCTTTTATGTTGGCAGCTTTATTTTCGAGCAGTTTTATGCGATTTTTAGGAGCTTTTCGTATTCATTTAGGAAAAGTTGAAAAAATTATTGGTGTTTTTCTTATTCTTACAGGAATTTTGTTTTTAACAGGCTCTATGCAGGATCTTTCATTTTGGCTTTTAGAACATTATCCTTCGTTGAGTTATATTGAAGATATTCGTTGGCACGATATTATGAATTTTTTTGGATTTTCTCGTTAGTCTTATGTGTTTTTATGGTTAGAAGTTGTCTTTCTATTGTTCTTGCTGCAGGTGAGGGGACGCGCATGAAATCGTCTCTGCCTAAGGTACTTCATAAAATTGCTGGATTGCCTCTTATATGCCATGTTCTAAAACAAATAGAATTGGTAGGCTCTTCACAATTAGCAGTCGTTGTGGGATTTGGTGCTAAGGAGGTTACGCGCGTTGTTCAGTCATTTGTAAAAGATGTGATGATTTTTGAACAAAAAGAGCGTTTAGGAACTGCTCATGCTGTTTTATCTGCTCGTTTAGCTTTGCAAAAGGAAGTGGATGATGTTCTCATTGTTTTTGGGGATACGCCTCTCATTCAGCAAGATTCATTGCACCAAATGCGTGCACAGCTTGCTGATGGAGCAGATGTTGTTTTTGCAGGTTTTCATACCGAAAATCCCACAGGTTATGGGCGTTTGATCGAGAAAAATGGTCAATTGATCGCAATTGTAGAAGAAAAAGGCGCTAGCGATGAAGAAAAAAAGATTTCTTTTTGTAACGGTGGAATACTCGCTATATGTGGAAAACATGCACTTTCTCTTTTAGAGAAGGTTGGTAATAACAATGTGAAAAAAGAATATTATTTAACAGATATTGCTGCTCTTGCAACACGCGAAGGATTAAATGTGCGTGTTGTTGAAGTTCCTTTTGAAGATATTGTAGGAATTAATAACAGTCTTGAACTTTCTGAGGCTGATTCTTTGTGGCAAAAACGTAAAGCGCGTGATTTAATGTTATCAGGTGTTACACTCTTAAAACCAGAAACACTCTATTTTTCTTATGATACAGAAATTGAACCAGGGGTGGTGATAGAACCAAATGTTTATTTTGGATTAAGCGTGAAAGTACAATCTGGTGCTGTTATTCATGCATTTAGTTATCTTGAGGGTGCTGTAGTTGGTAAGGATGCACAGATTGGTCCTTATGCACGTTTGCGTCCTGGAACAGAGTTGGCGAAGTCCGTAAAGATTGGAAATTTTTGTGAAGTCAAACAAGCTAAGGTAGGAGAATCTTCTAAAATCAATCATTTAAGTTATATTGGTGATGCCGAAATTGGTGCACATACCAATATTGGAGCTGGTACGATTACTTGCAATTATGATGGATTTAACAAATATAAAACCATGATTGGTGATTATGCTTTTGTTGGGTCTAATACGGCACTTGTTTCACCATTGGTAATAGGGGATGGCTCTTATGTTGCTTCAGGAAGTGTTATTACTGAAAATATTCCTATGAACAGTATGGCTTTTGGGCGTGCACGACAGGTTATAAAAGAGGGCTATGCGACAAAATTTCGAGAGCGCTTGTTAGAAAACAAACATAAAAAATGATTATTTTCAGTCTATTTCTTTGTTTCGTGTTAATCTAACGATGGATAGAATGTTTATTCTTAAAGATTGCCGTACTCCATGTTTGAATTATTTTATTATTTATAGTTTTAAATAAAAGCTGTTGGATTGTTTTATAAAATTTAAATCTTTAAGATGTGGGTTGGAGCTTTTTAATGTGTGGAATTATTGGAATTCTTGGAAAGAGGTGTGTTACGTCCTCTTTGGTTGAGGGGTTAAAACGTCTTGAATATAGAGGGTATGATTCATCTGGGGTGGCAACAGTCCATAATGGGCATCTTTATCGTGTACGTGCTGAGGGGAAGCTTGTTCATTTAGAAGAAAAATTAAAAAAAACACCTCTGGAGGGAAGTTTAGGGATTGGTCATACCCGTTGGGCTACGCATGGAATTGCTGTTGAACGCAATGCGCATCCCCATGTGACTGAAAAGCTTGCGATTGTTCATAATGGTATTATTGAAAATTTTGTAGAATTGCAAAAGGAACTCATAGAGGATGGTTATATCTTTGAAACAGATACGGATACGGAAGTTATTGCACATTTAATAACGCGTGCATTAAAAGATGGTCTTTCTCCGCAAGAAGCTATACGTACCAGTTGGAAAAGGCTGCAGGGGGCTTTTGCTATTGCTCTTATTTTCGAAGGTGAAGATAACCTTATGATTGCGGCTCGTTCTGGTCCACCTCTGGCAATTGGTTATGGAAAAGATGAATTTTTTGTGGGGTCAGATGCGATTGCTTTGGCACCATTCGTTGATCATATTAGCTATATGGAAGATGGGGATTGGGCTGTTCTTACACGGGAAGGTGTCACAATTTACGATGTATATAATCAACCGGTAAAACGTCCTGTGACAACATTACTTGAAGAGGCTTTATTGATTTCTAAGGGTAATCATCGTCATTTTATGCACAAGGAAATGTTTGAACAACCTGAAGTGATTTCTCATAATTTGGCGCATTATCTTGATCTTGGAAATTATGCTGTTCGCCCCTTTGAGAATTTGATTGATTGGAAAAATATTCATCGTCTCCTTTTTGCGAGTTGTGGGACGGCTTATTATTCAACCTTAGTTGCGCGCTATTGGTTTGAGAAATTTGCCGCTTTAAGTGTTGATAATGATGTTGCTTCGGAGTTTCGTTATCGTGAACCTCCTATAACGTCCGATGTGTTGTCGCTGTTTGTTTCTCAATCTGGTGAGACAGCTGATACATTGGCTTCTTTGCGTTATTGTCGTGAGCGGGGTGTAAAAACAGCAACAATTGTGAATGTAGAGCAATCAACAATGGCAAGGGAGGCTGATTTTATTCTCCCAACACTTGCCGGACCGGAAATTGGTGTTGCGTCAACAAAAGCTTTTACCTGTCAATTGGCAACGCTTGCTTCACTAGCACTTAGTGCGGCTAAACAACGTGGCTATCTCTCGGCTCAAATGGAACAGCAATTGGTACAACAGTTGGCAGAAGTTCCACGTATTTTAAATGAGGTCTTAAAATTAGAGAGCAAAATTGAATGTGTTTGTCGTGATTTAGTGAATGCAAAAAGTATTCTTTATCTGGGACGTGGGACTTCTTATCCGATTGCTTTGGAGGGAGCCCTTAAACTGAAAGAGCTTTCTTATATTCATGCTGAAGGTTATGCGGCGGGTGAGTTGAAGCATGGACCAATTGCCTTGGTGGATGAAACAATACCTGTTATTGTTGTTGCACCTTATGATCGGTGGTTTGAAAAAACTTTTTCTAATATGCAAGAAGTGGTAGCGCGTAATGGTCGTATTATTTTAATAACCGATAAAAAAGGAGCAGAAGTAGCCTATCTTAAGACTTTATCAACGATCACTTTGCCAGATGTTCCAGAATTTATTTCTCCTATTATTTATGCACTTCCTGTTCAGTTAATCGCTTATCATACGGCTGTTTTATTAGGAACAGATGTTGATCAACCCCGTAACTTAGCAAAATCAGTCACGGTTGAATAAAAGTATATTTCTGAATCTTTTGGAGAATAATCAAGTGTAAGAAATTGATTTATAATGATAGCTTATTTTTCCCACTTTTTTCTGTTGAATGAGAATATCGGAGACGGGATTTTTCTTTCTAAATTCTTTACGATAAAACAAAAAATATTTTCTTACCTATCAAAAAATAGATCAGCTATGTGAATATAATGATAAAAAAAGACGCAATATTGCTTCTACTGTTTTAATACAAGAATAATTTAGATTGAAAGAAAAGATGCTGTTGTTGGCTTCTTACTCTTTCATGGAGCATAAAGATGGTAAGGGATTGTATAGATCATTTATGGGTTATTTTAAGAGAGAAAACCGTATTTGAACAGAGAGGTATTTTAATTTTTTATTAGAGGGTTTTTATTATCCTGCTCGCAACAGGCGTGTAGCATCATCGTGTCCGAAAAGATAAAGTAGCAACCGTAAAGCTTGTCCTTGCTGAGAAGAAAGATGAGGATCGCGTTGTAAAAATAAACGAGCATCTTTTCTTGCCATTGACAAAAGATCACTATGAACTGCAAGGTTTGCTATATGAAATTCAGGGACTCCGGATTGTTTTGTACCTAAAAGCTCTCCTTCGCCTCGCAGGCGCCAATCTTCTTCAGCGATTTCAAAACCATCTTCTGTATTGCGGATAATATTAAGACGTGTTGCTGCTGTTTTAGTCAGTGGATCTTTATAGAGCAAAATGCAGGAAGATTTTTTATCGCCTCGTCCTACACGTCCACGCAATTGGTGCAGTTGTGAAAGGCCAAAATGTTCCGCGTGTTCTATGATAATGATTGAAGCATCTGGAATATCTACTCCCACTTCAATGACGGTGGTTGCAACTAAAATACGTGTATTTCCACATTTAAAAGATGCCATAGCGGCTTCTTTTTCTGCTGTAGACATTTTTCCGTGGATCATACCAACGTGTGCTCCAAAGCGTTCATGGAGAAATGCAAAGCGGTTTTCAATTGAAGTGAGATCAAGAGTTGTCGATTCCTCCACTAAAGGACAAATCCAATAGAGCTTTTCTCCTTTTTCTAATGCAATTGCGATTCGCTCTATAAGCTCATGAAGACGTTTCAAAGAAAGCATTGCTGTTGTAATGGGTTGTCGTCCCATTGGTTTTTCTGTAATTTTAGATACATCCATATCACCAAAAGCTGTTAAGACAAGTGTGCGCGGAATGGGCGTGGCGGTCATAACCAGCATATCAGGTTTATTGCCTTTTTCTGTAAGAGCGATACGTTGATGGACACCAAAACGGTGTTGTTCATCGATAATGGTTAAGGCAAGATTGTTATAAGTAATGCTGTTTTGTATGAGAGCATGGGTTCCGATGATAATAGACACTTGACCTGATTGAATATCATTCAAGATATTTGTTCGCAATTTCCCTTTTTCTCGTCCTGTTAAAAGAGTTGTTTGTAATCCGACCTTTTCGGCAAGAGGAGCAATGGTGGAAAAATGTTGCCTGGCAAGCACTTCGGTTGGTGCCATTAAAGCTGATTGTCCTGAATTTTCAGCAATTTGTGCCATTGCCATCAATGCAACAACAGTTTTTCCTGCGCCTACATCACCTTGAAGCAGTCTTAGCATCGGTTCTGGCGAAGCAAGATCATTCGCGATATCTTCTACTGCTTTTTTTTGTCCGGTTGTGAGTTGAAAGGGGAGGACATTAAGCAATTTTTTAGTATAAATTCCTGTTGATGGTCGAGAAGTGCCAACAAGAGATTTAGTTTTCAAACGCACGAGTCCTAGCGCCAATTGACAAGCGAGCAATTCATCATAGGCAAGACGTTTGCGTGCTGTACTTTCTAGGGATAGATCGTTGGGATTAATGGGCGCATGGATACGGCGTAAAGCAACAGAAAAAGAAGAAAAATTTTGCTGCTTTTTTACATTTTCATCTATCCATTCTGGGAGCAGAGGAATAAAATCAAGAGCGTTTTGTATGGCGCGTCTTAGTGTCTTTGCAGTTAGTCCTGCAGTAGAGGGATAGACAGGTTCGATGAGAGGAATCTGATTTGATTGTTCGCTTGGAGCAATATAGTCGGGATGCGCCATTGAAAATTGCCCATTAAACCATTCAATTTTTCCTGATACAGTGACTTTTTTTCCTTCAGGGAGTTGTTTTTTTAGCCAAAGAGGCTGAGCGTGAAAAAAGACTAAATTTATTTTTCCTGTTTGATCATGGGCAATAACACGATAGGGGATTTTGTTGTGACCACGAGGCGGTGGTTGATGTTGATCGATGATAATTTCGAGCGTAACAGTGTCTCCTTCTGTTACACAAGCAATGTTGGGACGCATTCTGCGGTCTATGACGGAATGAGGCATTAATTGAAGAAGATCAATAAGAGTTGCTTCGCGTTGTGTAGGATTAACATTTAAGAGTTTAGTCAGTAAACCATAGACTTTAGGTGTAATACCAGAAAGAGTTCGAATAGAATTAAAAAGAGGGGTAAGAAGACTTGGAGGCATGAGCAAATTTAACCTGCTCTTTTTGTTTTTTCTAGACCTTTAGAAGAGCTTTTTGGGGATAAAGTCATAAAGAGGAGGTTGCTTTACTTACACATTGAATTTTAGGAAGAAAAATTAATATTTAAAGCTAAATACAATAAAAGGGTGCTAAAATTAAAGTGCTTAGATGAAGTATATTGTTTTTCTTTTTATTTTAGCTGTTTATTTGCTGTGAATAGAAGCATTTTCTTGATAGAACTCTCTTATAAATATTAATAAAATTGGGATATTGCTCCTATGTAGGATGATGGATTTATAGCTTTAAAGTTATGATAAACAGAAGTTTTTTTCTTTTATAAGGGGTGCTGTTTGGCATTTATTTTGTAGTGGGAAATTGTGAGAGTGGTAAAAAATAAAAATAAAATACAAGAGAACAAAAATTCTCTTCCTCGCTTTATTCATTTGAGAGTGCATTCAGCTTATTCTTTACTCGAAGGGGCTTTAAAAATCCCCCAAATTATTCAACAGGCGATTTCAGATCATGCACCAGCGGTTGCTATTACCGATACCAATAATTTATTTGGTGCTTTGGAATTTTCACAGCATTGTCTTTCTCATGGGGTCCAACCTATTATTGGTTGTCAGCTTACTGTTGATTTTTGTGATGAAAATGATCATTCACGTTTGGCTAAATGGCGTAATCCTTCTGATTTTTGCTCTATTGTTCTGTTGGCTGCTAGTGAAACCGGTTATGCTCATTTGGTTCGTCTTGTAAGCCGTGCTTATCTTGATAAACGTGATACTGATCCTCCTCATATTAAAGCTAATTGGTTGTCGGCACACAGTGAAGGAATAATTGTTTTAACGGGAGGCAAGGGAGGACCTATTAATCTTTCTTTGGCAGAAGAGAAAAAAGAACATGCTGTTGAACGCTTAATTTATTTGAAAAAATCTTTTGCTGATCGTCTTTATGTGGAATTACAACGGCATGGCTCTTATGATCGGAGAGTAGAAGCTGATCTTATTAAATTGGCTTATGCGCATGAAATTCCTCTTGTTGCAACAAATGAAGCCTTTTTTCTGAAGAAAGAAGGGTATGAAGCGCATGATGCGCTGATGGCTGTTTCAGAAGGACAAATAGTCTCTAATCCAGATCGCAAACGTGTGACGCCAGATCATTATTTGAAGTCACAAGATGAAATGGTTACACTGTTTTCTGATCTTCCAGAAGCTTTAGAAAATAGTGTTGAAATTGCATTGCGTTGTCATATTGCCACGCCTCTTCGAAAACCGATATTGCCTCGTTTTATAGAACAATCTGCTAATTCAGAAAATACTTTGGAAGTAGAGGATAGTGAGTTGTTAAATCAGGCTAAAGCTGGTTTGAAAATGCGGCTTGAAACAATTGGATTGGCTGAAGGGTATACAATTGCAGATTATGAGCAGCGGCTTGATTATGAAGTTTCAGTTATTACGCGTATGCAATTTTCTGGATATTTTCTTATCGTTTCAGATTTCATAAAATGGGCAAAGGTTCATGATATTCCCGTTGGACCAGGACGGGGTTCTGGTGCTGGTTCACTTGTTGCTTATGCATTGACGATTACTGATGTTGATCCATTGCGGTTTTCTCTTCTCTTTGAGCGTTTTCTCAACCCAGATCGTGTTTCGATGCCAGATTTTGATATCGACTTTTGTCAGGAGCGGCGCGAAGAAGTTATTCAATATGTTCAAAAAAAATATGGACGTGATCAAGTTGCTCAAATTATTACTTTTGGTAAGTTACAGGCACGTGCAGTTTTGCGTGATGTGGGGCGTGTTTTAGAAGTTCCTTATCGTCAGGTGGATTATCTTACAAAATTAATTCCTGCCACGCCAGGAAGCCAGGTAGAATTGGCTGATGCTATTAAGGATGAACCTAAATTTGAAGAGGAAAAGAAAAAAGATCCCGTTGTTGGACGCGCATTAGATATAGCACTTCAGTTGGAGGGACTTTATCGTCATGCTTCGACTCATGCTGCTGGGATTGTTATTGGAGATCGTCCGCTTTGGGAGCTTGTCCCGATGTATCGTGATCCTCGTTCTGATATGCCTGTTACACAATTTAACATGAAATATGTTGAACAGGCAGGGCTGGTAAAATTTGATTTTCTTGGATTAAAAACGCTTACTGTTTTGAAAATGGCAGTCGATTTTGTTGCCAGAAAGGGGATCAAAATAGATTTATCAAATATCCCTCTGAATGATGAAGCAACCTATGCTATGATGGCACGTGGTGAAACGGTTGGCGTGTTTCAGGTGGAAAGTTCTGGTATGCGCAAGGCATTGATTGGAATGAAGCCAGACCGTATTGAAGATATTATTGCGCTGGTCGCACTTTATCGTCCAGGTCCAATGGAGAATATTCCAACTTATAATGCACGCAAACATGGGGAAGAGGAAATTGCTTCTATTCATCCTAAAATAGATCATCTGATCAAAGAAACACAAGGTGTTATTGTCTATCAAGAACAGGTAATGCAGATTGCTCAGGTGCTTGCTGGCTATTCGCTTGGAGAAGCCGATTTATTACGTCGTGCTATGGGAAAAAAAATTCATGCTGAAATGCAAAAACAGCGTACGCGTTTTGTCAATGGAGCTGTTGCTGGTGGTGTTGATAAAGATCAAGCTGATATTATTTTCGACCTTTTAGCAAAATTTGCCGATTATGGTTTTAATAAATCGCACGCTGCTGCTTATGCAATTGTTTCTTACCAAACAGCTTATATGAAAGCAAATTATCCCGTTGAGTTTTTAGCAGCTTCAATGACGTATGATATGACGAATACAGATAAACTTAATGATTTTCGGCGTGAAGCATTAAGGCTGGGTATTGAAGTTATTGCACCTTCTATACAAACATCTCATCGTGTTTTTGAGGTTGGTGATAACTGTATTTATTATTCTCTTGCTGCCATTAAAGGAGTGGGAGAAACTGTTGTGGATCATATTGTTGCTTGTCGTGGGGATAATATTTTTAAGGATCTGGAAGATTTTTGTGCGCGTGTTGATCCTCGTATTGTTAACAAGCGTGCGATGGAAAGTTTAGTTTGTGCTGGTGCTTTTGATTGTTTTAACATTGCACGTGAGGTTTTATTAGCCAATCTTGGAATTCTTCATGCGCGTGCACTTCGTATTCTCGATGACAATTCTAGCGGGCAGGTTGATATATTTGGAATGGCAGGCGGATTAAAAGAACCATTGATTTTATCGCAAACAACTCCTTGGTTGCCGGCTGAGAAACTCTATCGAGAATTTCAAGCTATAGGTTTTTACTTTTCTGCGCATCCATTGGAGGAGTATCAAGCAATTCTGGACAAAAAACGCATTCAGACTTGGGTTAATTTTGCCAATGCCGTTAAAGGAGGAGCAACGGCTGCACGACTTGCTGGAACTGTTGTGGCAAAAAACGTGCGTAAAACAAAATCTGGTAAAAAAATGGGAATTATTCATTTTTCTGATACAAGTGGACAATATGAAGCAGTTCTCTTTTCTGAGGCACTTGCGGATTATGAAGAGATGCTAGAACCTGGAAAATCTTTTATTATTACGGTGAGCGCAGAAAATCGTTCTGAAGGAGTTAGTTTGCGAATTGAAACAATTCAGTCGTTGGAAAAGGAATCATTAAAACAGCATAAAATGATGCGTCTTTTTATAAAAACAGTTGATATGCTTCCACAAATTGAACAAAATTTAAATCTTGGGGGGAATGGAGAGGTTGGGCTTATTTTAATTCAAGAGAATGGATTGCGAGAAGTCGAAATTGCGCTTCCTAAGCGATATAAGGTAAATCCACATGTCGCAAATGCTATGAAATTAATTCAGGGTGTTGTTGATGTAGAATTGAGTTAACAGAAAGATTAAAGATGGGAGCTAATTTTGAGTGGTGTTTTTGCTTTTAGGAGAGCTAAAAATTAAGCTTTTAAAATCGGATTTTAGGTTTTGGAAAATATGGCTTTTATTTGAGTAAACTATGATGGTTTTTTAGTGTTATAGAGTCAAAAAATCTCTTTCTTTCGTAATATTCAAAGTATTGAAAGGATTTTATAAGTTTTTATCATTATTTTTTATGGAATTCATCGCATCATACATGTAAAGCCAATTGAGATCTGACATAATGCTCTCTGGTGTACGAATTTTCATCATAAGATTGCGTGCAATTGCTATAGGACCGGTTGCGTGATAGGCTAATCTATTGAAATCTCCGCGTTTTTTTACCGCTGCAATACGGGGGGTGCGTGTTATTTCGTAAAGCGAAAGTGCTTTCGTTAATGAAAAATCTTTCAATGAAAGTGCTTCTGCTAATGTGGCAGCATCTTCAATTGCCATAGCGGCACCTTGTGCTGCAAAAGGTAAGACTGCATGTGCACAATCGCCAACAAATACTTGTCTCTCTAAGCCGATAAAACGATTTTGTTTCATTTGAAAGAGTGGCCAATAGCTCCATTCATCGATATGATCAAAGATTTGTAATATTTTTGAATTCCAACCTCTAAAAAGAGATTTTAGTTTTTCTTTATCTCCTTTATGAGCCCATCCTTCTTTTGAATTTTCTCCATGCGTAATGGCGACAAAATTAAAAATTTTTTCTGACGATTGAATGGGATAGACAACAAGATGATTTTTTGGTCCCATCCAAGCTGTAATTGTATTCATATTTTGCAACGAAGAACGAAATTTTTGAGGAAGATTATCAAATGTTGTTGTTGCACGCCAAGCAATAAAGCCACTAAAATTTGCTCTTTCATGAAAAGGAGATTGTTGCCGTAATGTTGACCAAACTCCATCACATCCGATCAGAAGGGGCGTTGAATGAAGCTGTTCTGTTGTTGTATCTGTTTTTATTGTTGTTATTTTAATGTTGGTTGCAGATTGGGTAGAAGATACAATCGTTTCGCCTGCTTTGTATTTGATCAAAGGATTTTCAATCACTGCATTATATAAAATTTTTTGTAAAGCCGCGCGGTGGATCGTCATATAAGGGGCTTTCCAATATTTTTCTGTTAGATTGATAAGATGAGCCTGTAGATGTATTTTTAAAGATAATCCATCTTTTAACTCAAGAAAATGCGGGATTGTCGCGACTTCAGTGAGTTTGTTAAGAAGTTCCCAGCGAGCAAGAATAGATGTTGCATTTGGTGTCAGTTGAATACCAGCGCCTATTGTTTCAAGTTGCTTACACTTTTCGATAATGGTGCTTGCAATTCCTTTGTGAGCGAGTGCTAAAGCGGTGCTTAAACCAGCAATTCCTCCTCCAATAATGAGGGGTGATCGGTCCACAAATGATTTCATATTAAACAAGCAGAATTAAAAGAGTAGTTATTAAGAAAGTCCAAAAACGCGATTATAATAGCTTTTCTGGATGATATAAACATCCTTTTGGGTTTGTTTGATCGTATGATAGCGAGGGAACATAACGATAAAGGGTTGAGCAATAAGGGCAAATTTTCTCAGTTGCTTCTCCCATGTCGATAAAGATATGAGGATGATCGAATGGTTGTGTAGCGCCTACACACATAAATTCTTTCACACCAATTTCGATTGTTTTATATCCAAGGTCATTTTGGAAATGGGGAATATTGTGATCAGCCATGGCGTACAAACTCCAGAATAAATTGTCTCATCAGCTATAATTGGGCTCTTTTATTTTATAGGCGTGAGTTTGTAATAAAGCTTATAATAATGCAAGCTGCTTTTTAAGACAAATTTCTCCTCCTTTTATGCTATATTAGAATAACTGTCGTGTTTTTAGCGCTTTGCGCATAGAAATAGTTCCAAGTATTTTTAAATATTAAATGAAAACACGATGAGAAAAGTTAGGCATTGATATATTATTATGATGATAACACATTATAAAATGTTATATGGGATATTTCGTCAAGGATTTTAGAAAATATAAAAGAAAATTATTTAGGATATATGGAACAGAGGGTGGTAGATAAAATTTCTATATCAAATATAACAATGAAAAATCCGGTACGGTTTATTAATCGAGAGTTTTCATGGCTACAATTTAATAATCGTGTTTTGATGGAAGCGGCTAATTCTAAACATCCTTTATTAGAACGTCTACAATTTCTTTCTATTTCAGCGGCAAATCTTGATGAGTTTTTTATGGTTCGTGTTGCAGGACTAGCAGCTCAAATTCGTGCTCGCGTTACAGCGTGCAGTGCAGATGGACACACTCCACAGGAACAACTTGATATTGTATTAGCTGAGATTTCAAAGTTGCAGGCTCACCAACTACGAGAATTGAATGTTTTACGTGATGAATTAAAAAAGAATGATATTGAAATTATTTGTTCTGATGATCTTTCAGAAATTGAAAAATCATGGCTTGAAAAATATTTTCTTGAGACAATTTTTCCTGTTTTAAAACCTTTGCCTGTTGATTCTACTCATCCTTTTCCATTTATTCCTAATTTAGGGCTTTCTATTGCTCTTCAATTGTCTGGAAAAACTGATCAGAACTCACACACAGTGCTGTTGTCTATTTCAATGCTTTTAAGGCGTTTTATTCTTCTTCCTCAAGAGGGCAGTCATTGTCGTTTTATTGCATCTGAAGATGTTATTTGCCTTTTTATTAAACATGTATTTCCTAATTATGAGGTTAAAGGAATTGGTACATTTAGAGTAATCCGAGATAGTGATATTGAAGTAGAAGAAGAAGCTGAGGATCTTGTTCATTTTTTTGAAACTGCTCTCAAAAGGCGGCGCCGTGGGCAGGTTATTCGAGTTGAATTTGACGCAAAAATGCCAGAGAGTTTACGCCAGTTTATAGCGAATAGTTTTGCTGTTCCTGATAATTGTATTAATGTTCTGGATGGATTTTTAGCGCTTAATATGATATCAGAAATTGTTTCTATTCCCCGTAATGATCTCAAATTTATTCCTTATATTCCCCGTGTTCCAAAATGTATTCGTGAACATAAAGGGGATTGTTTTGCGGCTATTCGTGAAAATGATATTGTGATTCATCACCCTTATGAGACATTTGATGTTGTTGTCCAATTTTTACGTCAAGCTGCTTGCGATCCTGATGTTATGGAAATCAAACAAACACTTTATCGTACATCAAATGATAGTCCAATTGTTGGCGCTTTGATTGAAGCAGCTGAACAGGGAAAGTCTGTGACTGCTTTGGTAGAACTTAAAGCGCGTTTTGATGAGGAAGCAAATATTCGTTGGGCACGGGATCTTGAATGTGCTGGGGTTCAAGTTATTTTTGGTTTTATTGCATTAAAAACGCATGCTAAGATGTCATTGGTTGTGAGACGTGAGGGAAAACGTCTTTGCTCTTATGTTCATCTTGGAACAGGAAATTATCATCCCATTAACGCTAAAACTTATACGGATCTTTCTTTTTTTTCCAAGGATGATGATATCGCTCATGATGTTGCGTTATTGTTCAATTATATTGCGCAATATGAGCGTCCGAATGAAACAATGAAGATTGCTTTTTCACCCTTAACATTGCGTGGTCGTATCTTAGAGCATATTGAGGGAGAAATTTCTCATGCACAACAGGGAAGGTTTGCTGCTATTTGGATGAAAGTTAATGCATTGGTTGATCCTGAAATTATTGATGCTTTATATCGTGCCAGTCAAGCAGGGGTGCAAATTGATTTGGTTGTGCGGGGGATATGTTGTTTACGTCCTCGTATTCTAGGAATTTCAGATAATATTCGTGTAAAATCAATAGTCGGGCGTTTTCTTGAACATAGTCGCATTTTTTGTTTTGGGAATGGTCAAGATTTGCCTAATGAAAATGCACTTGTTTACTTAGGCTCTGCTGATATGATGCCTCGTAATCTAGACTATCGTATTGAAATATTGGTTCCAGTTTTTAATAAAATAGTGCGTCAAAAAATTCTTTTACAAATTATGTTGGCTAATATCATTGATAATCAACAAAGCTTTGATATACTTAAGGATGGAACATCAAAACGTATCACACCGCAAGAAGGTGAGAGTCTGTTTAATGCGCAGGAGTATTTTATGGCTAATACAAGTTTTGCGGGGAGAAAAGAGTCCTTTGAATCTTCTGTTTCGCGCTTGATTGCGTTGCATCGGCAACAAGCCGAAATACATAAAGATTAAAATCCAATGACATATATAGATGCTCAAGGTCGGTTAAAAGGGCGTAAGCCTGTTGCTGTTATTGACATTGGCTCAAATTCTGTTCGGTTGGTTATTTATGAGGGGCTTGTTCGCTCACCAACGGTTTTGTTTAATGAAAAGATTCTTTGTGGTCTCGGTCATGGTGTGGCAAAAACAGGATTTTTAGAAGAAAAATCGATGAAAATGGCGTTGCAAACACTGAAACGGTTTCGTACGCTTTGTCGACAGATTGGGGCAGATGAGGTCTATACTTTAGCAACAGCAGCAGCACGAGATGCAAAGAATGGTGTAGCATTTATTCAGCATGCTGAAGATATTTTGCAAAGTAAAATATATCTTCTTTCAGGAAGTGAAGAAGCTATGTATTCAGCATATGGAGTTGTGTCTACTTTTTATCAACCAAAAGGTATTTCTGGGGATCTTGGTGGTGGAAGTCTTGAGCTGATTGATATTGATCATTCTGATGTTGGTGAAGGGATAACTCTCCCATTGGGTGGTTTAAGGCTACAGTATATGTCAAATAATGATAGTGCTGTAGCTACAAAAATTGTACATGAGCAACTTTATAAATCGTCTGTTGTTCGTACTCGTAAAGGTATAGCACGTTATTTTTATGCAGTGGGGGGGACATGGCGTAATTTGGCAAAACTCCATATGGCAATGAAACACTACCGGCTCCCTGTTATGCATGGCTATGAAGTTGATGCCGTTGAAATGGAGAACTTTTTACGTCTTGTAGCACGTGGCAATATTGATAATATGAGGGGGATTGCAGCGGTTTCTCAGAATCGTCGGAAACTTTTATCTTATGGGGCAATAGTTCTTATTGAACTCATTCAGTGTATGGAGTTTGAAAAGATAATTTTTTCTGGTGCTGGCGTTCGTGAAGGTTTTCTTTATTCACGATTGCCGCAGGCGCTTCGACTTTCAGATCCTCTCATTGCAGCATGCACAGAAATGGCTATTTTACGGGCACGTTCACCAAAACAAGCAGAAGAACTCATTGATTTTACGACGAATGCTTTTGAAGTTTTTGGAATTTCAGAAACTGAAAATGAAAGCCGTTATCGTCAAGCCGCTTGTCTCCTTGCGGATATTGGTTGGCGTATACATCCAGATTATCGAGGCAATGAAGCAGCAAATCAAATAGCTTTAGGATCTTATCCAGGAATTTCTCATGAAGGGCGCCTTTATGCGGCGCTTGCTGTTTTTTTTCGCAACACGAGTTTATTGGTTGATAAAGAATCTCTCCCCATTTTTCAATTAGCAACTCAAAATATAATTGAAAAAGCACGTATTCTTGGCGAAACTATGCGGATTGCTCATCTTTTTAGTGCTTCTGTTGCAGGTATTTTACCTCATCTATTGTGGCGTAAAAAAGCAGATCACATTATTTTGCAGATCCCAAAGAATTACGCTGGGTTATTAGGAGAACGTCCTCTTGGACGATTAAAAAAGTTATCAAAAATAATAAAAAAACCTCTTGCTTTTGAAATTTTTTGATTTTTTTCCTAATTTATTCGGATTTTATGTCTTATAATAGTGTCATTGACAATGGATAAACTAGGCAACCTAGCATCATGAGCTGGACAACGGGGGGATTGTTTCATAACGCTTATGTTATCCCCCACGCAAGGCATTTGTAATGTCCTGAGCATTCATAAAAAAAAACATAATTTTTTTATTCTGTTACTTGCGTCACAGGATGGAATTTGCACTTCATAAGCTTCGTGTGAAAATGAAAAGCCTTGTCCATCCTTACGTGACAAGGCTTTCTTTTTATGCCGCGTCGTTATAACGTTGCTGTTTTGCTTGCTCGATGACATTCAAAAGATCCGATTGTAACCAACGCGATAAAAAACCAAATTTTAAAGGTTTTGGGAGAGATCCATTGGTAACATGACGGCGGAATGTTGAGACACTCATATGAAGCAGTTTTGCACTTTCACGGTCTGTCAAAAGAATAT